>JAAUQZ010000018.1 GCA_012033355.1 Leptolyngbyaceae cyanobacterium RM1_406_9 | reverse complement strand
ATGACGAGCAACATCGGCAGCGATCACATTTTGGATGTGTCGGGGGACGATTCACAATATGAACTGATGCGAAAGCGAGTGATGGATGCGCTGCGATCGCACTTTCGCCCCGAATTTCTCAATCGCGTCGATGACCTGATTCTCTTTCACCCGCTGCGGCTGGAAGAACTGCGGAAAATTGTTGGCATTCAACTCAAGCGGATTCATCGACTGCTGGCAGACCAAAAAATTAAGCTGGAGCTAACCCCGATCGCCCAAAACTATATTGCTGAGGTAGGCTTTGATCCGGTTTATGGTGCGCGTCCCTTAAAGCGGGCAATTCAAAAGGAATTGGAAAATCCGATCGCCACTAAAATTTTGGAGAATACTTTCATCGAAGGTGACACAATTTTGATTGACCTGGTAGACCATAAGTTGACCTTTAACAAAAAGCAGCTTGCGGTTAGCGAAAAGGCATCCATCGTGCCTCAAGTCCTAGCGGCTGAGAATTGAAGCATTCTGGCTGCCACCTATTCGTTGCCTATCACCGCCCCAGACAACCTCTGCATAAACCAATCCACATCTCGACGGTCGGGGTGCATGGGTGTTGTTATGCCGAATTACGCTTCTCCAAGTTGTTATGTAACCTACTTAGGTTCCCAGTAGTTGTTAGGGTCTGGATTGCTGTCATAACATTCCATCGCCATTTTTACGTCTGCAATGTGTTGATAGGCCCATTCACCCAGGACTGCCAATGGCTCAACGAGTGAAGTCCCCAGTGGAGTGAGTGAGTATTCGACTCTTGGAGGAACGGTTGGGTACACCTCTCTCTCAATCAACCCATACCGCTCTAAACTCCGCAGGTTTTGAATCAGCATCTTAGGCGACACACCAACAATTTGTTGTTTGAGTTCGCCATACCGCTTTTTGCCTTGAGTGAGCGCATAGACGATCAAAATTGTCCATTTGTTGGCAATGTGTTCAAGAATCTGGTGCCCAGCACAGCTTGTATCAAACAGATCCATTTTTGCAATCCGCTCAAGTGCTGGCTGAGGTAAGTAGCTCAGTTGAGAACCATTGAAATCATGATTTAGAGCCATGTTTACCAAAAAGTAACTATTGCACTTTGCTGTAAATCCTTACGGGCAGCAGTACTGCGATCGTACTTTATGGATGTCAGTTTTTGCAGGAGAGCAAAACCATGAAAGCTTTGGTGATTGAGCAATTTGGCAATTCCAGCGTGTTTAAGGAAACCGATTTAAAGACTCCAGACGTTCTTCCCAATCATGTCTTAATTCAAGTGGCTGCAACAAGCGTTAATCCGGTTGACTACAAAATCCGGCAAGGGGTTGCAGTAGATATTGCCCCTAGTTTTCCAGCCGTCTTGCATGGAGATATGGCAGGAACAATCGCAGCCGTTGGAGCAGGTGTCGATTGGTTTCACATTGGAGATGAAGTCTATGCCTGTGCAGGTGGCGTAAAAGGAATGGGAGGTGCGTTAGCCGAATATATGCTGGCTGATGCTCGCCTAATTGCTCATAAGCCAAAATCTCTCACAATGGCAGAGGCGGCGGCACTTCCCCTAGTTTCAATTACGGCGTGGGAAGGTCTGATTGATCGCGCCAAAATTCAGCCAGGGCAAAAGGTTTTAGTATATGGAGCAACCGGAGGAGTAGGACATATTGGAGTCCAACTGGCGAAGTGGGCAGGGGCAAAAGTCTATGCTCTAGTTTCTAACGATGAGAAGGCAGCGATCGCCCATCGTTTAGGAGCAGATATTATCATTAACTACCGCAAGCAGCCTGTTGAGGAATTTGTAGCAGAACATACGGATGGTCAAGGTTTTGATGTGGTGTTTGATACGGTTGGTAATGACAATCTTCAGAATGCCTTTAAAGCCGCGAAACTAAATGGAACTGTCGTGTCGATCGTTTCTCTATCTCAGCAAGACTTAACTCTGCTCCATGCAAAGGGGCTAACCCTGCATCTAGTTTTCATGCTGATTCCGATGCTGTTTAATGTAAATCGCATTCATCATAGGGAAATTCTATTGAAACTAGCTCAAATCGTAGATGAAGGCAAGATACGTCCTCTCCTGGATCCTAAAACCTTCAGCATGGCTGAGATTGCCGATGCCCATCAACACGCTGAGTCAGGTCAAGCAATTGGGAAAGTTGTGCTGACGCAATCATTCAATTCTTATTAGAAACGTACAAAGTAGAGACGTGCAATGACTCAATTGACAGTAGTTGCCAAAATCCAAGCGAAATCAGGTTCAGAGGCGGTTTTACATCAAGAACTACTGCACCTAATTCAGCCGACGCTGCTAGAAGAGGGGTGCCTCAACTACGATCTGCATCGTTCTATCGAAGACAGCACTCTATTCTTGTTTTATGAGAATTGGGCAAGCCGGGTTCTTTGGGAGCAGCACATGGCATCCGAACACATTAGCGTTTTTCAGAAGAACACAGAAGGATTAGTCGAAAATTGGGAACTACTCTTGATGAAACCTGAGAGACTTACAAGTTAAAGTTGGCTCAGATAGTGAAACCGCCTACTAGCAAGCACAAAGCATCGTCTCATCGGCGGTCTCGCGCTAGCTTAATCCAAAAGCTGATAGACAGGCTTTCGGCTGCTGTCCCTGCTAAAGATTAAGCGGTATAACTATATGAGCAGCATAACTACAGCTACAAGTGCTTTAGGAACTCATCAGCTTTTCGCTGGGGTGTTCATCCAGCTAAACTCGTCAGAATGCTCGGAATATTCTTTGAGTAAAGTCTTGTCTGCCTCACTCATATCGGGATCGGTTTCCTGCTCAATTTCCTCAATGGTTTGCTGGACGAGGTTCATTTGCTCTTCGGCTTCTGCCAGTACAGCCTGAGTTTCTGGCTGGAGTAAAGCTTCAAAAGGCTTTAATGCTTCATATTGAGCAGTAACGGCTTGCAGTTTTTGCTCCAGTTCTAATTTTTCTTGCGATAGCTGCTCAATGGTGTGTTTGTAGCTTTTCATTGCTTTCAACATCGGAACCATTTTGCCTTTTAGCGTCATGTGTTCTACATCAAGCTTTTGAAATCGGTCTGCAAGCTCAATGTAGCAACGGCACAGATAGATGTAGCGTTCAGCGATGTTGCTCATATTCCCACTCTAAATTTTTGTGCTAATGACTTAGAGAGAGCCGTGTAGCGGTAAAACTCAACCTGCAATATCTTAAAAAGAACTGTTGTTGAATGGTGTAGTCAACATTACGCTACAGGTTAAAAATATCTTTACGTTCACTCAAAAAAAATCCCTGACGTGAAGCCAGGGATTAATTCAGGGTGCATCTACCATTCTTTTATTCCCGCATGAGGTGCCCTATCAGGAATTTTTTTAGAACTTGTGCAAGTTTAGTATTTTGCGATCGCCCCCAGAGTTTGCTTTTGTGTACTCCTTCATGCACTCTTGCGCTACTGTTATAGGCAAATTGTTTAGATAGCTCGTTAAGCTGCGTGAACCTTCGATATCTAATCCCACTGTTTGATTCATCGGTTAAAGAATGGGCTTTAGAAGCTCGGCTGCTGCGGTGGCTGACGTTTTTGTGGCTATTCGTCGGGCTGGTGATGCTGTTTTCTGCTTCCTTTGCGGTTGCAGATGCAGATTTTAGCGACGGGCTGTATTATTTCAAGCGACAGATCATTTGGGTTGCGGTTGGTCTAGTTGGCTTTGGGCTGCTGGTGCATTCGCCGCTGCGCTACATTTTGGCGATCGCCGACTGGTTTCTGCTGGGGCTGCTGGGGCTAATTTTGCTGACGATCATTCCTGGACTGGGCACCTCCATCAACGGAGCTAACCGCTGGATTTCGTTGGGGTCGTATGCGCTGCTTCAGCCTTCTGAGATCATTAAGCCGTTTTTGGTACTCCAGAGTGCCCGTGTGTTTGGGCAATGGGAGCGGCTGTCTAACTCCACCCGGATTGCCTGGTTGGGCATTTTTGCGGCAGTTCTGGTGGGCATTTTGCTTCAGCCTAACCTGAGTACAGCGGCGCTTTGCGGTATGGTTTTGTGGTTAGTGGCGCTGGCAGCAGGCTTACCGTATCTGCATCTGGGGGCAACGGCGATCGCCGGACTGGGTGCCGCAATCATCAGTATCAGCATTAAAGAATATCAGCGAGAACGGATTATGTCGTTTCTCAATCCCTGGGCTGACCCGCTGGGAAACGGCTATCAGCTTACCCAAAGTCTGATGGCGATCGGGTCGGGCGGCTTTAGTGGAGTCGGATACGGGCTATCTCAACAAAAGCTGTCTTACCTGCCGATTCAATACACTGATTTTATCTTTGCCGTATTTGCTGAAGAATTTGGCTTTATCGGCAGTATGCTGCTGCTGCTGCTGCTGGCGGCCTATGCCACGTTAGGGCTAAAGGTTGCGCTAAAAGCCGTTAATCCTGTTCACCGCCTGGTGGCGATTGGGGTGGTCATTCTCCTGGTCGGTCAATCGCTGCTCAACATTGGCGTGGCAACGGGCGCACTGCCTACGACAGGCTTACCGTTTCCGTTTTTTAGCTATGGGGGCAACTCGATGATTGCCAGTCTGCTGCTCTCAGCACTGCTGATCCGCATTGCGCGGGAAGGGAGTGAGGCTAAGGTTGTATCCCTAGATCATCGGCGTACTCACAGACGGCAAAGGGGCAGTTTGCCCGGTGCTTGAGCGGGGTTAGGAAGCGATCGCCCCCTTCTCAAGCCCGCCTCCGATCAGATGTTCGATAAGATGAAGGTATATCTGACGATAGGCGTGATGGCCTTGCTCCCTTCAAACCATGCTGGAAACCCTGCAAACTCGATTCTACGAGTTGGAACATTTTGCCGATAGCCTGGTGGCAAATCAGCTATCGCACCTGACCGCGACAAGCGTTGGCATCATCTTTTTGGCGGGGCTGCTGACCAGTTTGACCCCGTGTATGCTGTCTATGTTGCCGATCACAATTGGCTACATCGGCGGCTATGAGGCGAGAAGTCGCATCCAGGCGGCGGCACAGTCTACCTGGTTTGCCCTGGGTTTGGCGACGACGCTGGCAGGGCTGGGAATTGCAACGGCAGTGCTGGGTCGTGTATATGGTCAAGTTGGGGTGGGGTTGCCGATCGTGGTGAGTGCGATCGCCATTCTTATGGGTTTAAACCTGCTTGAGGCTTTACCGCTGCAACTGCCCAACTGGGGCGGCATGGACTGGATTTCTAAAGACTTACCCGAAGGCGTTCGGTCTTACCTGATTGGCTTAACCTTTGGGCTGGTTGCCTCACCGTGCAGCACTCCCGTTTTGATTACGCTGCTGGCCTGGGTGACTGAGACCAAAGATCCTGTTTTGGGTGGCGTTTTGCTACTGTCTTATACGGTCGGGTATGTCGCTCCATTAGTTTTGGCAGGCACCTTCACCGCTTCAGTTAAAAAACTGTTAGAACTGCGCCGCTGGTCAAGCTGGATTACACCCGCAAGCGGTGCGCTGCTGGTCGGGTTTGGCGTTTTTTCCCTGCTGTTTCGGTTTTTCCCAGTGGGATAGGAATGTAAGCTGAACTCATGACTTCAGAAACTTCAAGCTCATCAAAATTGAGAAACTGGGCGGCGATCCCTCAGCGCTACCTTAAGCGAGAATTGTTTCCGCTGCTGGCAGATCTGCGGCTGGCGATCGCCCTGCTGTTGGCGATCGCCATCTTTAGCATCACGGGCACCGTCATCGAGCAGGGGCAATCTCTAGACTTTTACCAGGCAAACTATCCAGAGAATCCGGCTCTGTTTGGCTTCCTCACCTGGAAAGTGTTACTCACACTAGGGCTTGATCACGTCTACCGCACCTGGTGGTTTCTGGCGCTGCTGATCCTGTTTGGCTCTAGCCTGATTACCTGCACCTTTCAGCGACAAATTCCTTCCCTACGCTGGTTTTCTCGCACCTGGAATTTTTACACCAAACCCCGACAGTTTGAGAAATTTGCCCTGAGTGCTGAGTTAGATCAGGTTTCGACTGAGCAACTGGTGCCGCTGCTAGAAAAACGCCGCTACCGGATTTTTCGGCGAGACAATGCGCTTTACGCAGACCGAGGCATTGTTGGACGCATCGGCCCGATCATTGTTCATGCCAGCATGATCCTGATTTTGCTAGGGGCGATCGTGGGCGCAATGACGGGTTTTTTTGCTCAAGAGATGGTGCCTAGCGGTGAAACATTCCGCATTCAAAATATTTTTGATGCTGGCCCCTGGGCAGCAGGACAGATTCCCAAGGATTGGTCAGTGCGGGTCAATCGCTTTTGGATTGACTACACGCCAGAAGGCACAATTGACCAGTTTTATTCTGACCTCTCCGTTTTGGACGATCAGGGTGCAGAAATCAAGCGTAAAACAATTCACGTTAATGAGCCGCTGCGCCATCGGGGGGTGACGCTCTACCAGGCAGATTGGGCGATCGCCGCCGTCCGAATTCGACTGAACAACAGCCCTATCCTGCAATTGCCAATGGCACCGCTTGACACGGGTAGCGGTCGCATTTGGGGCACCTGGATTCCCACAAAACCTGACCTGAGTGAAGGCGTATCCGTTTTGGCAAAAGACCTCCAGGGAATGCTGCTGGTCTACGACATGGAGGGCAAGCTGATCTCAACGGTGCGTCAGGGGATGTCTACTGAAGTGAATGGAGTGACATTGGCGATCGCCGAAATCGTGGGCAGCACAGGCTTGCAGATCAAAGCTGATCCGGGCATTCCGATCGTTTATACCGGGTTTGGCTTGCTGATGGTCAGTGTGCTGATGAGCTACATTTCCCATTCTCAAATTTGGGCACTAGAAGAAACCGGAAAATTCTACATTGGCGGTAGAACCAATCGCGCTCAGGTTGCCTTCGAGCGCGAAATGCTGGAAATCTTAGATGGTTTGGAATCCTCTAAGCTTGAAGCCAAAGCCGTTAACAGCGAAAAATCCCTCGTTCCTAACTCTTAACGGCGGAATAGGAGTAACCTGTGGGGTGGGTGTCTCACCCGCCCGGACGGGCAAGATGCCCATCCCACAGTTTGTTTAATTCCCATTCCTAAGGAGCATGAATTTAATAAATGCGGTATTTCAGCTAGGGGCTTGGCACTTAGGGGCTTGGCAGTGCCAAGCCCTTACAGCAGAGGAATTAGGCAAGTTTAATTAATTCCCATTCCTCAGTGAGTTCCCTAAATGTTGATGCTATTGGGAATTCTCGACGGCAGCAGGTAGGGGTAGTCTACGCCATCTCGATTGAGCCGCTGCTGGTTGCGCTGCTGAATTTCTAGCTCGACGCTCTCCAGCCTCAGTTGAAACTGGCGCAATATTTGGCGATCGCCCTCTTCCTCATATCGAATCAGTTGCGAGTCCCCCAGCTTTCCCCAGATGATGCCGCTCAACGCAAACGTTAGCTCCATCTGCTTCAGGTCTTGTTCGGGAGACGGCAGCACTTCTTCTAGGGGCACCGCCACATCCGGACGGGTATAGGTTGCTAGCGGTGCATTAGGCGCATATCCGGCATAGTCAAACTGAGAAAAATTCACCGCCGCGTGCTGTGGGCCACAGGTAAAGATGATATGAGTGGCAATGTCAATTAGCTGCTGAAGCCCTTGAATTTCGCCTAGCCGCTGATTGGCGCTGTTGACAGACGGAAAGTGAGGCACACGCGGATAGTCAGGCAAGCTTTCAACTCGAATTCCTGTTTTGGCGGCAAACCCGGCAGGCACCCAACTGGGCAGTTCAGGAAATTCGTTGAGCGGGCGATCGCTCAGCGGCTGCCCTAGTTCTGCGGCCCAGGCTTGCAGGTAGGGATCAAGCAACACGGCAGTATCATCCCGGTAATAGCGCTGGAGGTAGCTGCTGACGTAGGTGGCGATCGCTCCCACAAAAGCTGAGCATCATCCCGATAAGCAAAATCAGGCAAATATTCCGGCTCTAACCCCCGTTTGGCGATGTCATTGGGAAAAGCCGCATCGGTAAACGGGCGCTCTCGATAGGACTGATTGATCAGACTCACAGAAGCCTCTCGCGTCGGAGCTAATAGCTCTTCAATGGCGGCATCTTCAGCCAGCAACAGCGTATTGCCGCGTGTGTTAATCGCTAGCAAAAAGCGAAAATGAGGGCGCAAAAGCTGATAGAGCGGATGCCCCACCGGAAGCTGACGGGAAGTGGCGATCGCAAATGCCTCCATTGACAAATGCGTGTTACACAGATGGTCAATTAGCTCGTGGTGCGTCATGTCTGCCGCCTGCGTATAGAGCTTTGCCCGCATCCAGTCATCTGCTGCTGCCGTCGGAGTTATCCAATTGCTACCCAATTCCAACTGAATCAATACGGGATACAGCCCTTGCTCAGTGCGGTAAAACAAAGCCTGCGGATTGCCCACATAGCGCCCCAACTGAAGATCCGTTGAAGTGAGATCTTGAAATAGGGGATAGTCTGCCAGAAACAGCCGATTTTGAGTCACCGCCTCCGATAAATTTACCGTTTCCCCGGTTGCCAATGCATAATCTTGGGTTGCCCAGGGCTGCAACCGCTCTCGGTCTGCTTCACGCAGGCGATGCACGATCATCGGATTTGTACCAGCTAACCGCTGACGGGCAAATTCACGATCGCTCAACTCTCCGTCCCTGGCATGAATCAGGCTAACTCTAGGGCGCTCGCGCTGGCGCTGTTCTAGCTCTGCGTAAAACCGTAGCCGCTGCCGTTCACTGCTCGACGCTAAATCTTTGGGAGAAAGCGACTGCCGCTTCTGCAAGGTGCTTAATCGAGTTTCGATCAAAAATGGAGAATCGTCCTGTAGGCGAGCGGCGATCGCAGCCTTACTCGCTGATGTTAAAATTTGCCCCATCTTGCGGCGATCGCGTACATATTCACTGCTAAACGTTTCCCCCGGAGGCAGTGACCAGTTAAGCCAATCTGAATGTAAAAACTCTACATCTGCCAGTAGCGTACTCAGCTTATCTAACTGCTGACGAATCCTTTGAAGGGTCGATTCAATCCACTGCATTAGCAAACTTAATGGCGGTGAAACTCGTCCCTGTTCAATCAGGTTTTGATAAATCCGAGTTAAACCATAGCCCAGCGTCCCATCTTCACCAATGTGGGCAAACAATCGTGCAGGACCACGCTGTTTTAACCCCATTGGACTGTAGCGATAAAACCCCTGCTGCTGTTCTGGAGGAAGATGGAGCATAATATGTCCTGAGTGAGTTTAGCTAAAGCGCAACTGCCAAATGATCGTGAACCAGTTCTATGTAAATCGGTCTAGATAGCTGGTCTAGATCGCTGAACGAAACTCAATAAACCGGAATCAATCAAGAAAGTAACCTGTTCACCAGTGAAGTGTTTAGTCTAATCACCTGCACCCACTTATTGCAAACTCAACCAATAAATTAAAGGTCTTTTCTGAAAATTATAAAAACCTTTCAAAATTAAACAGAATTTCTCCTCCAGAATGTCACGATGGTTCTTCTAAATAATTCTCAATCTGACCGCAGCTACGCCATTTTGGGTACAGGCGCATTAGGTGGATTCTACGGCGCACGGTTACAGCAAGCTGGGGCAGAGGTGCATTTTTTGCTGCGAAGCGACTACCAGCACGTCCGGCAGCACGGACTCACAATCGACTCTGTACAAGGTAACTTCAAGCTACCCCAGGTTCATGCCTACGCTAGCGTTGAGCAGATGCCCCCTTGCGATGTTATTGTGGTTGCCTTGAAAACAACTCAAAACTACCTGCTGCCTCAACTTTTGCCGCCTCTGGTTAGCGAAACCAGCACCGTGTTAGTTCTGCAAAATGGGTTAGGAGTTGAAGCCGAAGCCGCTCAAATTGTAGGCGCAGAAAAGGTGATAGGTGGGCTATGTTTCCTCTGCTCTAACAAAATTGCGCCCGGTCATATTCACCATTTAGACTATGGGGCGATCGCCTCGGACACTACTCAGACGACAACCAGCCCTGCGGCATCACCAGGCAGATGTCTGAAATCGCTGATGACTTCCGCCGAGCCAATGTCTCAATTGACCTGAAGGACGACTTATTTTTGGCACGCTGGCAAAAGCTAGTGTGGAATATTCCCTTCAATGGGCTTTCGGTTGTGCTGAATGCAACGACTGAGGAAATGATGACGAATCCGGCTGTCCAAAAGCTTGCAGAACAAATTATGCGCGAGGTGCAGATGGCTGCTGAGGCGTGTGGGCGATCGCTTCCCGACAGCTACATTCAAAAAATGCTGGACCACACGGCAAAAATGAAGCCCTACCGCACCAGCATGAAAATTGACTACGACGAACGCCGTCCGCTTGAGATCGAAGCAATTTTTGGCAAGCCGCTAAACCTGGCTCAACAAGCTGGGGCACAGATTCCTCGAATCGAGATGCTCTATCAGCAGCTTCAATTTTTGGACAAACAGAATCGCTCTGTATAGCTTTAGCGACTTATGTATACTTTAATCGGCTAAGAACTGGACTTTCCTGGTTCCCAAGCTGGAGCTTGGGAACCGTGCTAAGAAGCTCCAGCTTCTTCCAATTTCGAGGGAAGGAAGCCGGAGCTTCCAAATTGCATTCCCAAGCTGGAGCTTGGGAACGGGCAAACGAGTCACGAGTAGGGACAGGGTTACTTCAGGTTGACTCTTGAGAATTGCTGGGAGGAGTGGCAACTGCGCCTTTAGCCTTTTCCCGTTCTTCCTTTTTCTTGCGGTCTGCCTTGAGAATGTCTTCCATCACAATCTGTGCCTGAGCAACTTTCTCTAAATTGCTGCGGTAAAGCTCCAGATCTTTCTGCACTTTTTCATCCGGCAAGTTTAAGACAGCACCAACCTGCTGAAGCGCATCGTTACGACGCTTCTCATCCTTGACGAGATCAGCATCCACAAGCTCCAGCAAACTATACAAGCCAATCGCAAACAGGCGGCTGTATTTGAACTTGGGGTTTTGGGCGATCGCCTGAAACTGCTCCGTCAGCCCGCCTGACTCTGAGTTTTCAGACTGCTTAAGCTGACCCATCAGGTTATCTAAAGACAAGCCAGATACCTCTGACCGCAACCGCTCAAAATCTTGCCGATAGGTTTGCGGATCATCACCGATAGACTGGCAAAGCGCATTAAAAATGGAAACTTTGTCATGATCGGGACGGTAGCCCTGCATGAATCGCTCAAATGCAGTAACTATACCCAATGCGTAAATGGGATCGTAGCGAAAATCCGCATTGACGGAAAGCAAATGCATTTCTACCATTAACTCCTCCACAACTCGGCGGTAAATAGAGTTAATTGGGCGAGTGTGGGTGCTGTAGAAAGCTCGCTTGGTATCGGAGACAGTGCGGACGTTATTCACGAGAAATTCTAAAGATAACTTGATCCCATTGTCTCGTGTAGCGGCTAGTTTGCCAAGCAATGTTTAAGTGAATGCTCAGACAAAAGCTACTTTTGAGAACGCCGCTAAGTCAGCTAGCAATGCCGCGAGGAGAGCCTTCCAGCGCTTCTAGCTCAGTGTCAAAAATTTCAAATACCGAATCCATCATCGTCACCTCAAAAACCAACTTGGCTTCGGGGTGAACGTTACAAATGCGAAAGCTGCCCTTCACTTTGTCGGCATCGCGCATTCCAGCAACGAGAGAAGTCAAGCCCGAACTGTCAATAAAGTTAACCTGACCCAGATTTACGACGACGTATGGACTCAATCTAGAAATGCACTCCTGTAGCTTGAGCCGAAATTGCCATGCCGTTGTAATGTCTAATCGCCCGATTGGGGTGAGAACGATGACCGTTTTGCCATCCTGGGTGGTGTGTGTTGTCTGCTCCACGTGAATTATTGCCCTCTTCTTAGGAATTGCAGTATGCAGGTTCTGGGGTGATTTAAGCCTCAAAAAGCCTCAAAGCAAGATTTAGAGATGTGTACGACTCAAGCGATCGCCCCCAGAATACCAGTTCCGGAATCATATCCAGAGAGGGTAGACACACCTAGCCTCGTCCGTCACAGAACTGTGTCTATTCTAATCAAGTCTGATTAAGCGGTTATGATCGCGTACTTTCGTTAAATCAACAACGCTTGAGTCAAGATTGGCTGCATGACAGCCTTAGCTTACCCATTCCTATGAGTTGCCTATCCTGTTCAGTTCTACTAAAGATGGCTACAAAATCACTTACTGAACATCGGGTGACCAGCTAGCCCAATCCTGTGGCTTGAGGAATCTTTCATAGAGTTCCGCTTCGGGCGTGTTCGGTTCTGGCTGATAGCTATATTCCCAGCGCACCATTGGCGGTAAGGACATGAGAATAGACTCGGTGCGCCCGTTGGTTTGTAGCCCAAAAATCGTGCCCCGGTCGTAAATCAGGTTGAACTCGACATAGCGACCGCGACGATAAAGCTGGAACTGGCGCTGGCGATCGCCATATTCCATTCCCTGCCGCCGCTCCACGATGGGAAGGTAAGCAGGCAAGAAGGAATTGCCACAATCCTGCACAAAGGCGAATAGTTGCTCCCAGTTGCGCGGTTCTATTTCTCCTAATGCATTGCTGTAAGCTGCTGCTTGCCCGTTTGAGTTAGGGCCGTGATACAGCGTGCCCCGTCCATCCTGATAGTCAAAAAAGATGCCTCCAACTCCTCGCGTTTCCTGACGGTGCTTCAGATAAAAATACTCATCACACCAACGCTTGAAGGTTGGATAATACTCTGGATGATGCTGATCGCAAGCCCGCTTCATCGTCTGGTGAAAATGAGCCGCATCTTCTGCAAAGGGGTAGTAAGGAGTCAGATCAACTCCGCCGCCAAACCACCAAACCGGACCTGCCTCAAAATAGCGATAGTTAAGGTGAACCGTTGGAATGTAAGGACTGCGCGGATGCAGCACCATTGAAGTGCCCATTGCATAAAAGCTATGCCCTGCCGCCTCTGGACGCTGCACCAAAATGGAGGGCGGCAAGTCCTTTCCCCAAACCTCTGAAAAGCCAACACCACCCTGCTCAAACACCTTGCCTGCTTTCATCACGCGAGAACGACCGCCGCCACCTTCCTCCCGTTCCCAGGCATCTTCTTGAAAGGTGCCTTCACCGTCTACGGCTTCTAATTTTTGACAAATCTGATCTTGCAGGTTTCGTAGAAATTGGCTGACTCGCTGTCTGGAGTCGGAGGGGGGCACAAAGCTAGAGGTCTTGATTTCAGTGGTGTAATTTGTCATAGCCCTACTTTAAATCGTCTATGCCCGCTTGGATATTTGAATGGGGCGAAAAGGATAGATGTTTATGCAGGTGACAACAATTGGAGTTGCCACAGTTTGATCTACAGTTTGATCTAGAGTATCTTGAATTACGCTTGATCAAACGCTCCTTCTATGGACGTAAACAAACCTTAAAAGTGAGCCGCAGTGAGCCACAGTGAGTCACACTCCTAAAACAGCAGGTTTGAGGCAAGCTGGATTTGTTCAAGTGGAGCAATAGAGCGAGGCAACATCGGCAGCTTAACGAAAGTTAAGCGATCGCCCCTCTCTTCAAACCCCTCAACCGCAATTTCTTCTCCCGTTTGATAACAGTTGTGAACGATATAGCGCTGATGAACTCCCAGTTTGTTTAGAGCTTGGGTGAGCCGTTGTGCTTCAGAGGCGATCGCCGACTGTGCTTGAAGTACACCAATAAATTCAGTGTATTCAGGATTTTTTAGTCGTTTTTGTGCCTGCATGACCCGCTGACGGAGCGATCGCAACTTCCCCATCAATTCTGTGCGACCCACCACGTCCTGATATTTAATCCACAGGCGAAAGATCCAGGCAAGCCAGTCTGCCATTGCCGTTGGCATTTCTAGAAAGCGCAATAGATGACCCGTCGGTGCAGTATCTAGAATGATTAGATCTTGTGCCTTTTGCTCTAGTAGCTCCATTACCGTCACGAGGGACAGCATTTCGTCGATTCCGGGTAACGCCTGGGAAACAATCTGCCGCCATGCCTGCGGCCCATAGGCAATCTTCAGATCGTCATCGCCTGTCTCGCCGCTCATCATGTCGGCGAGTTCCCACAGGTAATCTGCTCGAAACTGTTCTAAGACCTCTTTTGCATCAACTTCCTGGCCGCTGAGGTGAGCAGTCAAGGCTGTGGGCTGATGCCCCAACTGCACGCCTAACGCATCTCCTAACGAGTGCGCTGGGTCAATCGAAACCACTCGAATGTTGTGGTCAGGATGGCGCTCAGCCATTGCCCAGGCGATCGCCGCTGCCACCGTTGTTTTTCCCACCCCGCCCTTGCCGCCGACCAAAATTAACTGCCGTCCTTCCGCCAAAAAATCACTAAAACCAGGCGAAATTTTCTCAGGCAGCGGTCTAGGTTCAGCCACACGAGCGGATTGAAACTCCTGCGGATGGAATTCCTGGATTTGAACCATCAATTGATCTAAAGCGGCTGTGCCAACGGGTTCTTCGGCTTGCTGAGGCGCTGTGAAAATAGGATGCTGGGCGATCGCCTGAAATTTTCCTAAAACCAATTGCTGCTCATCGTAGCGATCGCTTTCATCAGACTCCGACAGGATGTGATTTACAAAAAGCCCACCGACCGGGATTTGCAGCTTTTCTAGTGCTGTCAGAAATCGTCGAGTTTCTAGATAGCTCATCGGTTGGGCGATCGCCACTACCAGACAAGCCGTCTGCTGCTGATCTTGTAAGAGCTGTCGCCCCGCCGCCAAATCAGCCTTCATCTCTGCCAAAAACGCATCCGCCTCATCAGGAGCATACTTTCCGGCAAACGTCTGACTGATGACGCGATGCTTTTCCTGAAATAAATCCATCGCTTCCAGAAAACCATCCAAAAAGTCCATTAGCTCAAACAGGTTCAGCGTATGCCCACTGGGAGCCATGTCTACCACAATGCGATCGGCAATTTGCTCTCGCAAGAGCCGCTGAATCTCCAAAATGCCCATGAGTTCATCCAGCCCAGGCCAGCTTAAGTCCCAGACGGGGCTGAGGTCTTCGCCCTGCACAAAGCTACCCCGCTCTACCAAAAGCTCTAAAACTTTGCCATAGTCTGCTTTGAACTGTTGCAATAGGGCTTGAGAATCTAGCGCTCTCACCTGGAGGTTGGGTAGAGTGGGGAGCGACTCCTTCGGGGTTGCGCTTTGCGCTAATCGCGGCGCATCTTCAACCGGAGACAGCAAAACATCCGCCAGCGAATGAGCCGGGTCAGTCGAAATCAACAGAATTTGCTCATCAGGAAACTGCTGTGCCCAGCGACGAGCAAACCCACAGGAAAGCGTCGTCTTACCCACCCCACCCTTACCGCTAAACATTGCTAACCGCAGCCCGTCGTACTGATACATTCCTTTTACCTGAAGCCTGCATCGTTAAAGTGCCCAATCGTTTGGGATGACTAAACCATTGGGAGCATTAGAATCAATGGCTCTAACATTGCTGGATCTACTGAATCCACAGAAACACAACTTTTTCAAACCTCTTGTGGGATGGGCATCTTGCCCGTCCAGATTAAGCAGGCAAGATGCCTGCTCCACGGGGAAACAGGGCTGCCAGGAATTCAGGTGTACCTTGCATCCGTTAACCAGTGATACGGCTCTCTGACAAATTTAATTAGGAGAACGGGAAAAACTGATGAGCGACTTCTTTAAAGGATTTGAGCAGCTTTTGGAACTAGCTAAAGCTCTAGAAGAAAAAATGGATCAGGGCGAACTGAAAGCGGACGTGCAGATCAACTCCCGCAGCCTCAGCAGCATTCCGCGTCAGGGCAACATTCCCAGAGGCGGAGTTGGCGTAAACCCGTCAGTCAGTCAAACTGCTTCCACCCAGGCAGATGAGGTTATGGTCACGCCGCCAAATGCTCAATCTTCCGCCGCTACAGGCTCTCTTCGAGACGTGGGTGGACTCTCTGAAGTGCTGCAAGAACTGCGAGAGCTGGTCGAAGTTCCCCTAAAGCGCCCTGACCTGCTGGCAAAACTGGGGTTAGAGCCGACACGAGGCGTATTGCTGGTTGGGCCACCGGGTACGGGCAAAACCCTGACCGCCCGCGCCTTAGCAGAAGAGTTGGGGGTCAACTACATTGCCATCGTTGGACCAGAGGTGATCGGCAAATACTACGGAGAAGCCGAAGCCCGTCTCAGAGGAATTTTTGAGAAAGCTGCCCGTTCTGCGCCCTGCCTGGTGTTCATTGACGAAATCGACAGCCTCGCTCCCGATCGCAGCAAGGTTGAAGGGGAAGTAGAAAAGCGTCTGGTTGCTCAACTGCTCGGACTGATGGACGGATTTGCCCAGACGAAAGGAGTAATTGTCCTTGCCGCTACCAACCGCCCGGATTACCTCGATCCGGCACTGCGTCGTCCGGGGCGATTTGACCGAGAAGTGCAGTTTCGGGTACCCAGTCGAGAAGGGCGATTGGAAATTCTCACGATTTTGACTCGTGCGATGCCTTTAGATGAATCGGTGGATTTGGGGGCGATCGCCGATCTCTCGGTTGGGCTAGTTGGGGCTGACCTCAAAGCCGTTTGCCAAAAAGCCGCCTACACTGCCCTGCGTCGCCAGGTTCCCTCTCTCGAAGCCCCAATTCCAGAGACAATGACCCTCAATCAGCAGGATTTGCTTCAGGCAATCAAGCAGGTGAAACCATCGGTATTGCGCTCCGTTCAGGTTGAGTCTCCTGAAATTTCCTGGGAGCAAATTGGCGGGTTGGAATCCATTAAGCAAACGCTGCAAGAATCTGTCGAAGGGGCGCTGCTCTACCCCGAACTCTATCAGCAGACGGGCGCGAAAGCCCCACGTGGAATTTTGCTGTGGGGGCCTCCGGGCACGGGCAAAACGCTTCTCGCCAAAGCCGTTGCCTCTCAAGCCAGAGCGAACTTTATTGCTGTCAACGGGCCAGAATTGCTCAGCCGCTGGGTCGGTGCCGCAGAGCAGGCAGTCCGCGAACTGTTTACCAAAGCCAAACAAGCCGCGCCCTGTGTCGTGTTTGTGGATGAAATTGATACGCTGGCTCCAGCACGGGGCAGTTATGCAGGCGATTCGGGGGTGAGCGATCGCGTTGTCGGTCAACTGCTCACTGAATTAGACGGCTTACAGGACTGCCCAAACGTGCTGCTGGTCGGCGCAACCAACCGCCCTGAAGCCCTTGACCCTGCCCTTTTGAGAGCCGGACGGCTAGATTTGCAGCTTAAAGTAGATTTACCCAATCAGGAGAGCCGCCTGGATATCTTGCGAGTGCATAATGGCGATCGCCCTCTCACCGATGTAGACCTTACCTCCTGGGCGAGCCAAACCGAAGGCTGGAACGGGGCAGACCTGGCACTGCTGAGCAATCAAGCTGCCCTAGAAGCGATTCGTCGCTATCGTGCCCAGGGACTTAGCGACCCAAGCCAAATTCAAATTACCGCTAACGACTTTGCTGCTGCCTACCAGCTACTCTCCAGCCAGCGCCAGTCTGAGTAACGCTCACTCTACTGGAGTTGAAGCCATACCCTCTGGGGTCACTTGAGGTAGATTGGTGACAGCGTAGGGGCGAATTCTAGCCTGTTGGGAGTGGAGCAGAGTCAGGCGAACTGATTCTGGCATAGTTACTGTCAGATGGTCATTAGGGGCAAGGTTTTCAGTTTCAGCGGCGATCGCAGCAGGTTCTAAAACCTGAGCCACAGCGGTTTGCTGCTGCAACTGCTGAGTTGAAGAAACCAAGCCGCTCAACCCATCCACTAAGTCACGAATGTTTTGGCGAAACTCCGGATCGCCCGTCAACTCATCCAGGTCAGCCGTAATCTTCTGAGCATTTTGAAACGTGGCCCGAGCAGAATCTAGCGTCTGCTGTAGCAGCAAAATATTGTCAGAATCACCGACTGCACCAGTCAAATCTCGCAAGTTAGCCGAAGCCTCAGCCGCATTAGCAGAGAGGACTTCTAGATTCTCAAGCAACTCGCTCTCTTCAATTGCGGGAGCAAGCTGACTGACGGCAAGCTCAAGTTGGCTACTAGCCTGATTCAAATTGCCCAGGGTGCTGACCAAAACAGAGCGGTTATCTGTCAGCAAGCCATTGACCTGAGCAGCCGTTAAACCAATTTGATTTGCCGCTTGCCCCACTGAGGTTGCCGAAGCGGAAGCTGAGGTGGTGAGTCGATTTAAGTCTCGCTCAACCGAACGGGTCAGCCCTGAAACTTGACGAGTTAGAACCGCTACCCCCGCAGCCGCGTCTGAGGTGTTGCGGGTCAAGGTACGAATTTCGCCAAAAAATACGGGGTCAGTAATTAGATTCGTTAACTCGACCGTAGAGCGAATTAACGCCTCAAAGCTGACACCGACGTTTCCCTGGAGGCGATCGCCATTACAAATAATCACCGTGTTGTCACAGTCGGCATCCAGTGGGTTCGTTGCAACTACGGCGGCTGAAGGCTCCTCAAAGGGGGTCATGTCAATTGAGGTTTCACCAATTAAGCCTGATTGATTTGCCTCAATCAGCACATCGCTGGGAATTAGCAGACTGGCAGGCGTAATTTCAATTGTTACTGCAACCGCATTGGGTCCAGGCTGAATCGATAGAATTTTGCCAACCACCACACCCCGATAGCGAACGGGCGCACCTGCCTGCATTCCAACCACGTTGGGAAACTCTACTATCGCCTGATAACTACGGCTTCCTGGATTTAAGCCACGAATCCAAAGTGCCAACAGCCCAAATAGCCCTAACCCCACCAGAATCAACAACCCGACGGAGCCTTCTCGTATCGTTCGCGATCGCATGATTTCTCCTCAAAACGATTTGCGGCATTGCCAATCTGACATGAATTTGCAGATAAAGATTCCACCTACCTGGTCAAATTCGTCTATATAGCAGTGCCCAACTTGTAATCCACAGCAAACGCCAGAATGAACGCTCATAACAGATTAACCGACTTCCTTAACCGACCACCTGAATTGGGCCGTGTATGCTGCCACTAAAAAATTGCCGCACCAGCGGCTGGTCAGTGGAGTCAATTTCATCAACGGTTCCCTCCCACTGCACCTTGCCCTTGTAAAGAAATACAATCCGGTCAGCCGTGCGCCGAATCGTACTGTCTTGGTGCGTCACCATCACGTAGGTGCTGCATCCGCCGGCCTTAGATTGAAGATCGCGAATCAGGTCTTCAATGACCGTTGAAGCGATCGGGTCAAGTCCAGCGGTTGGTTCGTCATACAGCAAAACTTCCGGCGTATCTGAGGGCTTGTCTGGGTTAGACATAATTGCCCGAGCAAAGCTAACCCGCTTTCGCATTCCACCAGAAAGCTCAGCAGGGTAGCGGTTGCCAATTCCGGGTAAGCCCACCATCTCTAGCTTCTGGTTAACCAGTTCTCGAATGTGGCGGGCCGGTAGCCTGGAATGTTGATACAGCAGGAAACCCACATTTTCATCTACAGTCAGCGAGTCAAACAGGGCCGCCTGCTGAAATACCATGCCAATTCCAATCGGGTCTTGAGCATCATCAACCAGCCCTTCTCGTCGCTGCCCTTGAACAAAAACTTCGCCCGAATCGGGAGCTAGCAGCCCAGCAATAATTCGTAAAATCGTAGATTTTCCTGTACCAGAGGGTCCAATTACAGCCAGAGCTTCACCCCGATAAATGGTTAGATCAACTTGATCCAAGACTACATTATTACCGAAAGACTTACTGACTCCCTTCAGTTCAATTAACGGCTCAGCCATAGTGTGTGAGAGGCAGGTCAAGGGAACTTAAAGAAAATTAGACTCTAGACCTTAAACTGTGAACCTTAGCCCAATCAAAGTCCAGCGTCTAGCGTCCAGCTTGCACAAGTGGCACACATTTTAAAGACGAATCAAATCAAGCAATGTATTCTAATCAACTTTGAATGTCTATGACTAACTCTGATGCCCGCCTACCAGAGGCTTACTCTCAAAGCACAGTCTTGTCAGAAGATTATGGCTTTGAAATTTTTATTCTGAGAACGGTGTATCTAACTTAACGTAAAGGACTTGAGATCTGCCTTGACTCTAGCAGATGAGCTATATCAGCATAGGGGCATCAATTGAGAGATTTGGTCGGCTTTCCTAACCTTGCCCGTGATCAGCAATGTCATTCGGTTTACTGAAACAAGCTTTAAAGGCAATCAGGTATGAATCGCGTCACCGCACTCCGGTGAAAGTCAGTCGATGGTTTTTGTGGCTAGCACCAGGGCTATTTGTCAAGCGATGGTTGCTGGTTAGCGCCAGCGGGGTTTTGCTGACAGGACTGGGCTTAGCCATCTGGACAAACCGGACTCCCGTATTCTACATTGGGCGATTTATTTCAGATTTACTAGAAACTATCACCAATATTTTTCCAAGCTATGTCAGTGGACCGATCGCAGTCGCAATAGGAATTTTGTTTATCTTCTTAGGGCAAACGCGCAGCCTGGGATCAATCACTCAGGTGCTAATGCCAGAAGGAGATGAGGAACTGATTGACGTACTCATGACCCATCGGCGGTTAAATCGAGGTCCCAGAATTGTAGTGCTAGGCGGCGGCACCGGGCTGTCTAATCTGCTGCGGGGGCTGAAAATTTACAGTGCCAACATTACGGCGATCGTGACAGTTGCAGATGATGGCGGGTCGTCGGGACGGCTAAGACGAGAAATTGGTGTGCTGCCACCGGGAGATATTCGCAACTGTTTAGCAGCTCTGGCAGATGAAGAAAAACTGTTGACTGAGCTATTTCAGTATCGGTTTCAAGCAGGAGATGGACTGACGGGACATAGCTTTGGCAACCTGTTTCTGACGGTGATGAGTGAGGTGACGGGCGATTTGGAAAGAGCGATCGCCGCCAGCTCTAAAGTGCTAGCCGTGCGAGGGCAAGTGCTTCCGGCAACCCTATCTGATATGCGGCTGTGGGCCGAGCTATCTGACGGTCGGCGGATTGAGGGCGAGTCTCACATTACTGAGGCTCAAGGCAAGATTGTTAAAATTGGCTGCACTCCTCCCAATCCGCCTGCCCTACCCAAAGCACTGCAAGCAATTCGGGAGGCAGACTATATCATCATGGGTCCAGGCAGCCTTTACACCAGCATCATTCCAAACCTGCTGGTGCCTCAAATTGCAGAGGCAATCGCCCAGCGCCAGGTTCCCTGTGTCTACGTCTGCAACATTATGACCGAAGTAGGAGAAACCCAGGGCTACACTGTTTCCGACCATATTCGCACCATTGATGCCGCTGCGGGACATCAGCTTTTTGATGCAGTCGTTGTGCAAAAGAAAACGCCCTCTGCCCAATCCTTGATTCGCTATGCCCAGGAAGGCTCTCATCCTGTGTTTCTAGACCGGGAGGCAGTGATGCAGTTGGGTCGCCGCGTTGTGATTGCCAATGTGATGAAAGAAGACGAACTGACGGGACAAGTTCGGCACGATTCTGAACGGCTAGCCAAAATCTTGCTGCGCTGGTACAGCCGGATTCATGAACTATAGTGCATATTTCAGGACGCGGTTTTGCGTGAAAACTCCTGCGTGGGAGATTGAGGTAAAACGTCTCAGTCAGGGCGTGTAGCGCTACATTCTACAGATGTGGGTTGTAGGAGTGATTAGGGGGAACTGGTAGGTGGTTCTGAGTCTGGATTTGGATCTAAGAGTGGATCTAAGAGTGGATCTAAGAGTGGATCTGAAATGGCATTGTGGTGGCGATCGCGAAGAGATTGAGCTTTTATCTGCAAATCCTGAAAAAAGTCTGTATCTACAATCTCCTGTACCCGCTTTTGACGTTTTGCCTGGTCAATCTCAATCCGCAACTCTGCGACCTGCTGTTTTAGAGTTTCCTCTCGCTGCCGCACTTTGCTAACCATGATCTCAAATACTTCGGCTAGCGTGGTGATCTCATCGCGAAATCGCTTCTCTCTCAAAAGGGAAGATAGGCTTTGAGTATAGTCTCCCTCCCCAATCTGCTCAGCGGTATAAGTAAGTTTGACAATTGGCTGCGTTAGGATGCGAGACACGACCCAGACCAGGATAAACAGAGTTCCGTAGGTCATTGTAAAGGCGAGCAGAATGCTGCTGCGAATCTGGTGCTGCACTTGCAGGACATAATCTGCCCGAAAATCAACTCCTAGTGCCCCAACTCGCTCGCCTCTTGCATTGGTCAAAGGAATGGCACCCGATACCCAGATGCCCCACTCGTCTGTGAACGGATCGGTATCAAAGATTTCGGTTGCCAGCCCTCGCATGAGAATTCCTCCTTCAGGTTCCTGATAGGGTTCTAAAAACTTTGCGCCGTCAATTCTTTGATTAACGGCACTGCCACTACCGATAAACAAGATTTTGTTGGGCGTTGAGGTAGCTGTGTAGGTGTAAATGTAGGCGCGGGGTTCAATGGTTTCTATCTGCGCCAACCAGTTTACGTGTTCCCAATAGCGCGGATCGTCACTGTAACCATCTGCTCTGGGTGTACCCTGACTCATTAGAGCCGCAAAATCGTCTGTGTCTGTACCGTTGGCAGCCGCCTCCATTGTAGTTTCTAAATCTTCTCGAATTTGTTCAAGTGCAAAGCTAGTCGCAAATCGATAAAACCAATAGTAGGCACCTGCAAAGACAAGACTGAAGACTAGCGTGAAACCTGTCAGAACTTTAAGTTGCAGACTGATGAAATGAAGCTTTTGAGATTTTAATTTTTCGGTGTTCACGTTTCCTGATTTGTGGTAGATCTCTCAGTCGTTTGAGTAGCAACTTTCAAAAATTCAGTCTCAAAGATTCAGTTTGTCTAAAATGGCTTTGCCTCGCTGCCGCCGTTTCAACCGCCAGTTAAATAGGCTTTGCTCGTAAACGGTTCGCATTTTGAAAATGGCGGCGATCGCCACTCCACAAGCAATTAGTCCAATACATAAATAAACATAAAAATAAGTCGAAATATTAAATTGGTTTCCGAGCAGCACAACTACACCTGTAGCCAAACAGCCAATAACAGTACCTATTGCAAACAGATAGCTATCCATAAACATACTGACTCTACCCCGACGCTCCTCTGGCACAAGCGCTTGAAAGGACTTGCGGGCAGATTCATCAATTGTAGATTGAGTAAGTTTAGACAAAGAAAAACCGCCGACTCCCCCCACAATTCCAGGAAAGATTATCATGGATAAGGTGCCAAATAGCTGAGCCAGCGGCAGCGCTATAAACGCATTTTTTAAGCCTGTTATCTTAATGAAAAAGCTTGTGAAAAAGCACTGAATACCGAACGCCGTGAGGGTGAGTCCTAAACGATATAAGCTGTAAAATTGCTGATAGCCTTCAGCGGCTTTAAAGACTTGATTGGAGACAGCCAAAAAGTGAAATTCAAATACAGTCAGACAAACATTAATTGCCAAAATCGAGATTGTTAAGTAACGGAAGGAGGAGACTTCTCGAACAAAGCTCCAGGCTTCTGTTAAGGCGGCGATCGCTGACTCTTGTTTCTGAGTCATTTGTCTGAATTTGATGCCTTTCAACCTGGTTTGAATTAACAGAAAAGCAGCTAAATAAACCAGTGCGTTCAAACTGAGTAATTCTTCTGGCTCTAGCTGAAGTCGGGAGAGGAGGGTGGGGGCGATCGCCGCTAATCCCAACCCCAAAATCTGCCCGACAAAGCTACCTGTAGCAATCAGCGGAAATAAACGCTTGGTTTGCGCCATGTCAAACAGATCGTTTGCCAGAATCCAAAACATCAGCGGAAAGAAAAGCAACTGCTGTTCAGCTAGCAAATAGAGCAGCGAATAGTTGAGCCAACCCGGTGCTTGAAGGCTAAACAACACCCTCAAAACCACCAGCATTAGCACATAGCCACAGCTCATCCAGCCCATCAAATTGACGCGGTTAAACCGATCGACGATCAGGGATTGCAAACCTGTAATCAGAATTGTGAGCAGCATATCTACCAGCCAAACCACCAAGATTTGGTTGACTCCAACGCTGCTCAAAAAACCGCTCACGGCGACCACATCAGACACCTGACAGGCCAAAGCATTACTCAACAGCAGCAGCCAAAGCGTTACGACAAGGTATGTCTCTTCTTTTCTCACGCAGCAGCACAGCCTACTAAATGCAGGAGAATCGCCTTTTGCACGTGTACTCGGTTCTGGGCTTGCTGCAATAGTCTGGACTGTATTCCATCTGCGGCGGCATCAGAAATTTCTTGCCCTCGGTTGGCTGGCATACAGTGCATGATGAGAGCTTTGGGTGCGTGAGCCATTAAGCTTTCGTTGACCTGATAAGGACTAAAGAGATGTAATCGACGGGTTGCTTCGGTATCGCTTACCTTCTCCCACATCCCCATACCCTCCCAGGAGTCAGTGTAGATTACGTCTACTTCCTGAACTGCTTCGGTAGGGTTTGAAACACACTGAACGACTTGCTCTCCTGCGATCGCCCGTGCCATGTCGATCGTTTCTGCTTCTATCCAAAAGCCTTCGGGACTACTGAGAATTAGCTGAAAGCCAAACTTGACCGCCGCAAACAGCAGGGAACGGGCGGTATCTTGATTGCTGGAACCTAAGTAAACCACCTTCAGCCCTGCCAACTGCCCTAACTCTTCTTGAATCGTCAGTACATCAGCCATTGCCTGACAGGGGTGGTTATGTTTCGTCAGCGCATTGATCACAGGAACAGGCGACCAGGTAGCCATTTCCAGCAGATTGTTATGGTCGCTAACTCGCGCTGCAATGCTGTGAACGTATTCACCCAAAACTCGCACCACATCGGCAATGGATTCGCGATCGCCCATATCCACATCGTCCTTGCAAAGATAGAGCGCGTGTCCACCCAACTGCTGGATAGCGATCTCAAAACTGACGCGGGTTCGCAGAGATGGTTTTTGGAAAACCAAGGCCAAAGTCTTACCGCGCATCACGGGCGGATGTCCTGTGCTGAAGTGCTCTCGTTTGAGAAAAGTGGCTTTGTCTAGCAATTCCTCCAAATCGGGGGTAGACCAGTCCATCAAACTCAGAAAGTGTTTTACCATTGCGGATTCTCCAGTTCAAGACCAAGCTGCCACCCTCGACTTTCCACGCAGCAAGTCACGGTTTGAAAATTTCATTTCTGGAGCGGAAAATCGCTGCGGAATGAGATTTAGAGAACCAGATCAAATTTCGGCGTTAATTCGAGGGGGGCTACTCAGGGGGGGTGTCTCTTAAGGCTTCCCAAATGTGGTCGGGGAGTAACCGCTGTTTTTCTGAATTGAGTTGGGGTTGGTAATATTTGTCATCTGCAACCTGGCTGAATTGCAGTAGTCCTTGCTCTACCAGTTTTTCCAGAATTTTTTCAATGGTCGCTTTGCTTTGTCCAGTATGGCTAACACAATCTATTACGGTTGCTTTACCCCGACGGATGATCCAATTCACTAGCTGTCGCTCAATGTCGGGCAACAGCAGCAGGTCAAACATTGAAATGCCAGGCTCGGAGGTGTGGGCAGAGGTCGGTGCGGTGAGCCAAGCTTGCATGGCATCTGCGCGTCTGGTTACGCCAATATTAGTAATCTGCTTGGCGATCGCTCGAACAATTTGACTTAAGGAATGGTCGGGATATCGCAGGCAAAAGACATCATTGCTGGCTAAGGTCAGCAATTCTTGAGAAAACGGCAAAACGCCTGCAACCGGATGACCATAAGCTGCTTCAAGCTGCTGTTTAACTTCGTCCTGCAAATATTCAGGCAAAACCTGATTGGCAACTAGCAAAATTTGGGGAACCCCTAGCTTGCGAGCTACATCCAGGGTCAAAGCAATGCCCTGAAAGTTCTGCTGATCTAAACACAGCACTAGCACCAACACGTCGGAAAGGGCGATCGCCAGTAGTGTATCTTCGCTTAAGCCAGGATTGGTATCAATCAGCAAATAGTCAAGCTCAAGACGGCGGCTTAGCTCAAATAGCCCCTGACTTAAAGTGCTGGTATCGTAGCCTTCTCTCAGCAGTTGAGCCATCTCACTGATTTTGATGTTAGAGGGAGTTAAGCAAGTGCCTCTCCCCATGACGGCCACTTCTCCCTGGTCGATCTTGAGCAGAGGGTTAAAGGAATGGGCTGTCGGTTGAATTTCTGTGTCGCTCCAAAGATAGTAGTTAAGGACGCGATCTGCCTGGTCTTCATCTAACCCAAACAGCGTATGAACTCCAGAAGCCTGCACGTCTGTATCGATGATGCCAACTCGCTGTCCTTGCTGTGCGATGCTGACTACCAGGTTAGCAGCCAGGTTAGATTTACCTGTGCCGTGCCGAAAGGAATGAACAGAAACAATTTTGGGCATTGCAGACCTTGAAATTAGGCAAGCCGCGAAGTTTGTAGCAGAAACAACACAGGTCTAAGCTGTAACGGAATTATTCCCCAGTCTAACGTGACAAACTAGCGTGTTTTGTGCAGTGTACTGCTTTGATGGCGCTGCTCGAATGAAGTTTTTAGAGAAACTCTAGAGGGTTGACGGGTTCGCCGTTTTGCCGGACTTCAAAATGCAGGTGCGGGCCAGTCGAGAATCCGGTGGAGCCAACAGCGGCGATCGCCTGTCCTTGCTGGACGGTTTGACCTTGACTGACATAAAGTTCACTGGCATGAGCATAAAGGGTCGTTAAGCTGCCGCCGTGACTAATGACTACCGCGTTGCCATAGCCGCCATACCAGCCTGAAAAAATCACCACGCCTGCATCAGCGGCTTGAATCGTGCTACCGTGACTTGCGCCAAAGTCAACTCCGGCGTGAAAGCGGCGATAGCCCAGAATCGGGTGAATGCGCCAGCCAAAGTTGCTGGTGACAATGCCAACCAGCGGATAGATAAACTGCCCGGTTCCCCGAATGACTGGCCCTGGAATGGAAAGTCTCTGCCGAATCATCACAGCGATCGTGGCAGAGTCTCGTTCTAGCTGCGATTCTGCCTCTTCCAGGGCGTTGCGGTCTTGGCGCAGACGACCAATCAGGTCTTGTTGAATTTTTGCCTGGGCTTCAAACTGAGCTTTTTGAGCGAGAAGCTGTTGGGTCATCAGGGCGATGTCGTTTTTTTGGCGCTCAATCGTGCGTTTGCGCTGGTTCAGGTCGTTAAATTGCGCCTGTAGGTTAGCCAGAATTTTGCGATCGGCTTGATAGACGAGCTTGAGTTGACGGCGGCGATCGAGAAATTCGTTGAGATTGTTGCTTTGCAGCAAGACTGCCCAACCCTGACCGCCCTGCTGCCGCTGCAAGAAACGGAGTCGGGCGACGGTGCCAACTTGCTTGGCTTGAAAGCCTTTTTCGGCGATCGCCAATTCTGCCTGCAATTTCTTTAGATTCTCAGTGGCAGATCTAATCTGCGCTTCGTTTTGTTGAATCTGGGCAGCGGTAGCGCGAATAGTATTTTGTAAACCCCCCAGCCGATCTTGAGCCGATTGCTCCAGGTTTTGCAGGCGATCGCGCTCCCTCTGGATGTCATCTCGCTCTTGCTCAATCTGCTGTCGCTGCTGCTGTAGGCTCTCTATTGACCCAGCCTGAGCAAGCGGCAGCATTGGTAGCGCATAGGCCACTGAGGTTGAGCCAAGTGCCAAAAACAGATATAGCCCAAGCGCTATTTTTAGAATGAGTTGACGCAGGGGTTTAACCATATTCTAAAAACTGTTATTTCATCCTCTCAAGCTGAGGGCGATCGCACCAAACGCCAGCAAAATTGCACCCGAAATTCTGTTTAACCATTGCAAACCCTCTGCGTTAAACCGTCGTCGCAACACACTGACCCCTCCACTCAGCAAACACCACCACAGCGCTGATCCTAGAAACACCCCTAACACCAAAGTTCCCGCCGCCGCATAGTTCCCGCCAGCGCTAGCTAACCCTAAACCTGCAAACACTGCTGCAAACGAAAGAATAGTAGCAGGATTGGTTAGCGTCAATACAACTGTTGAAGCGTAGGCCGTAAAAAGACTGCGTGACTTACCCGAAATAGCTGCTTCAGCAGGCTTAGATAAAATGGTTTTCACTCCCAAATAGCAGAGAAATAAGCCCCCAATCAGCCGAATCCACAGCGTTTGTTCAACCAGCAGGTCAGCTACAAATGTTAACCCAAATCCAGCAATGCACCCATATATCGCATCCGCAGTCGCAGCGCCTAACCCTGAGAGAAATCCAGAGGCAAGTCCCTCAGTTAAGGTGCGGCGTATGCATAGTACACCAATTGGCCCCACTGGTGCAGCGATCGAGAAACCGAGGATTAGTCCTCGTCCTAAAAAGCCAATGTCCATCCTTAAAAGTCTCCTCAATGATGCATATGTCTCTTTAAAACTCTTTTGGGATGGGCATCTTGCCCGTTCAGATTAAGCAGGTGAGATGCCCATCCCACGAAAAACAAAATTTCCAGAATTTGGGTTACTCACCCTGTATTGGGGAACTACTCTTTAACCATTTCTGAATCGGCTGGAGACTGTAGAGGCAAAATAGGAGTTTCCTTAGTTGTTGAAAGCACGATGGTGGTTCGAGTTCGCAAAATGCCGGGTAGCCCTTTTAGGTTTTCGCTGACTAATTGCTCCAAGTCTTTTGTGTTACGACATCGCACTTTCAGCAAATAGTCGTCTTCTCCAGTGACGTGATGGCATTCCTGAATCTCTGCCAATTCCTGTACTCGCTGTAAAAAAGCAGCTCGATGCTCTGGTCGCTCCAGCGTCACTGCGATAAATGCAGTTAGCTCACAGCCGACAGCCTCAGGATCAATTAGGGCCGTATATCCTTTGATGATTTTGCGCTCTTCAAGACGGCGAACTCGCTCAGCCGTTGCAGGAGCAGAGAGTTCCAGAATTCCAGCTAGCTCTGACCAAGTAATCCGTCCTTGAGTCATGAGATTTTGCAAGACCTTGCAATCTACTGAATTTATGCTCACAAACTTAGCTTTATTAGGTTTGTACAGTATTTAAATCGATTTTTATTAAGTTTGTCAAGCGCATTGATAAGCAAATTAAACTTACAGCTATTCTCGAATGGGTAAGCCACAGTAAGGGCGACCGGACGGTCGCCCTTACAGGGAATTGTGGTTTACATAAATGAAAACTGCTGTAAGCACCGATTTGGAGGTGCCTGAAGGGGCTCAGCAAATTTGCCTCTGAAAACGCAAGGAATTGCCTCTTTCAGAGAAATGCGAGTTGGTAAGGCTGGCTATTTCTTGGGGTTAAAGGGGAGAGCGTCTGACCAAGGCACCTTTTTGATGACAAAATTGCAGGGCAAGACGTAGGTGCGATCGCCCTTTCCCCCATCTACCAAATCACTCATCTTCACGATTATTCGCGCCGAAAACCGAAGATCTTCCTTGCGCTCCATGAAATTGGCGTAGAGCTTCTTTAATTGCTCCCCTCTCTTATTAGGTTTCTTGCTGCCTGCTTCGATCCCCAAAATATCGACGATCGGAGAAGCAGATTCAAGGCTGCCATCGATATTCATTTTGAGCGTATCTTCAGCCGTAAAGTCCTCTTTCAAGGTTTTGCCAGGTGGCACAGTGCTAAATGCCAGATATCCAGGAAGATTGAAGCGCTTGTCGGGGGTGAGGCGGATAGCTCGGCGTGATCTTCCTTCAAAATCTGTTAACGAGCTATGATCCCAATCCACCTCAAAAGACCTATCAGCAGATTTATTTTCCAGCGACAGTGATAGTTTTGTAGGCTGCTCCTCAAATTTGTAGCGATCTTCAAATCTAAAATTGAGACTGATCACATCCTTTAACTCTTGCTCCTCCAACACCCGATCGAGTTCATTGCGATCAAAGTGAAAAGTCGTCTGGTCATCCAATGTGTTGATTGCCTGATACAGCACATACACAACCGTGATGATGTAGACCGTCAAGATGAGCAAATCAAGGTCAGTCATAGCTTTGCAAGAAATGCGAGTGAGGCAGACAAAAACGGTGGAAGGATGAGATTTCTTCAGTATCAGGGATTTGAGGACATTTGGGCTTCTTTCCGATTTCTTCCCAATTTTCTCCCTAATTCTTTACGTCAGTGATGTAGCTTATCACCCATCACCGATACGCACGTTTCAGCCTGTCGTTAGCATAGCCGTCCCTTTTCAAGAGAGGAAACCGTGAGTAATAGAAAGCTTCTACACTTATCTCGCCGCCAAGTCATTCGAGGCTTGCTTGCCACGACGGCCTTTGGCATTACTGCTCGCTTTGGCACCGGGTGCAGTACCGCCGAGGGAGGGGGCACTGCCGCAGACCAAATCACAATCGGTTTTATTTACGTCGGGCCCAAAGATGACTACGGCTATAACCAGGCTCACGCAGAAGGAGCAGCCGGGATTGCAGAGAGTTTTGATTGGGTCAAGATCGTTGAAGAAGCCAGCGTTCCAGAAACCACTGCGGTTGAGGAATCGATGCGAAGCATGATCGACATCGACGGGGCAAGCGTCCTCTTCCCCACATCTTTTGGCTACTTTGACCCTCACATTCTCAAGCTGGCGGAAGAATATCCCGACGTGCAGTTCTTCCACTGCGGGGGACTTTACCAGGAAGGAACCCACCCGGTTAATGTGGCCAGCTACTTCGGCTACATCGACGAGGCGCAGTACATTGCTGGAATTGTCGCTGCTCACACTTCTAAAACCGGAAAGCTCGGATTTATCGGCGCAAAACCAATTCCTCAAGTTCTGAGAAACATCAACAGTTTCACGCTGGGTGCCCGTAGCGTCAAACCTGATGTTACAACGCAGGCTATTTTTACTGGAGACTGGGCACTGCCAGTCAAGGAAGCAGAAGCCGCAAACAGTATGGCTGACCAGGGCATTGATGTGCTGACCTGTCACGTCGATAGTCCCAAAGTGGTGATGGAAACAGCAGAAAAGCGAGGCATTTTTGCCTCTGGCTATCACGCTGACCAGACGGCTCTGGCTCCCAAAGGCTATCTCACGGGCGCTGAGTGGGACTGGACGAGCGTATATTCCAAAATTGCCGAAGACATTCACGCCGGCAAAACGCTGATGGATGGCAGCATTCCCCATATTCTTCGGGGCGGCATAGCAGAAGGCTTCTGGAAGCTTTCACCTTACGGGCCAGCGGTAAGTGAGCAGGCAAAGCAGGATGCCGAAGCAGCCAAAGCTGCTTTCATGGACGGCAGTTTGGTGATTTATAACGGCGAAATCAAAGACAACACGGGCGCAGTGGTCGTTGAAGCGGGTCAATCCCTGAAGCAGCAAGACCCTGTGCTGGAGCAGATGAATTATTTGGTCGAAGGCGTGATTGGCAGTGTGGCCAGTTAATGCTCGTAAACAAAGGGTAATGACTTCGGTTGCACCAGCTTGGTCTGTTACCCAATACCCCGCCCTGGAATCAATTCCGGGTTAATAGCATAAGTCAGTTAAAACTGACTAGAACCTTCTGGCAGAACCTCATCTCAACTCGTTTTAACGAGTTTTAGCTTTGAGCCTGAGATTGATCTCAAGGCGCTAGTGCAATGCCTCCTGCCGTTGGTGCAACTCAGTTTCAACGGGTTCTAACCTGAACCTGAGATTTATTCCAAAGCTATTGGATAAACCTCATCCCTCACCCTTCATCCCTCATCCTTTCCCCATGCTCTCTCATCGCAAAACTTTGGAGTCGATTTGTATTCCGGTTGGGGCAGTTTTGTTTTCGCTGATTCTGTTTGGCGCATTTTGTGCGGCGGCAGGAGCCAATCCGTTTGGTGTATATGCCTCAATTTGGAAGGCGGCGTTTGGCAGTTGGAGTACGTTTCAAAATACGCTGATTCGAGCTTCGCCGCTGATGCTGAGTGCCTTATGTACTGCGCTTCCTGCCCGTTTAGGGTTGGTAATCATTGGTAATGAAGGCGCGTTAGTCGTCGGTGGTCTGGGTGCAGTTGCGGCTGGACTGGCGCTATCTACCGCTTCGCCTACCGTTGTGCAGATCGGTATGGCGCTTGCGGGAATGGTAGCAGGCGGTCTATGGATTGGTGCGGTCGGTGCGCTGCGGCACTACCGCGCTGTGAATGAAACTATCAGCAGTTTATTGATGAACTACATTGCGATCGCCCTCCTTAACCACCTAGTCGGCGGACCCATGCGCGACCCCAGTTCGCTCAACAAGCCTTCTACCTATCCGATCGCTGAAATCAATATGCTGGGCACGATTCCCGGCACACGAATTCACTATGGGCTGATTTATGGTTTGGTTGCTTGTGCGATCGCCTACTTCCTAATTCAGCGCACCACCTTTGGCTTTGCCGCCCGGACTGCCGGAGGCAACATTCGCGCCGCTCGGATTGCGGGGTTGCCTGTTGGCAAACTAACGATGGCAATTTGTTTCCTGGCAGGCTCCTGCGCGGGCTTGGCAGGCATGGTCGAAGTCGCAGCCGTTCACGGTCGCGCTAACGAATCGCTGAATGCCAATTATGGCTATGGCGGCATCCTGGTTGCTTTCATCGCCCGACACAATCCTCTGGCGGCAGCGCTCGTGTCTATCATGCTGGGTGGCATTCTTGCCAGCGGCGGCATCTTGCAGCGATCGCACAACCTCCCCGACGCAACTGTTCTGGTCTTCCAGGGACTCGTCTTCCTCGTCGTCCTGTTTAGCGAATCGCTCTACGGCAAATTTGCCATCTTCAAAGAGCCAATTGTCAAGGCTCCGTCAGCACCCACAGTTACGGCAGTAGTTTGAGGGGCTAGGGGCTAGAGGCTAGGCATCGGAGAGAAGGGTTGCCCTTCACCAATCCTGAAACCTATCCAGTAGGGTGGGCACCGCCCACCTTTACTCCCTAGTCCCCAGCCCCCTAGCCCCTTCATCTCAAGGAGATTCTAAAAATGGCAACAGAAGCACTCGGTTGGTGGGGCGTACCGTTGGCGATCGCCGCTGGTACGATGCGCGGCGGAACGCCCTTCCTGTTTGTCAGCCTGGGCGAATGCCTGACCGAGAAAAGCGGCAAAATCAATCTGGGTTTAGAAGGAACATTGCTGATGGGTGCGATGAGCGCCTACGCCATTTCCTATCTCACGGGGTCGCCCTGGCTGGGCGTGGTTGTTGCTGGACTGGCGGGTGTGGTATTTGGCTTAATTCACGGCTGGCTCTCCCAGCAGCCCAGGGTAAATGATGTAGCGGTGGGCATTGCCATGATTATTTTTGGCAGCGGCATTGCCTTTTTCTTTGGCAAACCCTTCATTCAGCCCTCGGCTCCGCAGTTAGCAACGATTAACCTGGGAGCCTGGAGCAGTTTGCCGCCTGTGCAGTCAGCGTTACAGATTAGCCCCTTGTTTTTGCTGGGAGTGGCGATCGCCCCCTAATGCACTGGTTCTTTCAATCCACTCGCTGGGGCTTATTCATCCGCGCAGTGGGCGACAGTCCCGAAGCGGCTAGAGCGATGGGCGTTTCTATCTTCAAGGTGCGAATGCTTAGCGTCGTCGCAGGCAGTTTCTTAGCCGGAATTGGCGGCGCTTCCCTGTCGCTCTACTATCCCGGACTCTGGAGCGAACGAGTTTCCAGCGGTCAAGGCTTGATGGCGGTCGCTCTAGTGATTTTTGCCCACTGGAATCCGATTCAGTGTCTCTGGGCTTCCCTTTTGTTTGGCGGTGCCCAGGCCCTTGGCCCGGCACTTCAGTCGGTCGGCATTGAGCAAGGCTATTACTTGTTCAACGCTGCCCCCTATGTGTTGACGTTGCTGATTATGATCATCACCTGTTCCCCTAAGCGAACCTTGTCCGGTGCGCCAGGTGCATTGGGAACAGACACTTAGGAGGGATGAGGGATGAAGGATGAGGGATGAGGGGGGGTGGGGGCAGAGGGTGGGGCGATCGCATTGTTGAATGGTCTGCACAGTGCCGCTATTGAAGCTCAAGGTTGCAGCATTTCAGGTTAAAGTCTCACCGTTTTAGCTCAAACCCTCATCATTCTTATTTAGAACGGCATCGTTCCTGTTTCAACCCTCACCGTTCTCACTCAGAACAGCATCGTTCCTGCTTAAAACAGCATCGTTCTTGTTTGAAACAGCATCGTTCCTACTTAAAGCAACATCGTTCCTACTTAAAGCAACATCGTTCCTACTTAAAGCAACATCGTTCCTATCTAAAACAGCATCGTTCTAGTTCAAACCCTCATTGTTCCTGTTTAAACTCTCATCCTCTGAATTTAGCAAGCTTCGTTTCAAGGTTCTGCTTTGGAATGCAGAACTGGAGGCTCCGTCTTCCAAAATCATGGGGTAGAGCCACATCAAATGCATTTCCAAGTTCTACCTGAAAACAAGCGTCAATCCACTGTTGAATAGCACTGACTTGACAGCCTTGAGATCAATCTCAGGCTCAAAGCTAAAACCCGTTGAAACGAGTTAAGCTCCCGCTCCTTAAAGGATTGCAGTCCGTTTTAACGGACTTGAGCTTTTAGCCCGAACTTGAGTTCAGGGCAAAGGTGGAAGCTTCAGCCAGTGCCATTGAACCCAGTTTTACCTTTCATCCCTCATCCTTCATCCCTCCTCCTTCACTCTTTATCCCTCATCCCTATGAACGGTCTTGGCGGCTTAAACAAATCTCCTAACGGCGTAGTTCTTGGCATGGTGCAACTGCAACTGCCTAATGTAGTTACGCCCGATGACCTAGCAGCGCAAAGCGATCGCATCTGCAACATGGTGAGCAAAGCTCGGCGCAATATGCCCACGATGGATCTGGTGGTATTCCCGGAATACGCCCTGCATGGGCTATCGATGGACACCAATCCAGAGATTATGTGTCGGCTGGATGGCCCCGAAGTTGAGGCGTTTCAGACTGCCTGTCGAGATAATCACATCTGGGGCTGCTTTTCGCTCATGGAATACAACCCGCACGGCAATCCTTACAACAGCGGCATCATTCTCGACGACAAAGGTGAACTGCGGCTCTACTATCGCAAGCTGCATCCCTGGGTGCCTGTAGAACCCTGGGAGCCTGGAAATATTGGGATTCCAGTATGTGAAGGTCCGAACGGTAGTGCGATCGCCCTAATTATCTGTCACGACGGAATGTTCCCCGAAATGGCGCGAGAGTGTGCCTATAAAGGAGCCGAAATCATGATTCGCACAGCGGGCTACACCGCTCCCATTCGGCATTCGTGGCGTATTACCAATCAGGCAAACGCCTTTTGCAACCTGATGTACACCGCTTCGGTTTGTATGTGCGGCACTGACGGCACCTTTGACTCAATGGGTGAAGGGATGTTCGTCAACTTTGACGGGACACCGATAGCAATGGGCAGTCACCGCCCCGACGAGATTATCACCGCCGAACTGCGTCCCGACTTGGTGCGTGAAGCCCGTCAGCACTGGTCGGTTGAAAATAATATCTATCAGTTTGGGCATCGCGGCTACACCGCCGTTAAAGGTGGAGCGCAAGACTGCCCCTACACCTATATGCAAGATTTGGTGAACGGCAACTATCGCCTTCCCTGGGAAGATCAAGTCGTTCACACCGATGGCACTTCCTGTGGTTTCCCCACTCCAACCCGCAGCTACCGGGGTGAAGAGATGCCAGTAAACATATCCGGCTAGTCAACCATCTCCCTCGTTCCCAAGCTCTGCTTGGGAATGTAAGTCGGGAGGCTCTGCCTCCCCTTGTGCTTGAGGAGGCAGAGCCTCTAGTTCTGCATTACGAGGCAGAGCCTCGTAACGAGACGTTGGGAGGAAAACTTTAGGAGGTGAATCGTGGGGCTTTACGTCAACTCAGAACCCTATCTCTATCCCTACAACGGTGAGCTACGTCCAGATAATACCGTGCTGCTGATCATCGATATGCAGACCGACTTTTGCGGCATCGGTGGCTATGTAGACAAGATGGGCTATGACCTTTCCCTCACTCGTGCCCCCATTGAGCCAATTAAGCGGCTGCTCGGAGTGATGCGTGAAAAGGGATTTCACATCATGCACACCCGCGAAGGGCACCGTCCCGACTTGTCAGACTTGCCTGAAAACAAACAGTGGCGATCGCGCCAAATTGGTGCGGGCATCGGCGACCCCGGCCCCTGCGGCAAAATTCTCGTGCGCGGCGAACCCGGTTGGGAAATCATCCCCGAACTGGCTCCCCTCCCTGGCGAAACCATCATCGACAAACCGGGCAAAGGTTCCTTTTACGCCACCGATCTCGACCTGCTGCTTCAGCGCAAAGGCATCCAAAACATCATTCTGGCAGGCGTAACCACCGATGTTTGCGTCCACACCACGATGCGCGATGCCAACGATCGCGGCTACGAATGCCTGCTGCTCTCCGACTGCACCGGAGCCAGCGACTACGGCAACCACCTTGCAGCTCTAAAAATGGTGACAATGCAGGGCGGCGTATTTGGCGCGATCGCCCCCTCCACCGCCCTGATCGAAACCCTCCAATCCACATAAACTCCAGAATCCAAAATGCAGCGCTCAGATCTGCGACTTCTTCGAGAAGCCGCAGATCTTGCCTCCCCAAGTCAATACCATTCCACGAGCAAACCCATGACAACCGCCACCGAAACACTCTCTACCGTCGAAATCGAAAAACCGCCAGAGCTAGAAGTTGTTAGCATGACCAAACGTTTTGGCAGCTTGGTTGCTTTAGATAATGTCTCCCTACACCTGAAACCGGGCACCTTTCACGCGCTGCTGGGCGAAAACGGAGCCGGGAAAAGCACCCTGGTCAAATGCGTCATGGGATTTTACACCCCTACATCCGGCGAGGTGCTGATCGATCGGCAGACAAGGGCGATCGCCAGCCCTCGCGATGCCCACAAATACGGCATTGGCATGGTCTACCAGCATTTCACCTCCGTCCCCGCCATGACGGTCGCTGAGAATCTAGTGCTATCCCGCTTCGATAGCACCAACCTGATCAACTGGAAAGCCGAATACGAGCAGCTTAACGCCTTCATGCAGACTGCACCCTTTCAGGTGCCGTTAGATGTTCCCATTGCCCAACTTGCCGCCGGACAAAAGCAAAAGCTAGAAATTCTCAAGCAGCTTTACCTCAAGAGCAAAATTCTCATCCTCGACGAACCCACTTCCGTGCTGACTCCTGGTGAGGCAGACGAGGTACTAGGCTTGCTGCGCGAACAGGTGACTGCCGGGAAGCTCAGCGTCCTGATGATTTCGCACAAATTCCGGGAAGTCATGGCTTTCGTCGATGAAGTCACGATCTTGCGAAAAGGCAAATTTGCGGGTCACGGTATGGTACGCGACCTGACCGTTGCAGATATGTCTGAAATGATGATGGGCGATCGCCGCGAACCCACCCCCGTTGAGAAAACAGACCATCCCAATCCAGTTCCCGTTCTGGAAATTAAAGATATTCGTGCCAACAAAGACAACGGGCTGGAAGCAGTTTCAGGCGTTAACCTAACCGTTCACAGCGGCGAAATCGTCGGCATTGCAGGTATCTCAGGCAACGGACAGCGA
>JAAUQZ010000307.1 GCA_012033355.1 Leptolyngbyaceae cyanobacterium RM1_406_9 | reverse complement strand
AGCGGTTTTCGGATGGGTAAACCAGCCCCACGCCATAACCAACAAGATTAGAAAACTGCACCTATAGCGGTAGCCACATCGATTAGGACATTTTGGTGGCGCGGCGGAGCCGCGCCACCAAAAATGTCCTTGTCCTAACCTAGCTGACTAACGCTATAGTTACCCAAGAACTGCTATAAACTTACCTACGCGAAACTTGTTCAACCCGGTTAAATCTATGCAGTTTGGTCCTGGCTTTGGTGCTACGTTTTTGTATTACTTCACCAGCACGGCTATCTTGTTCACTCTTGTCTCATCCCAAGCGCTAGGGGTAGGCATGGGATCTGGAATTCCACAGCAGGTTGGACTAGTGGGCGGACTGGTCGCTGGGCTGATGGGCGCATATTTTAACCGAACGACAACCCTCTCCGTTACGTTTAAGGGCAAGAAGGCTTTCCTGGCAAACTTGAATACTGTTTTGAGTCAGATGGGCTATCAGCAAAAGTCAGAAGAGGATGACTTGCTGGTCTACGAGCGCTCGGCACTCGGCAGGCTTCTCTCTGGTAAGGTCTATGTTCAGATTGAGTCTGAGAAAGCCACGATCGCCAGTCGTTCCCTTCAATTGAAGCGGATTCAAAAGCAAATTCAGTAGCAGTCTAGGACACGCTGAGCAGGGCTTTCACACAAAGACTTGTTTGAGTCCGCCGTGTTACTGACTGATAGCAATCTTCAGGCTGCGGCAAAATGTTTCGATCGCCTTCAACCCCTGAGCAGGCGTTCCTTCTGCCAATCGTTTCACGAAGGCGCTGCCTACAATCACTGCATCCGCACCCCATTCTCTCACCTGACGAGCTTGCTCAGGTTGCGAGATGCCAAAGCCAACCCCGATGGGTTTGTCGGTCACATTCCGCAAATCCAGCAGCAGGTCTTGAACCCGCGTTTCAACCTGAGAACGGATTCCCGTGACGCCCGTGACGCTAACCAGGTAGATGAAACCTTGAGATTGAGTGGCGATTGCCTCAATTCGCTTTTTGGGGCTAGTCGGAGCCACCAACAGCGTCACATCAATTCCGGCTGCGGCTGCGGGTTTAAGCAGTCCTTCTACCTCCTCTAACGGTAAGTCAGGAACAACAAGCCCTCGTGCGCCAGCCTCCGCAATCTGCTGCAAAAATGCTTCAATTCCTCGGTTTAAAATTGGATTGTAGTAGGTAAATAGAATAATTGGCGCTTGCAGTTCAGGGCTAACTCTTTGGACTACTTCTAGCACCTGCTCTAGACGAGTTCCCTGCTGAAGCGCACGGGTTGCAGCCGCTTGAATCACAGGACCATCAGCCAGCGGGTCAGAATAAGGAATGCCCATCTCGATCAGGTCAGCACCACTGCGGTCGAGCGTTCTAAGCGCTTCTGCGGTCGTTTCTAGATCAGGATCACCCGCTGTGATGAAGGGAATCAGGGCACACTGACCGCGATCGCGCAGCGCATTCATGCAATCTAGAACTAATCCCATGGGTGACCTTGCCCGCTCCGTAGATTCGCTAAAAAATGACCGCTCTCCATTCTACGGCTCGTTGGTCGTCTGCGATCGCTCCATTTCTCTGGCTGCTAATTTCTCTTGCTCAATTTCTGCCTGGAGTTTGGCTAACTCCTCTGGAGTCATTTCCTCCAGCCGCTTTTGCAGAACCGCATCCTCATAGTCCTGAAGCTGCTGGTTGTAGGTCATATTCTGAGTTACTGCCCGAAACAAGTAGGTGAGCAGCCAGCCCACCAACCCACCCACCAAAGCAGCCTGACTCCAGATGCCAGCGTCAACGCTATCCAGCCCAGCCCACTGCAAAACCAGGTAGAGTACACCACCTGCCACAAAAATTCCAATTCCAATTCCAATTACGTCAATTCGTCGCATTCAGAACTAACCTGCGTAATCTATTGGCTAAGTCCCGATTTGCCGCCTCTGAGGACGAAAATTGAGAAATGGGCTAAGCAGTACCAGCCCAGGGAAAAACAGAAATACAAAAAAGTACATCAACACCCGTTCAACTGAGCTAGCGACGTACCAGCGCTGTTTTAGATAGAAAAAGGCGATCGCGGAATAACCAGCAGATAGGCGCCTCCCAAGCCCAGATATAGCAGTGGAACCAGTGGAATTGACATAACCTTCACAAATAGCTCAGCTATTGACTGTTTCGACTAACCCAGTGAAGACCTGAGTGAATCCTCTCTATATTACCGCTACCTGGAGCAAACAAACCTCTAAGCCCCATCAGCCCAACCGATAGCACGAATTAATAATCGTAATTTTCCATAAAAACCGATTAGCAAATTCAGTCCAAGAGCTACTAGTGTCACAAAAGAAGTTGCATAGACCCGTAAATAGTGATGGAATAGACAAATATCAACTCAGCAAATCAACAAGCTGCAAGTTAAATGACGGGGGCATGGCGGAATGGTAGACGCTGCGGACTTAGAAAACTGAGCCTTGACGGGGAAACCCATCAAGTGAAAGCTCTCAAATTCAGGGAAACCTAAATCTGGAACAACCCAGACAAGGCAATCCTGAGCCAAGCCGATCAGCATTTGTAGCTCAGCGCCAAATGCTAAACCTAATCGGAAGGTGCAGAGGCCCGACGGGAGCTACCCACACGTTTTGTTGAGGTTTGAGAAATCCCCAACAAAACGCGGGTAAAGGGAGGGTCCAATTCTCAAAGCCTTACCTGATCAAAAGCCAGACCGGATGAGGCAGTGGCGAAAGCTGCGGGAGGATGAAAATCCGTTGACTGTTGAAGTCGTGAGGGTTCAAGTCCCTCTGCCCCCATATTCAGCTAAGGCTCATGGATTAAATGGAGTCCAACATTTTTGGAAGTGCCACGCACTGCGTGGCACTTCCAAAAATGTCACAGGTTAATTAATTTACGACCCTAAATATCCCTTTACTGCTGCCGCTAAACTTCTTCCGGCTTGGCAGGTTCGGGCTGGTCAAGCTTGACTAGCTGTACAGGCAGGGTTTGTAGTAGTTACAATCTTTGTCGAGGTAGGTCGTATCCAGATCAGGCAACTGCTACAGACAGGGACACCCTACTATTCGAGGTGCGGACTATGAAGTTTTCATGAAGAAAAAGCTGCGTACCTCCAGGTATCTTCCGTCACAACTATAAATCTACTGTCAAATTAAAAAGCTGCACTTGCTTTTCATAGGCAACGTTAATGTATCCTAGAACCTTCTGGAAGGATAGACGCAACGACTAAGGCAGCTAAGGAAACATTTGCATCTCGTCACCGGAATCAACCAAATTGCAACTGAGGATTAGGGAGGAAAGAGAATTTCAAGCATCAATTCGTCTGGGATGGTGAAAACTGCCACTTCTAGACACATTGAGTAGACACAGCAGATTGCCAAATTTTTGAGTGAAGCGCTAGTCACTTTGGGTACTGTGATGATTGTGGATAGATTGACAGAGGGGCAGCCTCCAGCGAAATCAAATCGGAGTCGGCGAGATGTCTCGCAGGCACAAAACATAATCTACAATCACCTCCTGGAGATTGTTAAAACATGGTCGCCTGAAGATGTTTTAGTAGAGTTTAGGCATCTTTTTATCCATCATGTCGATACTGTTAGCTCGGATACGCTACCAGCTTTATACGAAATCGTTTTTGCCAACCAAGAGCAAGAATTTCGGAATACGCTTAAACGAGCCTGCTACATTCTGATCAACAACTGGGATATTGCTAGAAGCCATAAATCGATTCAGCAATTGATTCAACTATTTTCCGATCCAGTTCTCAATCGCCCAACCCTCTCTCCAACCTTAAAAAGGCTTCGTAGCTGGCTTAAAAATTTCGTTGACAGCCTCGATTTTCAGGAACTCAGACTGTTTGCTGCCAGGTATGAAAATCAAGAAGAAATCCACTGGAGCCAGCGATATACTTCTTATTTACTGGTGCCACAATACATCAATTTGAAAAACCCGATTGAGCAACGCGAGGCAGCAAGGGCTTTATCGAGGCAACTGAAAGACAAGTTTAAATTTGAACTGGCGCTTTACACGGCCCGTTGTGAGGCGGCTGCACCGAAAGAAAAACTGCCTAAAAATCCAACAAGCTTGGGTGACAACGGGTTGCGCTTAATCAAAATGATTGTGGCGAGGCGCGGGCAATTTAGTTACGCTAATCTGGCTAACATTTTTGTTAATCAAACCAGGACTTTAACCTATCAAGATTTTAAGCGCAGCCTCAAGGAATATTTGCTTTTTTCGGTTGAGCATGGTGATTTTGTAGCAACTTTCAAGAAGCAGTTGTCCGAAAAATTGAGTGTGCTGTACACCAGCCATAACGATAAGGTGATCACCGATGCATTGCTGCTTCGGACTTCTAATCGGGTCATTGAATATCTTACGACCGAGAATCAACAGGAGCCTTCTCCACTGTTTGTGCTGCTGCTTTCACAGGGGAATCCTCTAACTCTGGTCATCGTCCTATTAAAAATTATTTTGGTTTGCAAGTATGCACGCACTCATCTAGAAGCCCGCATCGCTGATCTGATTAAATATTACGAAGGCTTTGCTGAGGAAGAGTGTCAATGGGTCGTCAACTTCTTTGAGATTTTCAACATTACGATGGCAATTTATGCAGAAAATGTTGAATACAATCTGGTTGATATGAATAATCACAATTCTCCTCAGCCAGCGAAGCCGAGCCTGGATGCCTGCCGGATTTTTTCGCAGTTTAAGCGGAATGGTCTAGCGGTTGATGAACCTGAGGCTTTAGAAGATGCGTTAGAAATACTTGCTGAAGAGGGTGAAGAGGCACCTTTTGAGTGAGGGCTAACGATTTGAGTGAAGGCTAACTATACCCGGTTAAGCTGTTACCTACTCAATGCTGACTCCTCGAAAGGTTTTAGGATGCGATCGCCCCACCACAGAAGCCCTCTCAATTTCTCTTGCCCTCACCTGATGCTGCTGAAAATGCTTCTGCCATAGCTCCGGCGCGTTGAGCGTTTCGCCTCCGTGAACGGTTCTGCGCTGCCGCACCTGGCACAAAACAGGTGTGTTCACGCAGGCTCCTGCAACAATTACCTGACCTTTTGTTAAGGCGGGTAGCTCTTTGAGCAAGTCGCGCCCTGCTGCCTCCACACCATATTTGAGGCTATCCTGATCAACCGGATTAACGATTCGCATGATGAACTGACTCATACACTGAGACAGCACATCTGAGTCTAGCTTTCCGGGGCGCTGAGTAATCAGTCCGACCCCCATGCCAAACTTACGCCCCTCACTAAGAATAGTTCGCAAAATCATTTTGCAGCGGGAAGGTTCATGGGCAGGCGCAAACCGATGCGCTTCCTCCAGCAAGACAAAGACTGGATAAGGCAAATAGTTTTCATCATCGGCTGTGATGTTGCCCTTCTCGGTGTTCATACGGGCATGGCTTGCCTGCCGCAGCACTGCTGCACAGATGACCTGCTGTTCCTCCTGGCTGATTTCGTTCATTTGCAGCACCGTCACCTGTCCTGGCTCAAACAAATCTTTGGGAGCAAGGTGATCAATTGAGTGAAAGTACGCCGATCGATCGAGTCGGTCAAGCTTCCACTCAATTGCGGGGGCGGAAGATCCCGTTTTCTCATTCCCTTCGTCGTCCTGCGTTCGATCTGCCTCATAGACTGCGGCAATCAAATCATTCACGCCCCAGCGATAATCGCCCCGCTTGTGTCGTTTGAGAATCGTGAACGCTTTGTTGAGAATCGACTGCTGGCGATCGCTCATTTCTGGCAACAGCGTCAAGATATCGTAGTAATCCAGCGATGACACCCGAATCCGCACGTCATCTGGAGTCAGGACTTTAACTCTGGGAGCGTAACCATCAGCGGCAGTGAAATCTGGATGCCCCCGCATCTCTGACAGCGTTCCGTATTCTCCGTGCGGGTCAAAAATTAGCACGGCGGCTCGGTTGTGGGGCGACAGCAGTTCCTCGACCAGCACCCCAGCCGTGTAGGACTTGCCCGACCCCGTCCCAGCCAAAATTGCCATGTGA
>JAAUQZ010000306.1 GCA_012033355.1 Leptolyngbyaceae cyanobacterium RM1_406_9 | reverse complement strand
GCTTAACTAGCAAATTTTCACTTGATAACGTACCACAAAACCTGGTGAGGGGCGGTTCGCGAACGCCCCTACGCTGCGGCTTACCCATTCAAAAATGGCTGTAAGTCAGTTGAAACTGACTCAAACACCGATCAGAAGATCGTTCCAACTCGTTTCAACGAGTTTTAGCTTTGAGCCTGAGATTGATCTCAAGGCTCTAGAGCAATGTCTCCTGCCACTGGTGCAAGATCTCAGTACATTTATGAACGAGAATTCAATAAGTTCGACATCGGGTAGGGGCTGGTTTTGCTGTCAAATTCATTGTGGGATGCAGATTAGTTCGCTAAACCTGCCCATAAAGTTTGCGGTTTGATTAAATTTAAGCCTGTTGTTCCATCAGGAGGGGTACACAAGTTCTGATTTAATCAGGTCTACTTATTTAGTTCAGCGTTTGCTGAAAAACTGCGAAGAATTGAGTAAATACCTATATATTTAATTTTGATTGAGTTTGCTTGCGTTTACTGCTGATATCTCGTTGGTGTGAGGTTAATCAATGCGCCGGGTCGCATATCTACTCGTCATTCCAGTGGTTGCCGTAGGCATTGCAGCGGGTTTAGCAGCAGCTAACCCTCCGTTAGCGCTAGCTCCGCCCATCGAAACTCCCTATGACGAGCCACCCGAACTGCCTGCGATCGAGTCGATGGAGCAGCTTTATCAAATGCGCGATCGCCTCCAGGCTGATCTGGATCGGTCCTCTGTGTTTCCCGATGGCAACGAAGCAGGAATTTTCTCGCCGCCCACCGAAATGCTGCAAACGCTTCAGGCGGTAGAAATTCGGATTCAGGTTGAAGAAGCCGCCAAGCAAAACTGGGATCAGGCAATTCGGCTGGCGACCCAGGCAGTTGAGGCGCAAAAGCAGTCTGACGGCTCCCTGGAAAGGGCAGAAAAAATCTATTCCCTCTGGAACGACGCAGTTAGCTCACTTCAATCAGTTCCAGAGCAGTCCTTTCTCTCCGAAAACGCCAGAGCAAAAATCGAAGAATACGAGGGCTACCTGAAGTTTGCTTCCTACAGCTACGACACGGCTCGTTCTGACTATTTGGAGCCGATCGCCGAAAAAACAGGTCTTGGCTCAGACCGAGTTCACATTACAGTTTGCCGTGCGGCTTCGCGAGAATGTCGCCGTTTGAATGGCAGTGCCCCGCCCGCTAGCCCCGCTAGCCTGATTAAGGTGCCAGTGGCGATCGCCGTCATGGAAAAGGTAACTTCCGAGAACATTGACCTCGACACGCCAATTCCAATCAATCGAGGAAATTACACCGAAGATGCATCTGATGTTTGGGTGGGGTCAGAATATCCGCTGCGGCGAGTGCTGCTGCGAATGATCGAACACAGCAGCAATATTGCCACCAATCAGCTAATCGACTATGTGGGTCGCGACCGAATCAACCAGATTTTGAGCGATCGCGGCTACCAGGTTACTCGCGTCAATACCAAATTGGTCGGCGAAAGCACCTATCCAGCCAATGCTGGCGTTGGCCCAAACCAAATCAACACTGATGAACTGACCGAGATGATGGTGTCGATTTACAACCGAGAGCATCCGGGTGATGAAGAGTTGATTAAAACCTTGATGAGCCAGGATGATCTGGTGCTGGGGCATCAGGGCTTGAGAAATTCTAAAGCCTTCTGGATGGGCGAAAAGACGGGGCAAAACTCTAAAGCATTGGGCACAACGGTCGCCTTCATGCTGGATGATGAATACTATGTTGTCAGCGTCGTGCTGGACTATAGCGGCAATGAACGCGCCATTCGAGAAACGATCAATGCGATCGCCAACCACATTGACCAGCGCGGGCTTTAAAGAGAATTGGTATAGCACTACGCGCCTACCTTAGAACCCGTTTTGTATCCTACAAAACCGTAAAGAGTATGAAAAAATACTCCTTTCGAGTAAAATCCTGTCAGCCTGTAGATAGACTTCATTGCAGTGCGTTTTGGTTGATCAAGATTTTGATTCAGCGCTAAGCTTGGTGACTGGCGATCGCCAAACTAGTTCAAATTGCGCCAGATCACCAAGCTGAATCGGACACAATCCAGTTCTGATCAGGGAAGTCTAGCGAAGCAAAGAGAGTATTGAGAGCAAAAAACGATATGGTGAACGACAGTTCTGTAACGCCTGCCAACAGATTGGGCGCAAGATTACCGCTTCCCCTCAAGCGCTTAGCGGATCTGGCTTACAACTATTGGTGGAGCTGGACAAGCGATCGCATCTCCCTATTTCAAAACATTGACCCCGAAGAATGGCATCGCTGTGGACACAACCCCGTTGCCCTACTAGAAACCGTCTCCTACGATCGCCTCACTCAAGTTGCCGAAGACCCCAGCTATCTCAAGCGGCTGCAAACTCTGGCGACTCAGCTTGATCAATATATGTCAGAGCGCAACACCTGGGCCAGTCGAATTGCCCCTCAAATTTCGCAGGAACATCCCGTTGCTTATTTCTGCGCTGAGTTTGGTCTGCACGAATCGCTGCCCATCTACTCTGGCGGTTTAGGCATTCTCGCTGGAGATCACCTCAAATCAGCCGCCGATTTGGGCGTACCACTAGTGGGAGTAGGGCTACTTTACCGTCAGGGCTACTTTCGGCAGCGACTCAGCCGCAGCGGTTGGCAGGAAGACTATTACGTAGACAACCAGTTTGAGAAACTGCCCCTGGAGCTAATGCTCAATGACCAGGGATCAGCCATCACCATTGAGCTACAGGTTCGCCAACGATTAGTCAGGGCGCAAATTTGGCGGGTGCAGGTGGGGCGCGTCAGCCTTTACTTGCTGGATACCGATCGGGAAGACAACGACCCAATCGATCGCTGGCTCACCGGACACCTCTATGGCGGCAACCAGGAAACCCGAATCGCCCAGGAAGTGCTGCTGGGAATTGGCGGTGTTCGGGCGCTGCAAGCGCTGGGAATTGAGCCTTCGGTCTATCACCTGAATGAAGGCCACGCTGCTTTCTGCTTGCTGGAAGTCGCAAAGCTGGAAATTCAGCGCACGGGCAAGTCTTTCTATGATGTGGAAGCTTCGGTGCGCGATCGCTCCATCTTCACGACCCACACTCCCGTTCCCGCTGGGCACGACGTATTCTCCGCCGACCTGATTGATTCCTACTTTGCTCACTACTGGGCAGAACTGGGGCTTTCCCGCGAACAATTCCTGGCACTGGGCGCACGGCGGTTGGGCGATCCCTGGGAACCCTTCGGCATGACCGTTTTGGCGCTGCGTCTAACCCGTGCCGCCAACGGCGTAAGCGAACTGCACGGTCAGGTATCGCGCAAAATGTGGACGATTCTCTATCCTGAGCGGGCCGAAGATAAAGTCCCCATTGGTCACATCACCAACGGCGTTCACGCCCGCACCTGGACGGCTCCCCTAATGGCAGACCTTTATGCCAAATACCTGGGAGAAGACTGGTCAAGCCACGTCGTCGATCCGCAGATGTGGGCAAAGGTAGACCAAATTCCGAATGAGGAACTGTGGCATCGCCACCAGATTCTCAAAGACCGTTTGGTTGCCCATACTCGCTTTAAGATTAGACACGCACGGCAACTGCGCGGTGAAGATCAGGGGCTAATTCAAGCGACCGATCAGTTGCTTGATCCCAAAGTGCTGACCATTGGCTTTGCCCGTCGATTTAGCCCCTACAAGCGAGGAGCCTTGCTGCTGCGTGACTTTGAGCGGGCAATTCGGCTGTTTGGCAATCCAGAACGCCCGATTCAAATTGTCTTTTCGGGCAAGGCGCATCCTGCTGATGAGGAAGGCAAGCGGATCATTCAACGGCTGATGGAATGGTGCAAACATCCTGCCCTGCTGAGCCGGGTGGCCTTCGTCGAAGACTATGACATCTTTACCGCTCAAAAGCTGGTGCAGGGTGTCGATGTCTGGCTAAACAATCCCCGTCGTCCCCTGGAAGCGTCTGGTACTAGCGGTCAGAAGGTTTGCTTTAATGGCGGCATCAATTGCAGCGTGTTGGACGGCTGGTGGTGTGAAGGCTACCAGGCAGACGCAAACGGCAAGGGGATCAATGGCTGGGCGATCGGCGAAGATGCTCACACCAGCGATCAGGATTTGCAGGATCAAATCGATTCTGAATCTCTGTATCAGTTGATGGAGCAGGAAATCGTGCCGCTCTACTATGAGCAAGACGAGAATGGCATTCCTCACGGCTGGGTGCAAATGATGAAAGCCTCAATTCGCACCAATGCGCCCGTGTTTAACACCGATCGCATGATTGCTGATTATGTTGCCAAGATGTATGCTCCCGGTGCGCCAATTCACATGGAGCCAATTTTAGCCAGCGTTCCTTCCTAGAAACGCTTCAACGTCGGATTAATTTTTGTAGGGACAGCATTTGATGCTGTCCCTTTTTTTGTCGAAATTTTTGTTGAATGTCGAAAGCTTTCACAAAGCCAGGAGAGTGGCGATCGCCCCCACCAGTTTCGTTACTTCCATCACCGTTTGAGTGGCGCTGGGGAGAGAGGCGATCGTGCCTTTGAGAATTTTGATGGCGGTTGCCGCTAGTTTTTTTAGCGTTCCATCCTGAGGATTTTGTCCGGCTTTCGCCAGAGTGCCAACCTGCTCTAATGCTTCGGTTTTGTCTTCAGGCGTGAGCGCTGGTTCTGCTTCGATGGTGGACTGCAACTGCTGGAGCAAATCTGCTAGCTGAGCAGCTTCAGGATTGCTCGATTGCTGAAGTTGATTAATCGTGTTAATGACGTTGCCGCTAATTTCGCCTAGATTGACCGTACTGCCCGTCATTTCTAAATTGCCTGCATTGACGAAGCTGCCCGATCCGGTAGAAGTGTTGGGGTTGTTGCTGTCGCTCATGGCTTTACTCTCGCTGACGGCATTAACAGTGAAATTGGATAGCAAGCCACTCAGGTTAGAGACCACTGCTAAGGTAATCTCCTTGATGTCTTCCTTGTGACTATTGGCGGCTTCTAGCAGTGCGGCACTCTTTTGCGCTTCTAGTCTAGCTTGATAGACCTCGTCCCACTCTCGCTCAATCTTGCCTTTGTCTGCATCTTCAGGCACGGTTAGCGTCACTAAAACATCGTTTCCCTTCCGCTCAACCGCTTGAATTGCGTCGGGTGTAATTTCGGGATTTTCCTGCATTAGTCGTTCAAAGGCAGCTTTGAATGCTTCTGGATTGATGCCATCGCGCAGCAAAAGCTGCACCGTTGTCATAATTTTTTGATACAGCTTGGCAAAGTCTCCCGGTTCAAACACCTTATTAAAATCGTGGGGACGGCGTTCTCGGCTGCCGAGTGCGTTCGGCTGCTCTAGCAAAAACACAAACTGACAATCGACCTGATCAAGCTTCGTTGTGTGATCAATATTCCACGCCTGTAAACAAGCTCCGGTTAGAGCGGCTCCGGTAAAGTCAGTGCCAACGGCTAGCGTCTCTGATAAATTTGCTCCTCTCAAATCGGCATTCTGCAACAGCGCTTCGCCTAAATCTGCCTGTTTCAAATTGGCTTCATTCAGGTTTACACCCGTCAGGTTTGCACTGTGTAGATTGGCATTGACATACGACTTGCTGTAACCGTTACGGCTGGTCAACAGTTCTCGAACCGCTGCATTTGAAAGGATGGAACCTCTAACTCTGGCGCGATCGAGTCTTTTAGCGTCTGCCCAACAAGTATGAATTAACGTTGCTTGTATCAAGCGAGTGCTTTTAAGTGTGGCTCCGGTAAAATTGGCAGTGGTTAAATCAGCCCCTCGAAAGGACGTACCGCCAATCGCCCCAAATGCTACGCCAAACGTACGAACCAGAGCAAATTTCTCATCGCCCTTTGAAGTTCGCCAAGTTACATAAACACTCAGCGCTGCGATTGCGACTGCAAATGCAAATGCGCCTGTAAATGCAAATGCGCCTGCAAATGTAAATGCGACCGCGACTGTACCTGCGACCGCGACTGCGCCTGCAATGCGATCCGATGAAATGCCAAATCGTAGTCCGCCCTGAC
>JAAUQZ010000305.1 GCA_012033355.1 Leptolyngbyaceae cyanobacterium RM1_406_9 | reverse complement strand
AACGAAAGTATCAACCACAAGTTAGGGATCTGCATTTATTAAGATCCCAATTTTTTGAGGCGCGGCTCAGCCGCGCCTCAAAAAATTGGGACTTTATTTTTTATGCAAGTCCCTTAGCAGAAGCTAGCTACAGAAACTCACTTAAGGGAACAAGATCTGCGACTTCTTTGAGAAGTCGCAGATCTGATTGCTTCAGGTCACTTCGCGTGGTCACTTCGCAAACACTCCTAAGCAACTCATGTCACGCGCCGACCGCTTCCTTCGCGGCATACATGACTTCGACTGTGATTTCGCTGAGGTTGCGATCGCGGGCAAACTTCTCTGTATTGCGTTTCACCTTACCGCGCACAAAGCCCGGAACTTTATTCAGTTCAGCCTGTGCGTCTCTCGTCCAACCCAGATCAGAGTCGGCACTGATGCCTTTGGTAATCACTTCTTTGGTATCGTGACCGCCAAAGATTTCCAGCAGGTGATCTTCCATTCCCAAAGTGAAGGAGTTGTAGACCAAATCCGCAATCTGGTTTGTGCCTTCGTAACCTACAAACGGCTTATACCCAATCGGAAAATCTTGAATGTGAATCGGAGCCGCAATTACCCCACAGGGAATGCCTAACCGCTTGCCAACGTGCCGTTCCATTTGGGTGCCGAAGATGGCAGAGGGTTCTAGGCGGGCGATCGCATCCCCGATCGCCCCATTATCATCACTAATCATCACCTCATCGCAGTACTCACTCACCTGCTCTCGAAACCAGGCTTCATCATACTTACAGTAAGTACCCGCCAGCACCACATGAATTCCCATCTCACGAGACAAAACTTTAGTGAGTGCAGCCGCATGAGTATTGTCACCAAACACCACTGCTTTCTTGCCTGTCAAGTTTTGGCAGTCAATTGAGCGAGAAAACCAGGCTGCTTGCGAAACGTGCAGAGTTTGCTCGTTGATAAAGTCTTCGTAATCAACCTCTGCACCCTGTTCATTCAACACCTGCTGGATTTTGCGAATGCAGCGAGCCGTCTCTACTACGCCCATTGGGGTGATGTCTACATAGGGCATCCCAAAGTCTTCCTGGAGATATTGTGCTGCCATCAAGCCGACTTCGCGGTAAGGCACCAGGTTAAACCAGGCTTTGGGTAATTCCTTCAGATTTTGCACCGATGCGCCTTCAGGAATGACCTGATTCACCTCAATTCCCAAATCTGCCATCAGCCGCTTTAGCTCAGTGCAGTCGTGCTGATTGTGGAAGCCAAGAGAGGTAATGCCGATGATATTAACGGAAGGTTTCTCCGTTTTACCTGCGGGCAAACTGTCCTGTTTTTTTGCTTTGGCGATGTAAAACTGGACGATTTGCTGAAGCGTGCGATCGGCGGCTTGCAGTTCATTCACCCGATAGTGATTGACATCAGCCAGCATCACGTCGCCCTTTGCGTCAATTTGGGCGCGATCGACAAAGTTTTGCAAATCTTCTTGCAGAATGCTGGAGGTGCAGGTTGGAGTCAGCACAATCAGGTCAGGCGTTTCCTCTGCATCCTTGCGGATGATGTTATTCACCACTTTTTCTTGAGAACCCCGCGCCAACACATTGCGATCGACGGAGCTAATGGTGACGGGGGTAAAGTTGCGATCGCGCTCCAACATCGATCGCATCACATTAAAATAGTCGTCGCCAATCGGAGCGTGCATGATGGCGTGGACATTCTTAAAGGAACTGGAGACGCGGAGGGTACCAATGTGCGCGGGGCCGGCATACATCCAGTAAGCCAATTTCATAAACAGATCTCCGTTTCGCTGAGGGTCGTTTGCCCAAGAGTTTTGGACAATACTTCTAAGTTTGAGAATTGCTTACGATTGTCTCAGAGATATCGAAGGCATGAGCGATCGCTATTTATTTCTTAGGATATGGAAATGCGGGGGGCGATCGCTGAATAGACTGATATGAAAGGAGAAGGGGCGATCGCTCCTAACAAACGCCCCATTTTTCCGCAACGATTCTTAATTCTCCGTTAGGAGAAACAAAATCATCTCTTTGGAAATCGCTCCAGGTCAGCGATGACATCCTTCTGTCAGTGTAAAATTCAGATCCTTAACGAACCGCGAAAACCCCTAGCGGCATAGTAGGATTCTGCTCCGTTGTGATACACAAAGACAGTATCGTAACGGCGATCGCAAAAGATTGCTCCGCCGAGTTTTCTAATACTAGCTGGCGTTTTCACCCAGCTCGATGTTTTCAAATCGAAGCTTCCAAGTTTCTGTAGCTCTCGATATTGTTCTTCCGTTAAAAGCTCAATGCCCATGGCCGCTGCCATATCAATAGCACTATTTTTGGGTTTATGTTCTTTCCTGGACTCCAGTGCTTCACGGTCATAACAAACACTTCTGCGACCTTTAGGACTCTCCACTGAACAATCACAAAAAATGTGTTCACCCGTCTTGTTATCATAACCAACGACATCCGGTTCACCGCCAGTCCTTTCCATTTCACTGAGTGACCACAGTTTTTCAGGGTTAGCTTCCAGCTTTGCGTGTACTTTAGCCCACTCAAGACCTTTATGGCGGTTTATGTTCTTCTCAAAACGGGTTTTCAATGCGCTAAACAGTTCTTCACGTTGCGCTGACGATACCTCTTTGTTGCTATTAATGTTGTTCATACTGTTTATATCTCCTCCTAGTGATTGATGATGATGTCGTGTGCGGCTCAACAAGCGATCGGTCTAAATTTGATAACTGAGTTGCACCAGTAGCAGGAGGCATTGCACTAGAGCCTTGAGATCAATCTTAGGCTCAAAGCTAAAACTCGTTGAAACGAGTTGCAATGACCTTTTGGTGAGCATTTGAGTCCGTTTCAACGGACTTAAGCTGTTAGCCCGGAATTGATTCCAGGGCGGGTCATCGGGCAACAGACCAGCTTGAACGGTGAGAACGTCGTGTCCCAATGCCTGTAGTGCTTCAACAATTCGACGCGGAAACTGCTCATCAGCGTAAAAACGAGCCATGCTCTAGCTAGCTGGGCAGTCACTATCTTTTCAGCCCGAAATGAAATAGCGAACAGTCAAGAGGAAGTCCCCAGTATTAGTCGCAGTTACCTCGAATCTGTCTGGGAGAAATGTCTGGCTAGAGCCATCAAGCAAGCTGAACTTGAAATGGGCAAAAAGCCTGATCTGTCTTCACTTTCCTGGGAAGAAGTCTTTGAAGATGAGTATCACATAAGTGGTAAAGATGAATAGGCAGTTGCATATCATCAACTTCAACTAAAATTAGCGCAGTGAATTTGCAGTAAGTTATGTCAGCAATTCAAATTGAAGTTCAAGGACAAGATTCAATTGCAGCGACAGAAGAACTGCTCTCGATTCCCGGTCTATCAGGTAGCTGGGAAAGCCCAAATGCCCTTGAGCGAGAGGGCACGTTAGTTACAATTGCCACAATTATTGGAATTGTTGGTGGAACAATGGCGATTGCAGAACAGATTCGCAAATGGTATCAGGAATATAAGCGGGGAACATCTGGTAAGAAGATTGAAAAAGTTTTAATTGTTGGACGTAACGGTAGGCGATTGCTGCTGGAAAATGCTACACCAGAACAAATTAAGCAAGTCTTAGAAGATTAAAGGCAAAAGCCCGTGCGAATCCTTCATCTCGACCTCAAGCTGATTGCAGATAACTCGGTTGAGTTACGTTATTTCTTTGATAACCCCAATCAGTATGAGCGAGGATCGCTGTCACTTCAAGATATTTCAGATCTGATTGAGGTGTCCGAACAGGATTATTATGTGCATCTGCCAGTCGATCATGTTGTAACAGGACAAAAGCTGTTTCACTGGTTAGATGGAAGCGATCGCTGGCTAGTACAGCAGATCAATCAATATCCAGGTGAAGGAATTGTTTTAGCAATCTCAGCTTCAGAAAGACTTGCTCATCTCCCTTGTGAAGTTCTGCCTGATGGTAGCCGTTTTTTAGTTGAACGATCGCCTGCCATTGTTCCTGTGCGATGGGCAAAACCAGATATCGTGAGGTCGCTAACGGTTGCAGCGGAACCGGAGAACCGGGCACTGCAAGCCTTATTCATGGCAACCTCTCCTCTAAACATGGAGCCTGTTCTAGATTTTGAAGCAGAAGAGGGGCGAATTCTGGAAGCTACAGCCCGCGATCGTTCCATTTCACTGATTGTACAAGAGAGCGGTTGCCTGTCTGAGTTGGGCTATTTAGTCAGTGCTTACGGCAAGGGCTATTTTGATGTTCTGCATCTCACAGGTCATGCAACTTTCTCTGACGGTGAACCTCGTTTCATCACAGAAACCGAAACAGGGGAAGCTTATCTGGCGAGTGCGGCTGAGATTGCAAATCGGCTGCAATTTCGATTTCCTAAGCTGATTTTTCTGTCGGGTTGTCGTACTGGACAATCAGGAAAATCTGGAGCCGTACCTTCAATGGCAGAGGAATTGCTGAAGTCTGGAGCTAAAGCGGTTCTAGGATGGGGTCAAGCGGTTTTGGATGCAGAGGCAACAACGGCAGCAGCGACACTGTATCAAGCCATATCAGCAGGTAGATCGATTGCTGAAGCAGCGGCACTCACTTATCAAGATTTGATTCAGCACAAAGCACGAGATTGGCATTTATTGCGGCTATACGTTTCAAACACATTACCGGGAGAATTGGTGACTCCCTTGAGGGGAACTCGTGGACGAAAACCAGCCCCTCCGCCTTCTGTGGCAACTCAGTTTTTAGATCCCGCAACGCAAACGGTAAAAGTTCCTACTCGTGAAAGTTTTGTAGGTCGTCGTCGTCAGTTGCAGAACTGCTTGCGGACACTGACTCAACCATCTGATCAGATCGGTGTCTTGATTTATGGCATGGGTGGTTTGGGTAAAAGCAGCTTGGCAGCGCGGTTATGCGATCGCTTTCCTCCAGATTCCTTTAAACGAGTTGTCTGGGTAGGTCGCATCGACCAACCAAACTTAGTAACAGATTTAGCGGCTGAGCTAGACTCCCCAGAATCACGACAATCTTCAAAGAATCCAAATGAAGAATTGAAGTTTCGGTTACGGAGAGTTTTCCAACAATTAACAGAGGAAGCCGCCAAACCTTTTGTGTTGGTGCTGGATGATTTTGAAATCAATTTGGAAGCGCGTGGCGAAGGTTACGTACCACAACCAGAAGCTGCCTCAGTTTTAGAAGCTTTAGTTTGGTCAATTCGTGAACTTGATGCACCTCACCGCCTGATTCTTACTTCTCGCTACGATTTTGAGTTTACGCAATTACAGTATTTCTACAAACAACCATTGGACGCATTTCGAGGAGCAGATTTGCGAAAAAAGTGCGATCGGCTTGATGGATTTAACTCCAAATCTCAAGTAGATAAAACCTTGCAATCACAGGCGCTAAAACTAACAGATGGGAATCCTCGGCTACTGGAATATTTGAGTCATGAGATTCTACAAAACTCAAATACTGATCCGACAACAACTCTCAATCAGTTGGAGACTGATCCAATCAATCTACGAAAGCAGGTTCTAGCAGACTCATTGCTGAATCAGATTAATCAACCTATGCAAGAGGTATTACAACGAGCATTGATATTTGAGTTGCCTGTACCCAGAGAAGCAATTACCGCAATCTGCGAAACTATTTCCAATGCTAAAGAATCTATTGATCGAGTAATTTCTTTGGGATTGTTAGAGGTCAGCCCTGATCGATCGCTGCGCGTACCACGAATTTTACCGTTACAGCCACCTAAAAACTTAGAAGCCTTATGCAAAAAGGGGGCTGAGATACTACATCACGCCTATCTGAAAGATGAAAAAACAACAGAAGAAAAACTGTTAGAAGTTCATCGGCTTTCATTGCTTGGGAAAGCAGAAAAAACTGCTGTAATAATTACAAAATTCCTGACAAAACGATGGTTTTATCGCGGAAAATTTCGTGAAGTCTTTTGGGTTTGTCACAACACTTTAACGGTTACTGAAGACTTTGATATCCTGAATCGTTTAGCGTTTAGCAGGGTATATCCCAGTTTTGCAAGTTTGCCCTCATCCCCCAGCCCCTTCTCCCAAAAAGGGAGAAGGGGAGCCGGATTGGAAGTCCCTCTCCCTCTCT
>JAAUQZ010000017.1 GCA_012033355.1 Leptolyngbyaceae cyanobacterium RM1_406_9 | reverse complement strand
CTACATCCAGCGTCGGCATCATTGAGTCTGAGGGAATGTAGCGCGCTCAGCGATGAATACTACGAATCAGGAGTGCTAAAAGCAGGGCGATCGCCACGGAATTTGATCAATTTCGCGCTGAGCTGCCAAAAACCAGGTTTTAAGGAATTCTGTAAATTTTGCGGCTGAGATTTAGCTTTTGGGTCAGCAGGTTTTGGGTCAGCAGGCTTTGGGTCAGCAGCGATCGGTTTATCATCGGTCATTCGTCACTCGTCATTCATTGTGGAGGTGCTAGCAAATTCTACAACGTTGAGCCGACAGCCCTTAGCCAAAGCTCAGCCGCCGAACTTCTTCATTGGCCTCTAGCTCTAGCCACAAGTTGCGGTTGCGGTCTTCGATCGCCTTTAGCTCATCGAGTTTGCCCATGATGGTGCTGGTAAAGTCATCTGCTTCAGGTAGCTGCTCTGCCAGGTATGAGGCTTCTAGCTCAATTTCAATCATCCGAATGGTTTGAGCGTATTGGTTGACCAAGTGGCGATCTTGATTAATTCGCTGTTTCAGCAATTTGATTGCTCGGTCAATTTTAGCGATGCGGGTAGCGTAGAGGGCTGCACCAACGCTCAGCATTTTTTCTTTGAGCGCGGTCAGTCGTTTGATGAAATCTCGGTGGGCGTAGCCCTCATGCCGCAACTGCTCGATCCGTCGGGTCAAAATTACTTTTTGATCTGCCAGTTCAAGTTCGCTCATGAGCCGCGCGTCTCCCGGAACGTCAGGCTGAAGGTCAGGGCTGGTCAGTTCTGCGGCATCAACCAGACGGCTGTACAGGAGGAGGGCGATCGCCCCCAGTCCCGTTGTAGCCAGGACTCCGGCACCCGCTGCCAGAGACCCCAGGGCGATCGCTGACGAAGCTCCTCCACGAGTAGCCAGCAAATAGCCCAAACCAGGAACCGGAGAGGGCAGGTGATATTTTTGCCCCGTTGAGTGATTATGAATTGCCAGCAGCTTCTTAATGCCGCTGCCGCAGGTGGAATACAAAATCGAAATTTTGTCTCCAGGACGCACCGGAATCTGATCCCGCAGCCCAGGCGTAGAAAATTTCAGGAGCCGCAAACTGCGTCCTGGTGTCGTGATGCGAAACTGGTAGCGACGCTTGTAGAAACTGGGTAACCGGTCAGACAGATACAGCATGGCCTCTGGCTGGGAAGACCAGCCCGAAAGCTTGCCATAGACCGCTCCGTAATGTTGCCGACAGGAGGGGCACTGAATTTGTAAAAGCCCATCAGGGCTAATCTGCCCCAATGCCCGATCGCAACGAGGACAGTTAACAGAAAGATACATTGGCAGTGTGGTGATGCGTGAGGAGGCGGCAGGCAGCGACCGATCCGAGCGATTTGGCTATTGAATTTTAGTAGGAATACTGAATTGTAATAGGGTTACTCCTATTTCGTCTGGTTCAAGTGAAGAATTTCCAGTTTTTCTTAAAGATCCATCGCAGAAATTTTGCGAATCGCCTAGAACAAGAAGCTTAAGCCCCTTGTTCCATACCTTTTGTCTCCTAAGTAGTAATCACACGATCGCTCCCAACACCATGCCAAACAGCAGCACAAAGCCGAGCCAGACATTTTGGCGAAAGATTTGACCATAAAGTGAAGGGTGCGGCTTTTTAGGACGTAGCTGAATGTAGTGCCAGCTCCAGCCCAGACTAGCCATTCCCAGGGATAGCCAGAAGGCAAACCCAAGCTCCATCGTGATTCCCAAACCTGCAAGCAGCAAAGCTGTGCCTGCGAAACAAAGCCCAACTATGTGAGCGGCGGCTGAGCCAAAAAACAAGGCACTGGAGCGCACCCCAATGCGGCGATCGTCTTCCCGATCGGCCATTGCGTAGACTGTATCAAATCCTAAAGACCACAGTACCGTTGCACCCCAGAGTAGCCAAGTGGATAGTTCCAGAGTTCTGGTTACGGCCGTCCAGCTAATCAGTACGGCAAAGCCCCAGGCTAGAGCCATTACCAGTTGAGGCACAGGAAATACCCGTTTTGACAAGGGATAGAAGACAATGAAAGGAACCGCAGCCACACATAGCCCAAAACTCAGCGGGTTGGTGACGGGGTTAAGATAGATTGCTAACCCTAGAGCGCAAGCTAACGCAACCAGTGCTACAACAATTCCAGTTTTGACGGAGAGGGCACGGGCCGCGAGGGGGCGATCGCGAGTCCGCGTTACTCTTGGGTCAATATCCCGATCCCAGAGGTCATTGATCACACATCCGGCGGCGCTAGTCGCCAAACTTCCCAACACGATCACGCTTACCAGTGGAATGGGTGGAGTCCCGTTTGCCGCCAAAAACACTGCCCAGAGTGCTGGAAGCATCAAAATCAGCCGTCCTGAAGGTTTATCCCAGCGCAGCAGGCGCACGACGGTAAGCCAGGTCGGTTCAGGTTTTCGTTGAGGCTGCGTCAGCATAGTGATATCCGCAAAGCAATAAGCAAAACGACTGAATCCAGGGATTTGGACTCAATCAGCATCGCTCTCTAGGATATCGCTTTGGTGGAAGGTAGACACCTGTAAGCCAGTCAAAACTTGAAACTCAAAACTCCCTCAAACTTGCTATTCTCCCTTACGCTAAGGGATCAGAATTTCGTTAAACATGATCATTACGGTTGCTAGCTACAAAGGAGGCGTGGGTAAAACAACCACAGCAATTCACCTGGCGGCTTACTTGCAGACCCAGGCGGATACTCTGTTGATTGACGCTGACCCAAATCGCTCGGCCACCAGTTGGGCTGAGCGGGGAGATCTACCATTGAAGTGGTCGATGAATGGAATTCGCCTAGCCAAACCCGCACGTTTAGCCATGTGGTGATTGATACTCAAGCTCGACCAATTAAGGAAGACCTAGCGATTTTGGCGGACAGTTGCGATCTGATCGTCCTCCCCACTACGCCGGATGTGCTGTCTCTAGATGCGCTAGTGCTGACTCTAGAATACCTTCAGTCGATTGGCGCAAATCGCTACCGCATTCTCCTAACCGTTGTTCCACCCAAGCCCAGCAAAGACGGTGAGATGGTGAGAGGAATGCTGGTCGAGGCGGGTTTGCCTGTGTTTAAGTCCTGGATTCGTCGCTATGCCGCCTACCAAAAAGCGGCACAGTCAGGAATTCCCGTTTATGCCGTGAAAGACCCCAAAGCCGCAGATGCATGGCAAGACTATCAGCGCGTGGGAGAGGAGCTTTTGGGGAAAAGGGGAGAGATGAGGGATGAGGGATGAGGGATGAAAACTCCTTACCCCAGTCCCAGCCCTAGCCCCTCTCTAAACGTCGAGTTCGTCGAGCGAGAGGGTGGGTAGATCGGGGGGAATGACCATGCGATCGACGATGATTTTGTGGCTTTCGCGTTGGGTTGCCATTTCGATGGCGATCGCCTCGAACTGAATCTCAAAACAGCCAAAGGGAACAGTAAGCTGGGTTCTGACTTCTAATTCGCCTGAACCGTTGGGCAGGAAGTTCATCAGCCAGTGCGGTCCGTCTAACAAAGAGCGGGTTTGGCGATCGTGAAGCCACAGTTTGACGTAGATGCGGGGAGTCAGGTCGGGCAGCTTAACGATGATGCTAACTGACTGTCCGGCGACCAGTTCACCTTTGGGTAGCTCAATCTGCGGCGTAGGAACGGGTTCTTCGTCGGGTAGGGCAAGTGGTGTGTCGGGTTGCGTGCCCCATCTGCCCCGGAATTTGGAAGGCGGAGGTTCATCGTCTACGACAATTTCTTGAGCGACCAGATCTGCATCGACTCCTAGCGTGATCCCATCCACAAAGGGAGACTGGTCTGGGGGCGCACTCAAGGAATCAGATGGGTCAGCATCTGTTGCTAGCGAGTTGAGTCGTGACCAGAAGCGGTTTTTCAGGTTTACGGTCGGGAAGTCCTTGTCTTCAGGTTCCGAAGGTTCCGCTGTAGGTTCAGACTGATTTTCTGAGGCGGGAAAGGGGCGATCGCCTGTGGAAATTTCCGGGCGATCGCCCTCCTCACTTTCATTTACTTTTTCTAGAGCATCCTCTTCAGACTCCAGCATCGCTTCGGGGAAGGTTTCTGTCGCTGAAGCAATATCAGCAGGCAACTCACCCGTTGCAGTTTCTCCAGGAATTTCCCCAGAATCGATGAACTCTAAATCAGCAATTGCTTTTGCCAATTCCTCTGATGATTCATTCGAGGCGAACTGGTCTTCTGCCAACCCTTCCGGCAATTCAGATGAGATTTCAGAGGCGGCTTCACCCGTCTGCGCTTGAGTGAGCAAAAACTGCCTAACCGCTTCTGCATTGCCAGATAGCGTAAAGTTTGGGTCATCGGCTAGCGGCAACTCTAGCGGCTTAGTGGGCGAACTTCCTGGTTTCGCAGGATGAAGTTGAGGCGGCAGCGAGGAAGCGTTAGAGGGCTGAAACTGCACCACCGCACCCGGAGAGTTAACTAGATCTAGAAATTCCAGGTTGAGAATATCTGTATCGCCCGCAAACACCAGCGGTAGCTGAAGGTCTAAGGGAGTTGGCTCAGTGGCGATCGCCTCTAACAACTCTTCCATGTCAGCCGCCACCGTAAACGACTGGGTTGCCAACACCTTTGTAGGAATGCCAACTGTCGGCACGGCATAGAACAACACTTCACCTAAAAATAGATGAGTCTGTCCCTGGGCAGGCGTTGCGATAGGACAGCTAAACGAAAAAGGAACTGCTTTATCTGCTAGCGGCTGATGCACCTCCGCCACAACCTGGCTAGTTTTGGGATCATGCAGCCGAATTTGCAGCTTGCTGACGCGCAAGGTTGAGGCAACCTGATTTTCTGAGTCAAGCAGTTCAACTCGTCCCACCAACCTAAAAGACCGCCCGCGACGTACTACATAAGCTTCTCGCTCTAAAGTTACCTGAAGCTGAGGAGCCGTAACCGCTGCGGCAGGCGATTCCAACAGACCAGAGGTAGCCCCAGGGGTAGGGGAGTCGGCACGTTTTGCTCCTTCACTAGCCTGCTTGATTGCCGGAAGGGGTGCTGGCGTACTCCCAGCTTCAAATTCTCTGAGAATGGACTCCACAGCCTGGTCAATGGTTTGGTCATTTTCTGGGTCAAATTCGTCGAAGATTGCCTCGACGACCTGCTGTGACATTTGTTCTGCCGCTTGCAGCAGGGAAGAAGCATCGAGCGATTCAGGTAGCGCCTCGACGGGCTGAGTGACTTCTACGTCAGGAGCCGCATTTGCTACATCAATTGAACCTGCTAGTGAATCTGCCAGTGAATCTGCCAGATCGGTGGCAGCAGCGTTGATAGCGGCGATCGCCCCTTCTGGATTCGCCCTCTCCGCCACATCTGCTGAGTCGATAGATAGTGGTTCATCGATCGCCTGATCAGCCAGCGTTGCCGAGATCTGGGCTTCTGGCTCTAGCGGAATCTGTTCCGGTGGCTCTGCTTGCTGTGGCTGGACTGGGACGATTTCGGTTTCTGCTGCTTCACCAGGCTGCTCTAACTTAACCAAAACAGGCGCATCAGCCTGAGTTTCAGCCTGAATGAAAGCTGACTCTGACACAGCAACTTCTGACTCAGCAGACTCAGCGTTAGAGGAAGGGATGGAGGGAGCGATCGCCCCTTTCTGCCCTGCCTGTGTCGGTTGTGCTTGAGGATCTGGCGCACGGGCTACACCCGTCTGAGTCGCTTGGGTCAGGGATTCTGCTCCAGAGCCTTCCCAGTCTGGCTCCCAGTCGTCCACCGTTTCAGGATCGTTGTAAAGAACCTGAAGCTGCACCGCGTATTCCCAGCTTTCTCCGATCATGTCAGCCATCAGGTCACTGGTGCAGCGCAACTCCCAGCGCCCCGGTTGCAGCCGCGTGAAAGGAATGACTACAAGCAGCCCTTCTGGATTGGTCTGCCCCGATCGCTTCTGCACTCGGCGTTTGGGCGGAGCCTCAGCCGTCGCATCGTGAATCACCCGAATCTCTACCGGAGTCCTGACTCGACTCGATCGCGCCACAACCCGATATCGCCCCTCTAAAATCTCAGCACTTGGAGATTCCAATGGCAACCAGGAGCGATCGCCCTCTTTCTGTAGCAGAAATTCCCAATACTCCATCTCGAACCTCCGCAAGGAGTTTCCCAGTCCATACTAGGCAACAGAAGCAGATGTAGTCCTACATCTGACATTCGATACTCATCATAAATGACTTCTGGGAATGGCTTTATCTCGCTATTTAAGCACATCGCAGAGCGAAGCCTTTATAGGGTTAGGCTCAGTCTTAGCCTAATCGGGGTAGGGTGATTTTACGGAATAAGAGCTAGAAGATTCTCTAACAACTGCGCCTGCGGACAGCAGCACCTTGACAGAACTCGCACCCAGGTCGATCCCCAACAGCATCTTGCTCACGCATACTTACTCAAATCGCCGTGCCGTGCTGCTCACCACCGTTCAAAATTTGAAACAGAGTGAGCCACCCAACAATCTCATGGGCACAATCAAAACATAAAGCAGGCAGATTTTTTCCTTTACCCGCTTTAACCTATTGAGTTTTGTACAGGAGCAGCAATGTTGAGAACTGAGCCTCAAATCACCCATCACGGTTGGCACATTGAAGTGATGCGCGAAGCGGAAGAGTTTTTCTTTCAGTGCTACCATCCTGACCTAACCGACTTTTGCAACGATGGTTCTGCTCATTCCACCTTTGAAGCGGCCCTTACAGCGGCGCGTTACTTCATCGACCGCGAAGTTGCAATTCAGGCTTTGTTAGAAGTAGTTGAGTCCTGGATGAGAACTGGAAAAATCAGCGAGAACGAATACTGGAATCTCACTGATTTTGCCTGAAACTAGTATTTCTTATGACTCAGACGAGGCAGATTGGGGTTTAAGGATGGCTATCATTTGCTCTACGCCGCGCTGAATCCGACGAGTGACTGTCATCGGGCTAACCCCAATTCTTGCGGCAGCCTCTTTGCGAGACAGGTCGCCATAGTATACGAGTTCGATGGCAATACGAGTTTTTTCCTCAAGCTGTGCCATCGCCCTTTGAATCTGCTGGCGGTCTTCTTCCCAAATTTGCAGCGTTTGGGCACGAGCGTCGGTTAAGGTGTCGCCTAACGTCGCTGAAGAGTCAATTTGCTGGCTCAGCGTAGCATCCAGGCTCAGCAGTGAGCGGTTTTTGTCGGATAGCTTAATTTCTTGCCATTCGTTGATGCTGATTTTGAGACGTGCTGCAATCTCGCTGTCTTTGGGAGTACGGCCTAGCTTTTTGGTGAGCGCTTCTCTCATTCTCTGCCCTTCTTTTTGCATTTCTTGCCAGCGACGAGGAATTTTTACTGTGCCGCTGCGATCGCGCAAGAAGTGCAGTATTTCACCGCGAATATAAGGAACCGCAAACGAGCTGAAGGCGTAGCCATGAGTGGGGTCAAAGCGCTCGATCGCTCGAATTAAGCCGAGATATCCAATTTGCTCAAGGTCTTCAAATGGCTCACAGCACTGACGGCTGATGCGATGAGCAATCTTCCGAACCAAACCTGCATTCAACCGAGCTAGTTTATTACGAACCGCAATCGTTGGATTTTGGTGGTAGGCAACCAGTAGTTCTATCGCGCTGAAGCGTGGGGAAGATTGAGTCGTCATCTCTTTAGGACACCTTGCATTTGAAGTTGTGCCTATTCTCCTTAAAGAACCCCGTTTGAGACGATCGTTAATTTACGGGATTCTTGGGAAGGCTCTGGAGAAAGTCCAGCATAAATACGTAAGCCCCGATCAGTGGAGTTCGTTTAAGGATAGAAATTCCTTCTCTGTGCGTAAGCGGATTTACCTGCGCTGTGACTATCCTGAATCGCGCATTTCTTCAAGAAAGTAACCGTTTATCTGTAGAACTGCTCTAGACGTTTTGAGTGCTTCTAAGCGGCTTTACAAAACTTTTCAATAGTGCAAGATGGTGCAGGTTGATCTGAAAAAATTCAAAAATCAAGTGCAGTTTGCATAAAACTGAGGGTCGGTATGCTGAGAGATAAATAGAGGTTTACAGCAGTTGCGACTGTAGGGTTCCCCTATGAATCAGGCAGGACTAGATGAATTTGATGAGCAGCTAAGGCAAATCGCGGTTTCAGCCCAGCAGCATCCTGCACTGTCTGCGGGGCGACAGGTGGCGTTGCGATCGCTTGCACAAGCGATTCTCCGGTCGGGTCGGCTTTGTCGCCCGCAGCGGGGTAAGTTTTCTGGCTTTTACCAGGACATTTACGACGAAGCGCTTCAGGAACTCATGCTGTTTGTCTGTCAGCATATAGACCGATACGATTCAGAGCGAGGAAGCGTGATGGCATGGGTGAATATGCTGTTGGAGCGGCGCTTCTTTAAAGAAGCAATTCCCAAAGTGATGGGTCGCCAAGATATGAAACGAGTAACGCTGTCTGACCTGGATCACCTCACTTCACCTGAGCCACAAGAAACGCTAACGGATAAGCTCAAAGCCTGCATTGAGCAAGATCCAGAAGATGTTTTGAAGGCGGAATGCATCAAAGACCATCCGGCGGCTACTTTTCAAGCTTTGTTGCAGCGACGAATTTTGGGGCAGTCCTGGAGGGATATTTCGGCGGAGTTTGACTTAAAGATTCCGACGGTGAGCAGCTTCTACTATCGATGTTTGACGAAATTCTCCTCCAGGCTAAAAGAATATTGTGTTCATGACGTAATCTAAACTGACGCACAACTTATGATGAAATTATCAGAATTCTCAACTTTTATTGTGCCTATTAGCCTGTCAGACCATGCTTTGGCTGAACGGTTTCGTAAACAGCATCGTAATCCGGTCAAGGCTAAACAGGTTTATTTGAATACATTGGCGGTGTCTGCGGTAAATTTCTACTTGCGCTGTATGGGCGTTGAGACGAATTGGGAAGTGAGTCAGAGCTATGACCCGCTGATGCAGGCGGCGATGGATGTGGCAGATTTGGAGGTTGGCGATCGCGGCAAACTAGAGTGTCGTCCAGTATTGCCCGATGTGCAGGTGGTTTACATTCCCCCCGAAGTTTGGTCAGACCGGATTGGCTGTGTCGCAGTTCAGCTTGACCCGTCGCTGCAAACAGCAACGCTTTTGGGCTTTACAGACATTTCTGGGGTAGAGGAAGTTCCGGTGAGCCAGTTGCGATCGCTCGATGTACTCCTGGAACATTTGCGCCAAACTGCGCCCGCAACCACCCTGGAAGCGCCTGTTCATTCTCTGGTGAGTGAACGGGTCAATCTAAGTCAGTGGTTTGAGAACTGGTTTGATGCAGGGTGGCGATCGCTCGACTCACTTTTGGGGACTGGGCAACCTCACTTTGCGGTCAGTCTCAGAAATGACTCTCGTTTGAACGAGGCAACCGTGAAACGGGCTAAGCTGATTGATCTGGGGCTGAGTTTGAAACAGCGATCGGTTGCATTAATGGTAGCAATCACCCCAAGTCTTGGTTCCATGAATACCTCCGAAGTGGGTTCGCCAATGGAAATCCTGGTGCAGATGCATCCGATGGGTGGGGAAACCTACCTGCCCACCGATTTAAGGATGAGTTTATTCTCACCTTCTGGGGAAATGCTGCAAGAGGTGCGATCGCGCAATCATGACAATTACATTCAGCTCAAGCGATTTCGAGGAGTGCCTGGAGAATGCTTTGACATTCAGGTCGCATTCCATGAAACTTGTTTGACAGAGATGTTTACTATCTAATGGTTTAAGATTTTCGTGAAGTCCTGATGGATTGACAAATCTCCTATACAGGTTGGGTTGAGGCACGAAACCCAACGCAAGGCACTGGTGAATGTTGGGTTTCGCTAAGCTCAACCCAATCTACTAAGCTAACCATTTGGGTCGTAATGGCTAAGTTAATCGTCTTGAGCTTTGGAGAAGGAAATTTAAGTAACGGCTTTGCGGCTGTTACAGTTCAGTTATGGAATGAAAATGATACTTATCCGGCAAAAATTATAGGCCGTTTAGCCGCAGCACCGAAGCTAGCAGAGCTTTACCGACAGTGGCGACTCCTTTATCTAGCGCTCTATCAACGGTTGGGCTTCGGGTTACGTCTGGAAATTGAAACCGCAGATGTTACTAATGTTTCTGAAATTGAGTTAGGTGATTTGTGTCAGCAGCTATCTGACCAGTTAAATCACTGGTTAAACTCAGAGCCGTTTCAAGGCATTGATCGATGGCTCCGAACGCAGTTACATCCCTCCGACTGGGTGCGATTCATCATTGAAACTAACGATCCTCTGCTGCGGCGTTTGCCCTGGCATCTCTGGCAGTTTTTTGAGGACTATCCCAAAGCGGAAGTGGCTCTCAGTACACCCACTTATCAACGTTCAGATCAACTTCCAACAGGACGGGCTCTTGCTCAGGTTAAGATTCTGGCTGTTTTAGGAAACAGTCAGGAGATTGATGTTGAGCAAGATCGCGCTACCTTACGGCAACTTTCCAGGGATGCTGAAGTTGAGTTTTTGGTGGAGCCTTCACTGGAGGAGTTAAATGAGTCTCTCTGGCAGGGCTGGGATATTCTCTTTTATGCGGGACATAGCTCTAATGATGAGGAGAGTGAGCGGGGAATTCTGCAACTGAATCAAACCGATCGCCTGACATTAGAACAACTCAAATATGCCCTGAGAAGGGCGATCGCTCAAGGCTTAAAACTCGCTATCTTCAACTCCTGCGACGGTTTAGGATTAGCGCAATCACTCGCAGATTTACACATTCCTCAAGTGATCGTAATGCGGGAACCTGTGCCCGATGTGGTAGCTCAAACTTTCTTGCGGCATTTCTTAACTGCTTTTGCTGGAGGACAATCTCTCTACGCATCGGTGCGAGAGGCGCGAGAAAGACTGCAAGGGCTGGAGGATCGCTACCCCTGTGCGACGTGGCTCCCAATCATTTGTCAGAATCCGGCAGAATCTCCTCCCAGTTGGCAGAGTTTGAGAGGGGCAATCGGGGAAGCGGCTGGAGAGCGATCGCTCCCACGATCTCAATCCACTCATGCTGTATCTAGAACTGCAACTTTTGGGTCACAAAGTCAGCGCCGAAGAAGTACTCTTTCGGCCATTTGGAGAGTTTGCCTGATTAGCGGGTTAGTGACCAGTTTGGTGGTGGGAGGGCGATCGCTTGGATTGCTCCAACCCTTTGAGCTACGGGCGTTTGATCAACTGGTGCAGTTGCGCCCCGCCGAACCGCCGGATGACCGTTTGTTAATTGTTACTGTTGATGATGCAGATTTACAGTATCAGGAGCAGCAGGGAATGGTACGAAAGGGGTCACTTTCTGACCAGGCGTTAGTTCAACTGTTGCAAAAAGTAGAACCTTATCAGCCTCGTATGATTGCTTCGGATATTTATCATGATTTTGAGTTTGAGCCAGAGCTAGCAAGCTACTTGCAGCAACACGACCACATCATTAATGTTTGTCGAATTGGTCAGGCAGGGGATGAAGCAACCCAAATTTCGTCACCTCCTGATATTCCAACGGAGCGTTTGGGGTTTACCAATTCGGTGGTTGATCCAGATGGCGTGATTCGTCGTCATCTGCTGGGAATGCCCTCAGACGATGCTTGCCCGACCAGTCAATCTCTCAGTTTGCGAGCCGCAATGGGATACTTAAACTCACTGGATATCCCACTGCAATTCACAGAAGCAGGCGTGTTACAGATTGGGGAGGTTTCTTTCCCTAAACTAGAGTTTAACGCGGGAGGATATCAGCTATCTGCGGCTGAAGCAAACGGATATCAGGCGCTACTCCATTACCGTTCGGCTCCCTTCGCGCAGATTCCACTTCGGAAAGTTCTGGATGATTCGCTTACTAGTTCACAGTTGGCAGAACTGGTTAAAGATCGAATTATTTTAATTGGAGTCACGATAGACAATGTTGATTCTCACTTTGTGCCCTATCGCAACAGGTTGATGCGTATCGAAATTCCAGGAGTTGTGATTCAGGCGCACATGACCAGCCAAATCATTAGTGCGGTTCTCGATCAACGTCCTCTGTTATGGTGGCTACCGCAGTGGCTTGAAGCGGTTTGGATAGGGTGTTGGGCGTGGATGGGCGGAATGCTGGTGTGGTGGCGACCCCTTGCGGGTATCTCTTTGAGATCGCCCTCCAAAAAACATTCGCCTTCAGGCAAAAACAGGACTGCTCTAAAACTAGGACTCACAATTGGTCTAAGCCTTATTGTTTTACACAGCTTATGTTTTATGGCTCTGCTGTGGGGAGGATGGCTACCTCTGGTTCCGGCTGCACTCGCGCTGATGATATCCGGTGGAAGTGTGGCGATCGCAAAATCAAAAATTCCTACGAAACCATGAACAAGATTCTATTGCTTCATCGCTCATTTTGGACAATTGTATTAGCTGTAATGCTAACCGATGGGGATTTACAGCCTGCATCAGTTTGGGCACAGGGGAATCCTTCCCCTAGTCCTACAATTGAACCTCTGGTTTTTAACTCATCGCCAGCGGATGGCTTTGAAGACACAGCAGGCCTGCAAACCAAACTTCAACGGGTTCTCGCGCTCCTGGCTCTTGTTTGAGTCGATTAGTTGCGCTAGTACCGGGCAGCGAACCGCTCATCAATCAAACGCAAGACTGTTCTGAGCCAGACTCACTGTTAGCGTTGACCGTTGATGAACTGCCTACTTTCTGGTTTTACGTACCTGAATTAGAAACCTCTGCTGTCTCCGCAGAATTTGTACTGGTGGATAATAATCAACGTCCTGTTTATCGAGAACAGGTCGCCCTCAGCGGTGAGTCTGGGATTGTTGGTGTTCGACCTACTCAGCCGCTGGAAGTGGATCGAGTGCATCGCTGGATCTTTCAAATTGTGCTGACTGGCGAACCGGGACAAGATCCAGCCGTAGAAGGATTTGTTAAACGCATTCAGCCCGATTCAGCCCTAACTCGCCAACTCATCGCCGCAACATCACCTCAAGAACGAGTTAGAGTGTATGCCAATTATGGCATTTGGCATGAGGCGTTGACTGAGCTAGCCACGTTGCATCTTAGTAGCCCAAATTCTGCAATGCAGGCGGATTGGGCTAGCTTGCTGGAGTCTGTTGGGCTGGGGGCGATCGCCAATTTCCCCTTACTTAACTGCTGCACCTCACAGCCAATTTCCAACTAAAACATAGGGCGACCAAAACAGAGGCTCTACATAACCAGACTGAATCAGCGCAACCTGGGCGCGGCGAAGCGCCTCGGCTCTGGTAATCATTGTCCCCGGACTGGCTAACTCCTGATAAAAGCGATTGATTAGCTCTGCGGTGGCCCGATCGTCAATATTCCAAAGTGAGGCAATTGTGCTGCGTGCGCCCGACCGCACGGCAATTCCAGCTAGCCCTAACGTAGCCCGATCATCACCATCGGCTGTTTGACAAGCACTCATGATCAGGAGTTCGATCGCCTCTGTTTGACTTTGATCGCGACGCTGCAAGATGCTGCTTAAGGTGTTGACATCAATTTGACCATCCCATGCCAAAACAAAGGTTTGCTGTGGGTCAGAACTAAACTGTCCGTGTGTGGCCAGGTGAACTACAGAAAACGGCTCAGTGCTGACCTGCTCTTGCAGAGTGGTTTGAGTAAACTGTTGATTCAGAAAGATCTGACTTGGAATTTGAGATTGAATCACCTGTAGTTCTGTTTCTACATTTTGGAGAGGAGCAAAGTCTTGATGAGGTGGGAAGTTATTTCTAATCTCAGAAAGCCCAAAGGTGAGTGCATTGAGTTGAATTTTGGTGAGTGGTTCGGGGGCAATAAGCTGCAAGCCAGGAGTGAGGGCGATCGCATACTGTTCAATCAAATATTGCTGTCCATCGTGCAGGGCCGCCATTGGGACGTTGCGTAATGCGCCGTCTAAAACAAACACCAGGGTTTTCACATTGCTAGCTGCCAACGCTGAGCTAAAAGGGCGAATCAGCCAGTCATAAACCTGTTGAGATAAAGCTTCTCCTTCTGGAGTTACAAACCTTTGACCTAACTCTCGTCTTAACTGATCTAAAGTTTGTTCAACCTGATCTTGAGCAATTGGATTGATTTGAACCTGTAGCGGTTCAGATTCCGGCAATCTAAGAATTACCGCTAGCTGATTGGGCAGCACGATTGGATAAAAAATTGCGGCCGTTGGGTCAACATCAGGAATCTCTGTGGCGATCGCCAAGTTACAGCGCAAAAAATTCTCCAGTTCACTCACCTGAAGCGCATTCACCTGACGAATTGCCTGTTCTAGATAATCCTGCCTCACCTCGTTACGGTTGCCGCTGGTGATCAACAGTTCTACCAGTTCTCGATAGACAGGCTCTACATCATTCCGAAATGAGAACTGTACCTCTGAATCAACAGAAAGTAGGTCATTGCGAACTAAATTAAGGTTTTCGACGGCTGTTTGATAAGCAACGATCGCCCCGTCCTCATCCCCTCGCTGCTTCAACAACCGCCCCAACTGCCACTGCCACCGATAGGCAAGGTCAGGTACATTAATCTGCTGGGCAATAAACAGCGCTTCCTGGGTCAAATTCTCCGCCTCATCCCACTGTTGAGAGCGTTCGTTGACTTCCCCCAACACGCCCAGTGCATACGCCTCTGCCCGCAGATCCTCCAATTCCCTGGCTTGCTGCACCGCCACAGTCAAAAGTTCAACCGCTTGAGCGTATCCATTCGCACTCTCCAACTTCAGCAAACTCTCTGCCAAACCAATTCGAGCATAAACCGCTCTACGACTCACAGGCAGATCTGCAAGCTGCTGGAGAATTTGAGGCAACAAGTCTTCCGCCGTGTTAAACCATTCATCTGCTAGCGGTTCATCTTCTTGCTGCCGTTCCAGCAGCAGATTAAGCTGACGCAGTTGAGCCGAGATTCGAGATAGGGGGGTAGGGGCTGTCTCAGTGGACTGCTGGTAAAACGTCAAAGCTGCCGGATAATCCTGCTGAGTTCGAGCCACATCACCCAGACTAAGCAATGTATCACTCATGGCTTGAGCATCTGAAATGGATTCAGCGATCGCAAAACTCTGCCGCAACACCTGCTGTGATCCTTCTAAATCACCCATGACCCGCAAAACATTACCCAAACTCCGCAGTCCAGTCACTTTTAGCACAGAGTCGGGCTGACTTTTTAGCGTTTGTTCAATCTCACGCAACTGCTCTTGTGCTTGACGGTAAAATCCCAGTGTTTGCAGTGCTTGAGCCTGGTTGATCTGATTGCGCGTTAATCGAGTGTTGTCTTCTAATTGCGTGTAAATCTCAGCCGCCTGCCGCCAGATTTCAATCGCAGTCTCAGCCCGTCCGCGTGATAGATACAATTGACCCTGAACATCTAAAGCCTGAGCGAGAATCGGCTGCCCCGGGCGAGAAATAGAAGTGAGAAGGGCGATCGCCTGCTGAATGCTAGTTTCTGCCTCATCCCACTGTCCAAGCTGCTGATAAGCCAGGGAAAGATTACTCAACACCATTGCCTGCCCCAACGGCTCACCCGTCCCTTGAAATGCACTGGCTGCCCGTCGCCAAATCGAAACCGCATCAGCAAATCGCCCTGTCTGGTAAAGTTGCCGCCCCTGTTGATCTAGCGTTTCCGCATTGGGCAAACTCTGAACGACGGAACTTGCAACCACAGCATGAGCAACAGTCGGTAAAATCGCCGCTCCTAAAAATAGAACTGCTAGAAACAGCGGCGCTGCCAGACGCTGCATTCCTACTCGCATCGATTTCAGCAAGCGTCGGAGTAAGCGGAATTGTTTGGAGCGGCTACTTCTCACCTTTTTCCCTCCCGAAACAACTTTATTCGAGCGCTTAACAATCACCTAAATTCTGCCATGAATTCTGAGGCATAACAGTAGGGGGTGTTGCCGTAAGAACGATTTCCCCGTCCCTTCCCATAACCCAGCCTTGAGCCTCAACCAGTGCAGTATTTCTGTTTTCTTCATACGCTTCAATTGAAACATTCGCAACCTGATTCTCAGATTCAGAATGAGATGACAACCTGTGACATTCGGTTACTGGGTGTTAATTCTTTTCTGGAAGCTTTGGCTAGGAAAGTTGAACGCTATATCGAATCCCTCGTTACCAAGCTCTAGCTTCCTCTATTCGTCGCAGGTCTTGCTCCCTTAGGTCAGTGTCATTGAATCATATATATACACAACTATAGCCAGCCTAAATAGGCTGTAGGACGAGCGGGTTGTGAAAGGCGCACCCCTCCGGGGTGCGCCTTTCACAACCTACTTAGGATTGCTATAACTAGATAAGTCGCTAATATTAACTGCGGTTTTTAGCTTTTCTAGCGTGGTTGGAATGAAGTGAATTCTGCGGCGGCGATCGCTCCCAACAGGCACCTCCAATCGCTGCAAATCAGAAATTTCCAACTTGTAATATTGTTTCTGAGACTTCTCATTTAACGCTTCATCAGGAAACAATTCACAGCGACAGACTTTACAAATATTCTGAACACGGGCATAGTGATTCACAGCGTAAGCCTCATCTCCAAACACTTTGGTTTGATAGAACGCTAACCACTCTGGGGGCCAGTGTTGCTTCAAAAACTTCTCAACGCTTTCGCTGGGAATGCGATACCAGTGCTGTTCACGGGCAATTGTCATATCCTGCACGTCATTGAGAATTGCAACCAGTACCTCGCCTCGTCGTGTTGTCATGTTTTGCTGTGAATCAAATTCTTAAATCAAGCTCAGACTCGTTGGCAGGCTGGCAGGGCAACCTACAGCTAGAGTTTGCCCAACGTGAAGGGGCTACTCAACTGGGTCGCGCCTTTGCCCAGGCACCGCTCAAGGTGCAGCGGCCGTTTTATCCAGAAGGTTCCGAGGTTTGCCATAGCGTGATTTTGCATACAGCTGGGGGAATTGTGGGGGGCGATCGCTCTCTCTCAACGTTTCCCTGCATCCTCAAGCCCAGGCGCTGATCACTACTGCTGCTGCCGCTAAGGTGTATCGCAGCAACGGTTTAGAGGCAAGGCAGTCCACCCATCTTCAAGTTGCCGCAGGAGCTTGTTTAGAGTGGTTGCCTCAGGAAACCATTGTGTTTGATGGGGCAAACTACCATCAAAACTTGCGAGTTGATCTGGCTGAAAATTCACTCTGGCTCGGCTGGGAGATTACTCGACTGGGACGCAGCGCTAGAGGCGAGAAATTTGCTAGCGGTGAGTGGCGATCGCACACCCAGGTCTGGCAAAGCGGGAAACTGCTGTGGGTAGACCCCCAGTGGCTCCAGGGCGGCTCTGAAATGCTCACCAGTTCAAATGGATTAGCGGGTTGTCCGGTGGTGGCTAGTTTTGCGTTGGTGGGGCGACCGCCATCTGACGAGGTGATAGACAAAGCTCGGCAGTTCTGGAAAAAAAAGAGTGAAGATGAAGGCGATCGCTCCAGCAAAGTTGGCGTAACCCGTTTGATGTCGGGAATTCTCTGCCGTTATAGGGGCTACTCAAGTCTGGAAGCCCGACGCTGGCTGATGAAAGTTTGGCACCTAATGCGACTAACTTATTTGAATCGTCCTAGCTGTAATCCTAGAGTGTGGCCGCTATAAAATTTGATGACTGTGCATCGGGACAAAAAACTTCGTCAATCATGATAGGCACCTTCACAATCATTTAGGATTGCTACAGACCCAATCCTAATAACAAATGATGATGAAAGTCATATTTTCTCGTGTGCATCGATATATTAAGCTGATTGTCTCGTGTTGGGTGGCGATCGCCGCTGTTATGGTGCTAACAACCACCAGTGCAAGAGCGTCCTCAGAATTGCCTGAAATCACAATTTATCGAGACCCGTCCTGTAGCTGCTGTAGCGGATGGATAGAGCATCTAGAGGCTCAGGGCTTTCAAACCAATAACGTGCCCACCCCTGATGTAGATAGTCTCAAACAGCAATATGGGGTTCCAGATCAACTTACCTCTTGCCATACTGCGATTGTTGACGGATACGTCGTTGAAGGACACGTGCCCGCTGAAGAAATTAAACGATTGCTAGCAGAGCAGCCGACCGTGACAGGAATCACTGTTCCAGGAATGCCAGTCGGCACACCGGGCATGGAATCTGGAGATGAGCGAGAGTCCTATACCGTATTCTCGTTTGACAAACAAAGAAATTCAGAAGTTTTCAACCATTACTCATTCTATAGCGGTAGCCATATTGATTAGGACATTTGGGTGGCGCGGCGGAGCCGCGCCACCCAAATGTCCCTGTCCTGACCTAGCTGACTACAGCTATAAATACAAAAGGAGGCAAGGCAACGCCCCGCCTCCTTTATTTAGCTTAGATGACTAGTGTATACCTTGACCAAAGTTGACTTTATGCAGCACCCTGCACATTTAGCTTGAAGGCAAAGTCGTTAAAATCCTGATCTCCTCCGCCTAACTTATCCTCAAAAACAAAGGTATTGTCGTTGAGCAGTTTGATGTGAGTCTTCTGGTCAGGATTAGCCACTCCAAAGGCAAAGAAAGCATTGAGTGAATCACTGTTCTGTGAGTTGCTGGGGTTTTGGCTGAGGAACTGATCTGCGTTGCCATTGGAGACGATATACGGCGCTAAAAGCACTCCCGTTTCTAAGGCAGCTGATAGCTCTCCTGTCGCTCGATTGAGTTCTACATCCGCTAGCCGTTGCTTGAGTGCTGCCTCAGCGTAGCCCGTTTCTCCTGGACGAATCAATTGGTCGCTATCTGGGTCAACTACGGACCCTGACTCATCCGCTACAATGTACAGCCCAACTGAGTTGTTGTAAGCTGCACTGCTGCCAACTTCACTAAACTCTACTGCCACCTGCGAATCGAGTTCACTGTTGTTATCCAAATCAACATTTCGTAGATCGATTAGTTTGGTTTGGGTAAACAAGTTTGGCTTGGGTTGAACAGGAGTTGGAACTTCAGGAGTTGAAACTTCAGGAGTCGGAACTTCAGGAGTTGGGTTATTGGGTAACGGATTGCTGGGCAGTGGATTGTTGGGCAACGGGCTTTCCGACGATGGCTCTTCGGTGACTGTAACTTTGACAGTTGTAGAGACGCTTTCGCCGTTTCGACTGAGCCGATAAGTGAAAGAATCCTCACCTGCGACATCGGTTTCAGGGGTGTATCGAATGAAGTCGTCTGTTAGATCGTTTAGTGTACCGTTGTTGTCGAGTGCGACGGTTCCATTTGTGGGGCGATCGCCAATCGCAAGAGTAAAGTCACCCGCTATTTGATCATTAGCAAGAACATCAATCTTGACAGCAGTATTGGCTTTAGTAGTAATGACATCTGCTTCGGCAATCAGCGGTTCAGGAGTGCCCGCATCAGGAAGTGTGGGTGAGCCGCTATCAGGTGGAGTCACGGGCTTATCATTACCGACAGGAGGCTCAGCAGGAGCAGGAGGCTCAGGGGTAACAGGCTCAGGAGCAGCAGGAGGTTCAGGGGTAACAGGCTCAGGGACAGCGGGAGGTTCAGGGATAATAGGCTCAGGGACGGCAGGGGAGGTATCTTCTTTAGGTAGCGGAGTTGGCGTTTGAGATCTCACCTCATACGCACCAACGTCAGGTTTGCCGTTACGCGAAATTCCAGTTTGGTCGGTTGTGGGCGCACCGTTAGTTGTACCTGCGTTGATTGCAGGGCTGTTTGGCAAAAGCTGATGTACAAGGTCATTTCCGACCTTCTGCAAACCACTCAAATTTGCATCGTTTACATAACGGCTATTTGATGTAACTTTGGGCCCTCTACCGCCCACAATAGTTTCAACAATGTTGCCGCCGCCCTCTCGCAGGATGAAGTTGGAGTGTCCCTGTTTGGTCTTTTCGGCGACGTTTCCTGAAAAAAGCGTGTTGGTCAGGGTGACATCATCACTGTTGCTGCCACCTGTCCAGATGCCGCCTGCATCTCGTCCGGCAAAGTTGTCGGCAATGGTAGAGTTGGTAATTTTGACGGGTCTTCCGTCCCAAGTATTGATAAACATTCCACCACCTGCATCTTCCAGGGCTTTGTTGCCAGAAATGGTGGAATTGGTGATGGTGACGGCAGAAGTGTTGTTGTTGACCCACAGTCCACCACCTTGCACCGGGGAAGTGTTGTTGGCAATGGTTGTATTGGCGATCGTGAGTTTACTTCCAGCAAACTCGATGCCGCCGCCGCGTCCGAGGTTGTTTGGCCCACCTTTGGCGACAGAATTGCCCAGGATGGTGCTGTCCTTGATGATTGCTTCATCCCCTCTATAAGTCCACAGGTAAAGCGCTCCTCCACCCGCTTTGGCTTTGTTGCCTTCAAACTGGCTGGACTCAATCAAGATTTTGCCGCCCACCGTATCTCGTTCGTCGCCATCAGCACCATCGGTGAAGATAGCTCCTCCTTCGCGGGTGCTGGCGTTGTTCTTAAAAACCGAGTTTTTGATGGTAAGCGGCCCTAGTAGATTGTAGATAGCTCCACCGTTCACGCCTTTGTTGTTGGTGAAGGTGCTATTCTCAATCACCAGTTTGCCTTTGCCTGCGGCTCCACCTGCCCCGTAGGTGGCGATCGCCCCAGCACTAAAGCCATCGTTTGAAAGGGTGCCGTCGTTGCTGTCAAAGGTACTGCCTCGCACGGTCAATCCGCCGCCATAGCCAACACGAATTGCCCCCCTCGGCTGGCGCTGTTGTTAGTAAATTTGCTGTTTTCTACAGTCAAGGTGCTGTAGTCACGCACCTGAATTGCGCCACCTTCGCCCGCGCCTCCCGCGCCTGTAATACGGCCGTTGGTGAAGTTCAGGTTCTTGATATTAACGTTGAGAAACTTCTCGACAGCGAGTATTCGAGTAGAGCTATTGCCATTAATGGTTAAGTTAGACACTCCTGAACCATCAAGGGTGATGCTTTGCTTGACTGTAAGCTGTCCGCCAGTTAGCGTAATTTTTTGGTTGGCAAGATTAGACGAAAACTTGATTGTGTCTCCCGACTGGGCTTTGGAAATTGCTTCTCTCAGTGAACCAGATCCGCTGTCTGCGGTGGTTGTAACCGTGATAGTAGCCATGAATTATCCTTTGAGTGAACGTCAGTCGGCAGAGCACCCAAGGTATCTTCGTAGACATTTCGCACAACAATAAAGTTCCCTTAAAGGCAGGAATTCTCACACTCCAGCTAGAAGCAACCCTACAATCATGGCTTACAAAAACGGACTTTTCCGTATCTTCACAAGAAATTCTAACCCCCAGTAAAAGTAAAATTTTTATACCAATTCCTTCTAAGTCTGTAGTTGGAGCGTGCCCGACTCCAGCTACAGACTTAGGATCGTGGATCAAATAACCTGTAAAACCAGAATCTCTGTAGGGGCATGGCATTGCCATACCCCTACACAGGAGAATTACACATTAATAAATCCGCAATCCTTAGCAAATTTTAGGCTGAGCGTGCCATTTCTGCTGCGTCGTCATCCTCGGCTTTTGTAAAGCTCACTACAAATGACTTGTCTACTTGCGCCCCTTCAGCATCGGTGCGGCGCAAAACAATGGTGTGGTCAATATCAGACTCAATTTGAGCTAGCGCTCCGTCGTAAATTCTCAACTCATTTCCTTTCAGCAAAAAATACCCTTCAGCATTATCAAGTAAAGCGTAGGTGTAGGAATTTTTAGTTTCAGGGTCTTCATCGGGTAGAGTGGCAATCAGAGTGCTGGGAGCCTCAGCTTGTGGGCTTTGCCTGAGCGACTGAATCGTAGTGGAATGGGGAGGCGTGGCTGCCCTGTTGCGTCTGCGCTCTGATGGCTGGCTACCCAGTGGGTGCGGTAAGTCGCTAAATAGACCTCTAAGTGGCTCAACGACTCCTCCATCTGCCCAAACAGGAGTTAACTGCTGGCTGGAGCGCCTGGGTCCCTCGTAGGCTAGCTTTTCCAACAAAGAGATGAGAGGGGGTTTACCCAAATCCTTAGGAGGTTTTGCATCCGTTGGAGATTCTTCTACTTTTGAAGGAATATCTAATTCTCTGGAAAAGTGAAGTGAGCCGTTTTGACGCATCAAATGCCGCTTTTCCTGCCCCGCAGGATCGGAAGCAATTGGCCCAAAGCCATCTGAACTGTCTGGAGCTAGGTCAGAGTCTAGAACAGCGGTGAACTGATCTGCCAGACTGGGTTCAACCATGGGGAGATGAATATCTTGCTGTTCGCGATCATCGGTGCCCCAAGTAAGTCCCAGCTTGCTGATGATGTTGTTTTTGAAGATAAATAGCATTCCCCCGATGTAAACAATTGCCCAAGCTCCTATCCAGAAATAGAAGGAGACACCGTTGGGGGAAGTATCCAAGACAAAATCTGTTTGTTGGGGTTCCTGATTGGAAAGCGGCTGCTCTGACTTGGCTTCAATATCTTGTGATTGTGAAACCTGGCTTACTTGGGAGACGGGGACGTTTTCTGCAATTTCTCCTGCCGTGCTGCTGTCCTCTAAGCTGGCTGAGTTTGGAGGTTGTACTATATCTGACGGCTGCTCTTTGGTTGTCGCTAAGGGAGTCACTGCGGATGCATCGTTCTGAAGGATCGCCGTTGCCTGGCGGTGAGGTTGCATTGAGGCGATCGCAGGTGTTGATAAAGTCTGTAGTCTAGACCAGGTGAGTGATCCGGCTATTCCGTCTACCGCCAGCCCCTCTGCCTGTTGAAATTTGGTAACAGCAGCATAGGTTAGCTGACCATAAATTCCGTCTATAGGTCCGGTGTAATATTCAAGGCGCTGTAACTCTTGCTGAAGTCTACTGACAGCCTCACCCCGACTACCCAACATGAGCAGATCAGACAAATCACTCAGGGGTAGACTGGCTTGCGATGGGTTTGCAGATGGGTTAGCTGGAGTCGGGTTTGCGGCTGGTGACTTTGTGAAGGTTTCAGGGAGAATAAATGGTTCGGGTGCAGTCGGGCGATCGCCCCTTGCCCCTTCGGGTGCAGTAGTTTGAACTGTTACTGCGGGTTGAGAAGCGGTAGTTAGAAAAGCCGGAATCACTTCTGGGGCACTGATGGCATGAGTGCAATGGACTAACTTGCCTTCAGGCGGGGTGGAGCGCTGAGACTGACTGAAAGATTCAACAGTAGAACAGTCAGACGCAGACAGATGGGTAAAACCATCGGTGCTGTCTGCACAGGTGATACAGGTCAACAACAACAAAATTGATGGGTCAGACATAGAGTAGGGGTGCCGTTCGGCTATTGCTCAGTTGGCTGAAACAGTGTGACTTCAACAGCGTTGAGTAAACGGTAGTCCCCTGAAGCGAATGAGCTAACTGATAGCTCTACCCTGTCAACTATAGCTCAGTGTGGGCACCCCTCATTCCTCTAATCGGCAGTTCTGGTCGCCAGCGATATTCGTTCAGGTCAACCTTGCCTTCAGGACTAAACTGGATACCTTCTTGTTCCAGGAGCGATCGCTGCAAGTAGTCTGTACCGTAGCGTAGAGGCGACTCTGACACCTCACCTTTGGCGTTGATCACGCGATGCCAGGGAATATCTGATAGGGTCATATCCACCCGATAGAGTGCGTAGCCAACCAGCCGTGCCTGCCCAGGGAGATCCGCCAGATCTGCCACCTGTCCGTATGTAGCGACCCGTCCCTCAGGAATAAGGCGTACCACTTCATAGATTACGTTGTAGCTTGTTCTTGTTTCGGACACGTAAATAAATGGTACTGAAATCACGAGGAAGTACTTCAAATTTACTCTACAGCAGTTCTTACTAGAGTCATATAGCGCTACGCATATATCTCAGAACACATTTTTGTGTGCCCCTGCCGAGTGGAGGCTTCCGTACAGAAACGCTTTAAAGGGCGCATCGTCATTCTTCATTCGTCATTTATCACAGATGCAAATAGCTAACTAACGACCCATCACTATTCCATCTGAGATTAGATTTGGCGATGTTTTTGACCAAAAGTATATTTCTGAGGAAAAAACGCAAAAATAGCGATATAAAAGACTAAAAAGCGATCGCTTTAGGAGTACTTGTGCCATACAATTGCAGATAAGAGGACTTCACCCTTCAGATATGTGCTTCTGTATAAAACAGGTGTCAAACAGGTTGAAGCCATCCATTCCTCACCTAGCATTGATGTTCAACATTTAAATAAAAGGAACTCCCTATTGTGCAAGACTCTCAACCTTCCGGCAAAGCATCTGATCCGATCCTTTCCAAATTGATTGAGGCTGATTCTGAGCTAACGCACCAAGAAGCTGAACTACTCGCTCGGTTAGAAACAATTCACGAAAAAAGGAAGGGGCTGAAAACAGTCATTGGGATGTTTTCTTCAGGAGGATCATCTACCTCTGGCTTGCTGCAACGGCTAGGTAAAACTTCACCTAATAGCAAAAGTAACGGCATTGCACCTGCAATTTCTGACGAGGTTGCCACCAATGGAACGGGGGCGATCGCAGAAGATACTTCAAAACTCGAAGATGCCGCTAAAACATCACGACCTAAGCGTAAATACGCTCGAAAGACTACCTCAGCCGCTAAAGAGCCTAAGTCAAAAAGAAGTGGGAAAGCGAGTAAAGCAGCTAACCCTCCCCGTAGATCGCTAGGCTGGCAACAATATATTCGAGATGAGTTTGGCAAGAGTTCACTCGCCGAAGCCATTCCTCAAGTATTGGGGCGTAAACCCAATCAGGTATTGGAAACTGGCGAAATCATTGATGCAATTTTTGTCGCTGACATTCCTAAAGAAGCCCGAAGTACGGTTCGTGAGCGAGTTTCAAACATTCTTTCGGCTGGATTGAAGGTTGACAAATGGTATCGCGGCAAAACCGGTTGCTACAGTCTTTCAAGGTCAGCCGCTGAAGATAGCCTTACTTCATAACTTGGGCGAGTCAAAACAAAACTGTTGAATGCCGTAACTTATTTCTTAACTGTCTCGTAAACCTTAACATGATGGAGATTAAATTACGGCACAATAGGGAAACGCTATAGTTAAATAAGGTAAAAAGATACTTTCAGTAGAGCCTAAACAAATGGTGTTATTTGGATTTGGTAAGAAGCTAACGTTGCCAACGCCCGATGAAGCGTTGCCCGGAAGAGCAGAGCCGATTTCCGTGCCCTCACAGCACTATGTTAACGGCAATCCTTTAAAGCCTCCTTTTCCACCTGGAATGGAGATGGCGATGTTTGGTATGGGCTGTTTTTGGGGTGCAGAGCGTAAGTTTTGGAAGCAGGATGGGGTGTTCACCACTGCCGTAGGCTATGCGGCTGGGGTTACGCCAAACCCCACCTACCAGGAGGTTTGCACGGGTAAAACAGGACACAATGAGGTTGTGTTTGTGGTGTTTGATCCTAGCGTGGTTAGCTACGAAACCTTGCTGAAAATCTTTTGGGAAAGCCACAACCCCACTCAGGGAATGCGTCAGGGCAACGATGTTGGCACTCAATATCGCTCTGGCATTTATGTCTATTCTGAGGCGCAAAAGCAGCAAGCAGAAGCCTCTCGTGATGCCTATCAGCAGGCGTTGAGGGCGGCAAATTACGGTGAGATTACAACTGAGATTCTGGATGCCCCTGAGTTTTATTATGCGGAGGGCTACCATCAGCAGTATCTCGCTAAAAATCCGAACGGTTACTGCGGGTTGGGTGGCACTTCGGTGGCCTGCCCAATCGGTGTAGTTAGCGCTGGATGAGCCTGAAATTCTGTTGTTTTAGAGCCGTTTTAGAGAGATTGTAGTGGTTCTGGGGTAGTTCTGTGCCCCAGATTTTTTTTGGAAGCGTCTCGTTAAAGCCCTCTCCTGACCACTGTTGCAAACCTCAAATTTACGCTAGTTTCGGTTACAGGCTGTCACTGTATTGAAGTCACTTGAGAGGTAAGCCACATGGACACCAACCCACAGCAAACGGTTCAACCGATTCCCCCGGATCATGAAACCAATGACAAGACCCCGGAGATTGGGGGTGGCTTATCGGTCATTCAATATTGGGCAGAGCATACGCTGTCGCCAGAGGGGGCAAAACTGTGGCAAACTCTATTTCACAAAAGCGCCTGTCTGTCTTGCTCTTGGGGCACAGGGGGGCAAAAAGGGGGATTCACCAATGAGACGGGTGAAAAGCTCCAGCGCTGCATGAAAAGTGTGGAAGCGATTTCGGCAGAGATTCAGCCCGGAATCTCCACTCACTTTTTTGATCAGTACTCCATTGAGCAACTTCAGCAGTTAACTTCTCTGGAAGCAGATCGATTGGGAAGGCTTAGCTTTCCAGTGATTTTGCGGGCAGGCAAGTCTCACTACGAGCGAATTACCTGGGAAGAGGTTTATCAGATTGCAGAGGCAGGGTTTCGCCAGCCGCCCGAACGAGTCGCCTCCTACAGTTCTGGACGATCTTCTAATGAAGCGGCTTATCTGCTGCAACTGATGATGCGATCGCTCGGTTCCAACAACTTAGCGGATTGCTCTGATCTGTGCCATGCACCTTCCACTTTTGGGCTAAAGCAGATGTTTGGCACCAGCACTTCAATGGTTAGCCTGGAGGATTTGAAGCAGGCAGATTGCGTGGTGCTGGTTGGTTCTAACTGCTCGTACAATCATCCTCGGTTGATGAATGAGCTGATTAAACTGCGCGATCGCGGCGGTAAAGTGATTGTGATTAATCCGGTGATGGAGATTGGTTTAGTCAAATTTGGTTCTCCTGCTTTCCCGCTGAAATCTTTAATGACAGGTTCCGAGATTTCTTCCCTGTATCTGCAACCGATTCCTGGTAGCGATGTAGCGCTGTTTGTTGGCATTCAGAAAGCGCTGATTGAGAAAGGGCTAACTCACCAGGATTTCCTCCAGGCACACACCGAAGGTTGGGAAGCGGTGGTTGAACAGGCACAAAACACCTCCTGGCAAACCATCACCGAAACCTGTGGGATATCTCAAGCCGAGATTGAAGCCACTGCTGTCGTGATTGGCTCCTCAAAACAGGTTGTGTTTGCCTGGGCGATGGGTATTACTCAACACCAGAACGGCGTAGATAACGTTTACAGCCTTTCCAACACAGCCTTGCTAACGGGCAATGTAGGGATTGGAGCAGGTTTGATGCCTGTTAGAGGGCACTCTAACGTTCAAGGGTTTGGCTCAATGGGGGTGACGGTCAGGCTCAAAAAAGAAATTCAGCAGGCGTTGGAGAAGTTATTGGGGCGATCGCTCAGTCGGGTTCAAGGATATGACACTCGCGCCTTAATTGAGGCGGCAGATGCAGGCAATGTAGATACACTGATTTGTTTGGGCGGCAATCTCTACGCCGCCAATCCTGACTCAACTCAAGCAAAACGTGCCCTGGGTAAAGTTGACACAATCATTTACCTGGCTACAAAGCCAAACCTGGGACACTTTCACGGACTGGCAAAGCAAAACACGATCATTCTGCCTGTGCTAAATCGCTTTGAGAATCCCCATAAAACAACAGTTGAATCGGGTAACAACTTTGTGCGTTTAAATGATGAGGGAAAAACTCACCTCAAAAATGCTGACCTGATTGCTGAAGTGGAATTCTTGACAGAACTGGCGCATCGGCTTCAGGGTGACTTTCCGGTGGACTGGCGCAAGCTTCAGGACACCAAATATGTGCGGCAACTGATTGCCCAAACCATTCCAGGGTTTGAGAAGATGGCAACCATTGATGAGACAAAAGAGGAATTCACGATTAGCGGACGGATTTTTACAGCGCCAAAGTTCTCCACGCCATCCGGTAAAGCCTCCATGTTTGCAACTCCTTTACCTGTGCTGGCTCTGCCGAAACCGACAGATTTTGGAGTGCCAGAGTCTACTCCTGCGATCGTTGTGGCGTTAATGACGGGACGCAGCTATTCTCAACACAACACGGTGGTTTATAAGGCTGCCGACAAATATCGGGGGATGCCTCACCGCAACTGCATTTTAATGAATCGACAGGATGCAGAAAGGATTGGCTTACAGGAACATCAGCTCGTCACCGTTCAAGCAGATGCCGGAAAACTAACAAATGTGGAAGTGATCTACGGTGCAGTGCGTCAGGGGGCAGCGCTGATGTTTTACCCGGAAGTGAATGTGATCTTTAAGGGACAGATTGAGGAGCGATCGGGTACGCCAGCCTTTAAGCGAGTGCCTGCTGTGGTGTATGCTGCTACGGGCGGTCAATCAGCATAACGGGAATTGAACTGGTTTCCACTACAGACTGGGAAACGGAGCCTACCAGCACTTTTTCCCAGGGCTGATGTCCGCGTTTGCCCATCATGATTTCTGTCACCTGATGATGTTGAGCAATTTGAATAATTTGCTCTGGAACAGAACCCGTTGTTGTGAGAAAGTGATGGCGAATATCCGCTAGCAATCGATGGGTTTGCGCCTTTAACTCTTGGACGCTTTCCGGTTGCGAAACATTAATAACGTGAAGAACAATCACCTCTGCGTCGCTGCGTCGAGCCAGTTCTGCTGCTTTGGTGAGAACTTTAATTGCAAGGGGAGAAGTGTCGATCGCCACTAACAACCGAGGACGTTGAACGATACTCACTTTAGTCGGATCAACCTCTCCACGCTCCAATAGTTTTGGCGCAAAGGTGGGAATGGCCCAGGCTCCTAAAGGGGCGGTGATCAGGATAGAGAGAGCGGCGATCGCCAACATCACTTCTCCTCCTTCAATTCCCTGAGCCAGCGGAATCGCCCCAATCGCAGCCTGTACCGTTGCTTTAGCAGAGTTTCCAGGAAGAAGAAATAAGCGTTCCTTCCAATTCCAGTTGCTTCCCGCTGTGGAAAGATACCAGCCAATACTGCGACCCACGAGAGTGCCGATCGCCAAAATGAGTAACCCCGGTAGTAGGATATTCCCTAACACCTGTAGCTGAATGCTGGCTCCCATTAAGACAAATAGAAAGATTTCGGCGATCGCCCACAGTCCATCAAAGCCGCCTCGCAACCGTCGCGCTAAAGGCGCATCAAGTTCAATTAAAAAGAACCCCAGTGACATGGTGGCAAGATAGCCCGAATAGGGAAACGCCGTCGCTGTGATTACCAGAAACAGAGCCAGCCCAGCCGCCAGCAAAACATCTTGAACTGCCGTTTGAGTCCAGTTTTGCTGAGTGAGTAGAGAGACTAATATTCGTGCTGCCAGATATCCTGCCAGAATTCCTAAAGCGATTTGCAGAATGACCAGAAAGGGCAACAGTTGCAGTGCAGTCCAGGCAAATCCACCGGGTAATGTGATGATTTCGGTTGCGCCCTGTTTCACGAAACTGAGCAGCAGGCTAAAAACCAGCAGCAGCAGCACATCAGATAGGGCACTCCCAGTCAAAATCGCATCGGGAATGCCTTTGGCGACACCCCAGCCTGCACTCTTGAGCCGCAGCATTCCTGGCACAATCACAGCCGGGGACTCTGCCCCAATTACACAGCCCAACAATAAACCAGTGGGGAAGTCAAAGTTGAATAACAGGATGGCAGTGAGGGCGATCGCCACTGCCTCAAACGTTGCAGGTAAAAACCCTAACCGCAGGGCAACCGTACTTTGTTGCGCCAGTTTCTCTCGATCTAAGCCCAATCCTGCCTTCATCAAAATCACCATGACGGCGATCGTTCGCAAACCGTCTGCTGACTCCAAAATACTTGAGTCAAGCACCTTGCCCACCTGAGGCCCCAGCACAATGCCCACCAAAATCATGCCAATCAAAGGCGGCCCGCCCAGCCGTCGGACAATCTGACTGACAAAAAAGCCCATCAACAAAATCCAAAGAATGCTGTTTAACATCTCGCTCCTTTTAAGCTGCTGGGTGAAGAGTGAGCCGCTAACGGAGGAGAGATTTTTTTTTGAGTCAAGCTTCTTTGACACACCTCTACTCTTCCGTCGCAAGCCGGAAAAGTAGGAGTCATCAGCCTTCACTAAAGGCGGTTAAGGCGAACTCCATCGCCTAGTCGTGTAACTTTGCATCAAGAATATCATTTTTATGCTCGTTGCGAAGCTCCAGCTTGATAGCGAGACTTGATGGGTAACGAGAAAGGCGAGAAGGCAAAGATTCATACGGTGGATGAAATTTGTTATGGACTCAAAACTTTTCTGTAGCAAAAGCTACAGAAAAGTTTTAAATTTATAGAGGAGGAAATTGCGTTTATTCATTTAGATACGCATTGAATGGAAATGGCTAATGTATTTCGGGTTCAGGATTCGGAGATATTAGCTAGGCATCAAGCAAACATAAATGCTTCCCTGGCTCACCGATTGGAAGTGGCTAGAGCCAGTCGAAATGAGTGTTTGGTAGCTTTGCTGGAGCGAGAACAGCAGCAGCTTGGAGTTGAGCGAAACCGTGGGAATGGGCTATCAGCGCTGGTTTGGCGGTTGAGTCAGTGGTGGCATGAGTGGATGGAGGCGATCGCCATCCATTCTCAGCTTTCGGTCGAGCAAGTTAGCGTAAACGGAGCTATCTTCTGGTACGCCTACGACCCGCAAACAGGTAAAGCGCTCTATGCCGAGTCAGAGTCCGAAGTGCTGGACTGGATTGAGCAGAACCACCTGGGACGCTAGAAATCATAAATTGAGCCAATAGTGGAATGGGCATCTTGCCCACTCCACTGGAGAAATTAAGTCATCGAATCATCAACCCCACCTTAAGCAACAGGATTTCTGGATGTTGCTGATTTGAAATATGAATTTGGGTGAGGGTGCCGCGCTCCGTACCGCACTTTCACCCAAATCCATATTTGGATTGAGCAACGCCGAAAATGGCTGTAAGTCCGTTCGCCTTGTCGCCTTGCCTTCTTCAAGAGGGTCACATCAAATTGCAGATGAAAATGCAGCGGCAATTGGATTATGCTGACAGTAGAGCAAATTTACGGAACTTAACACATTTCCCTTACTATGAAGTGCATCATAAACCGCCGTGCCCAGTTTTCGGCTAGCCATCGCTATTGGCTACCGGAACTAAGCGAGGCAGAGAATGCCCAACGGTTTGGAGCTTGCGTTCGTGCGCCAGGGCACGGACATAACTACGTCCTTTACGTTTCAATGGAAGGGGATTTAGACGAATATGGCATGGTACTAAACCTGTCTGATGTAAAGCAGGTTATCAAGCGAGAAGTTACCAGCCAGCTAGATTTCTCTTATCTGAATGATGCATGGGCTGAATTTCAGCAAACCCTACCCACTACCGAAAACATAGCGCGGGTAATCTGGCAGCGACTTGCGCCACACTTACCCCTTATCCGCATCCAGCTTTTTGAACACCCTGAACTTTGGGCTGAATACGAAGGAAACAACATGGAAGCATATCTGACGATTAGCACCCACTTTAGCGCTGCCCATCGTTTGGCACTGCCACAGTTAACGCTAGAGCAAAACTCAGAAATCTATGGCAAATGTGCCCGCATCAATGGACACGGACACAACTACCACCTGGAAGTCACCATCAAAGGCGAGATGGATTCCCGCACAGGCATGATTGCCGACCTGGTAGCTTTTCAAAAAGCGGTGGATGATTACGTTGTAGAACCCTTCGACCATACTTTTCTAAACAAAGATATTCCCTACTTTGAGAAAGTAGTGCCGACTGCAGAAAACATTGCTATCTACATTCGCGACCTGCTGCAACAGCCGATTCGAGAAATTGGGGCACAGTTGCACAAAGTCAAGCTGATTGAAAGCCCCAACAACTCCTGTGAGGTTTATGCTACCGAGTTTGTCGAGCGTCAAGCTTTGGCGCAAAGGCCTGTTTTGGCAGAGGTTTAGGGCTACAGTGAACTAGCGACAGCCCTCGCCAATCTGGTCTAAAATCCAACGCCAGCCCTGGTGGTCATCGCGAGGATTGGCGCAAGCTTCGCGCCCTCGCCTGACCCGAAAGGTGTCATCATCGTCATCATCGTCGCGGTCATCGTCATCATCGTCATCGTCATCATCGTCATCATCATCGCGATCGCCTAGCCGATCTTCCCAATCGTCTTCCCAGTCAGCCTGGTCACGTCGTCGCTCCCATTCTTCACGCGCCTCCTCCTGACGATCGCGATCGCTACGGTTATCGTCATCATCATCATCATCATCGTCGTCGTCGTCCCGATCGCGGCGATCGCGACGGTCATCATCGTCATCTCGGTCACGACCCGTGCGCTCCAGCCAATCTTCAAAATCCTCGCGGGCATCGGCAACCAACATATCGTCGCCGCTCAAATTCTGTTTAAAACGTGGAGTGCCATCTATTTGAGATTGTTGAGATTGCGAGGCTTGAGCCGAAGTCGTTAGATTAGCTAGCTCAAGTAAAACTAATGTTGATAGAAGCCAAAGTGTTTTCATAATGATTTTTCAGGTGAGGTGGAGAGATAGATTCCCTGAATGACTTGACAGGTTCTCAGCCAGAATTGTGCCTGAGGTCGGTCATTATGGCGCTATGTGCCTTGATTACTGTCAATTTAGTCTCCTAGTCGGCGCTCAACCTCATGCTGTAGATTCGCCCAGTTGAGTGAACGCGGCACCAGAATATCTCCCACACCTGCAAAAAGCTGCACTAACAAACCTGAGCAACCAAAGTCCGATGGCGAGGACTGTTACACGTCACCGTTGGCGGTGTAAACCCTGCCGAAGCGATCGCCCCCTCCATATTGAACGTAAAATAGTCGTCTAAATAGGGTTCCGTACTCTTGAGCAGCGTCAACACATAAGGCGGCATTTTCGCATGAACGTCTGACTTTGGATTCATGTCCATGATGGCCAGATGCCCTCCTGGACGCAGCAACCGTCGCGCCTCCCGGAAAATCTGAACCGCGACCGTGCGGGGTAATTCGTGGAATAAGAGACAGGCCGAAATCAGGTCAAAGGAGCAGTCAGGTAGCCCAGTGGATTCGGCAGGGGCATGGAGCCAGGTGGGGGAGGTGGGGTGTGGGGTGCGGTAGTGGGCGATCGCCAGAAAGTAAGGCGACAGATCTAGCCCGGTCAGCTTAGCTTGAGGAAACACCTGCTGAAGCGCAAACGTACTCATGCCTACGCTACAGCCCAGATCGAGAATGTCTCTTGGCTCAGTAGAAAGTTGAGCCTTGAGAACATCGTGATAGCTTTGCCGTAACATTGCATCTCCTTGCGCTCCGGCATCTAGCCAAATTCGAGCGTGAACTGCGTGAGCCGCTACTTCTACTTCCATTGCTGCCTCCCAGCCCAGATTGCCCTCATCGTAAGCATGGAAGGGACGCAGGTAATATTCTGGATACTCCAGGGCAGGGTTCTGAATACGCGCTAAATCTGCTTCCCAATCGGGAGAAAGTTCCGCATTTGGGGCGAGTTGGGTGTTTGGCTGACAGCGCGATCGCAGTGCCTTCACCTCCTCTCGCCAATACACCCCAATCGACTCAGCCCGCTTGATCATCATCGTGCGGGCCTGGTGTTTTGCCAGACTTGCCAGCGGCTTAACCGCCAACACTCCATTTACCAAGCGAGAAGCCAACCTGGGCGAAGCGTTCACAGCAGTCATAGAGTATTACTATCTAAGAATTTTTAAACTGACAGGCTCATTATCTCAGACAAAGGCTTACTTCCTTCCGAACAAGAGAGAAGATGAAGTTGAGCATTTTTTGGACTTGTTGTGGGGAGAGAAATTGATGGGAGCCGAGGAACTGATTCAATTGTTTGGCGTAGTCCCGATGCGCCCGTTGGTAAGACAAGCCCAACTCTGAGAGTAATTCATAGATGCGGGAGTCTTTCAACTGCACCTCGAAGCGTTGGGCGATCACTTGCGACAGAATCGCACCTGTCCACAAGTCGCGTTCATACCTGTAGTCGCTCGGTCGCTGCGTCAGCCCCATCGCTTTGAGTTTCTGTTGCTGCTTTACACTTAACCGACTGGGCTTTTGATGCTGAATCGGATTGACTAATCCGCCTAGCCCTCCGTCCAGGTATTTGTCGATCCAGCTCGTCAACGTGTCCTCACGGCAACCTATTGACTCCCTCACTTGGGCACGACTCTGCCCTTCTTACAACAAGTCAGCAATATTTCTACAGTTACATCGTGAGTCATGAATGATCTCACCACCCTCAAGTATAATAAAATCCTATTATTTTATCACGCTTGCCAACATCGTCGTTAACTTGCCTACGATGCTTCCGAATGCTGCTGCGCCAACTTACTGCTCCGCAATTCAGCTTGGTACTGCCATTTAAGCAAATGAAAACTCTAATCCCAGTGCATATCTCCTTCTTCAAATTTGAGATTGAACTCTTTGCATAACGGGCAAAGATATTCTCCATCCGTCAGTTGTAGAATACGTCCTAGCCTATCGCTTACATTCCAACTTGTAACGATATCGTTTCCTGGTGCCTGCTGTAGCTCATCTTCGTCATAAGCTACAATCTCTCTGCTTTGGCAATGAGGACAATCTGGATGTTTGGCTAGGAGGTTTGTTAGTTGTAACTGCTGGCAGTTCTTGCAAAAAATGGGAAAGCTACAGAACGTTGTAAAGTTGCTCATCCCGCCACCAATAAACAAATCAGTAGCTCCGTACCCACATTTGCATTGAGCATTGACTGATGAACCCATAACTTATCTCCACTCATCTTTTACTTGTAGAAGGCCAATTAAAATCGAAACGGCTATCATTGTCATAAAAATTTCGCTTTAAATAAGCAAGATCGGACTCCCATTCTTGAATTGCTTTACTAAGATCTCTTTTCTTTCGTCGCTTCGCATTCCGTGTAAATGCTGCTATTGACTCAGCTAATTTCTTCAGTCTCTTATATGTATTAGGTTCACCCCATTCACTTAAATATAAAGAATCTTTCATGTAAGGCAAAGGTTGTAAGAAAATTTTGTCAAGAATTTGTCTACGCTGAGATTCTGGCAATCCATTTGCCCCAACTTTGTAACCGCAATAACTCAATAAGCCCTCAGGTCTAGAAATGGGGGGTAATGGCTCTTGCGGTGGTTTACTGATGACTGTTGTATGAGGCGGCGAAAACTTTTCACCTAGTGGTTTTATTAATCTTTGTAGAATTCGCGTGTGTAAAGCTTGCGCTTTTTTATGAGAACGGAATCTCAATTCGTAGTCAATTTCATTTAAAGTTTTAAGGTTATTCCAATTTGAACAAGCAATTTTCTCAAGTTCGTCAAAGCTATTGTTTTTATATGGGCGCTGCTGGATCTGACTGTTTGGATTTGAAACATTAGTTGAATTTTGAGGAGGAGATATTGGGGCACTAATCGTTGCATTGGTAGAGACAATATGAACTTCCTCTATAAGACTAAGAACAAACGTTCTTCTAGCTTTCGTTAAATTGCAATAAGCTTCTAAATATGAGGTTCCCTTGACAGTCTTAAGCTCAATAGGAGTAACCACTTGAATGGTTTTTTCATTATCCTCTTTATAGCTAAACTGCACTTTCTGACTACTTTGAATTGCCCATTCAAGCAGGTTGGTTCTTCCTTGAATTGGTTTGCTGCCTAAAGTGCTTACTCCTTTGAAGGAAGATTGAGAAGAAACACCGCTATCAATAATCGTTTTTGGCGCTGGGGGAGGAAACGAATTATTAATGCGTGAACTCTGGTCAATCCGATTCGAATTTACTTTTTGCTCACTTTTCTTCTGTTGGTACGCATTTATAACTAAATAAACACTGATTGTTAAAATAATTAGAAGAATAAATTCCATTGCTCATACCTCATCTAAGTGTGTAGAGAGCCTACTTAGTTATGAAACTCCATGCGTTATGAGGATTCCCAAACATTGCCTATCATGCTGCTAATTTATGCTACGTAAAACAGTTCTTGTGGGTTGCGGCTTCGCTTAACACACACTACTTCATTCAATTTTCATTTCTTAGCTGCGGTGCCAGGTGGTCTTGCCGCGCGGTTGGTCAACTAGAATGATGCCTTTAGCTTTCAGTTCATCTCGGATGCGATCGCCCTCCACAAAATTCTTTGCCTTCCGAGCTTCCTGACGCTGCTGGATCATTTCCTCAATCTCAGCGTCGGTTGGAGAATCGGCTGGCTGTGGCTCTGCACTGGGTTTGGCTTCCAATCCTAAAACCTGAGCGAGGCAGACGAGCGTTTGCCACTGTTGGCGGATGATTTGAGCGTCGGTGCTGGCTTTGCCCTGGTGAACCAGCAGGTTCCCTTCTTTTTGCAGGGTTTTGGCTAGCTCAAACAGGAGGGCGATCGCCCCTGGTGTGTTAAAGTCGTCATCCATTGATTCCTGGAAGCGCTGTACCGCTTCACTTTCAGAAGGAATTCGCATATATTCTGGGTTGCCAAAGGAGGAATCAGATGTGTCTGTCCAGCCCAGTTGTTTGCCGTACTGGTAGCCAAACAGCAGTCCGTCTTGCAGCGTTTCCCAGCTATTTTTGGCAGAGGCGATCGCCTCATCGGTAAAGTCAATTGGCTTGCGATACTGCGCCTGCAAGACAAATAGCCGTAGCGCCATTGGGTCAGGGGCATCGGGTGCATCTAAAAGCTGACGAATCGTAGTGAAGTTGCCCAGCGACTTCGACATTTTTTCGCCGCCCACATTCACCATGCCGTTGTGCAACCAGTATTGCGCTAGCGGTTTTCCTGTGACTGCCTCTGATTGAGCAATTTCATTCTCATGATGCGGAAACACCAGGTCAGCGCCACCCACATGAATGTCAATCGTATCTGCCAGCTTTCCATCGGGAGCTTTGAACGCTTCGCGCACCATTGCCGAGCATTCAATGTGCCAACCGGGGCGGCCTTCCCCCCACGGCGATTCCCACGCAGGTTCCCCTGGTTTAGCTGCTTTCCACAGGGCAAAGTCAAACGGGTCTTGTTTCTTTTGCGCCTCTGGATCAGCCTCGACTCGACCACTTGCCCCGGATTTCATATCCTCTAGTCTGCGACCTGAAAGCCTACCGTATTCGGCAAAGTTTCGCACGGTATAGTAAACGTCGCCTTCCGCAGGGTAGGCATAGCCTTTTTGCTCTAGTTCGTGAATCAGGCGCTTGATGCCGTCTAGGGTATGCGTGGCGCGAGGATATGCGTCGGCTTCGAGAATGTTGAGCCGCGCCATGTCTTCAAAGTATGCCTGGGTGTAGCGTTCGGCTACGTCCTGCATGGTGGAGCCTTCTTGCCGCGCCCGATTGAGAATTTTGTCGTCGATGTCGGTAAAGTTTTGCACGTAGCGCACGTCAAAGCCGCGCCACTGTAAGTAGCGCCGCACGGTATCCCAGACAATGTAAGAACGAGCGTGCCCCAGGTGGCAATAGTCATAGACCGTCACGCCGCAGCAGTACATCCGCACCTTGCCAGGTTCAAGTGGCTCAAAGGGTTCTTTGTGACGGGTGAGGGTGTTGTAGAGCGTTAGGGACATAGGGAGTAGCGGGGTGACGGGTGGAGGGATGGTTCCTCAGGGATGGATTGGGAGCGATCGCTTCAGCTTCAGGCTAACATTCCACTCGTCCACTGCTTCTACTATTCTTTGTGAGCTTCCGCGTAAATTCGCCATAACGTTTTCTTTCATAGGGCAAAGCTTTACGGGGTAGAAGATTCTTCTGTTGATCCCACTCAAATTTCACTCTTCGATCCTCTCAGTGGTGCAGAAAACTTTCTAGAGACTCAAGTTGAGAAAGCAGTGACACAGGAGAATTCAACTTTTGTCTCTAGTTTGGCTCGTTTTTTCAAGGAAGCAGCAGTTGGTGGAGGCGACTTTCGAG
>JAAUQZ010000304.1 GCA_012033355.1 Leptolyngbyaceae cyanobacterium RM1_406_9 | reverse complement strand
AATCGGTTCAACGGGGGGAAGTGTTTCGGCTGGAGTTTCGGCTGGGATTGGTTCTGGAGCCTGAGCCGTCTGGGGCGATCGCATCAACATTGCACTAACTCCACCCACAATCGCAGCGGCGATCGCCACTCCCACTGCCAGCAAGGGAGCCATCCGGTTTGAGCGTTGGGGCGATCGAGCGGGTGAAATTCCTGCCGCCGTTTTTGCAGAAGTTCCAGGAGCCGCGATTGTTTTTTTAACGGTTGACTGACCTGGAGTAGGGCCAGCGTGATTTGCGTAGCGGGGGGCGACAGCGACGGTTGCTGCGGTGGTTGGGGAAGGGGAAATGTTTGAATTTGGAATAGCTCCGTTCAACCCTTCAGCCGTTCCGACCGATGCCGATGGCAACAAAGTGAGCCATTCTGCGACGGTTGCCGGACGATACTGCACCTCGACCGCCATGCCGCGCAGGACAGCCTGATTGACGGCTGGACTAATTTGAGGTTGCAACTCACGGGGGGCAGGCAAGGTTTGACGGGTTCGCAAAATGGAGGCGATCGGCACGGTTGCGGTGAGCAAGGCGTAAAGCGTTGCTGCCAAACCGTAAACGTCGGTAGCGGGAGTCCGCTTTTCCTGCGACATATACTGCTCAATCGGCGCATAACCGACCGAAACCAGACTGGTATGAGTTTGGGTCGTGCCAGGGGTAAACTCACGTGCAATGCCAAAGTCAATCAGCACGACTTCCTGGGTGCCCTGACGCAAAATGATATTTTGCGGTTTTACGTCACGGTGCAGCAGACCGTTTTGGTGAACCACCTGTAGGGCGGCTCCAATTTGGCGAATGTAGTGGATGACGATCGCCTCTGGCAACGGATGATCTGGAAAAACCACTTCTTCCAGGGTTTGACCGGGGATGTAGTCCATCACCAGGTAAGGAATGCCCTCTTCGGTAAAGAAATCATTCACCCGCACAATGTTGGGATGGACGCACAGCGCTAACCGTCGCGCCTCATCACGAAATCGCTGCTCCAGTTGGGCGAACTGCGGCAACTGATGACTGGCAGGAGTCAGGGTTTTGATCACCACCGTTTGCCTCAAATCTCGATGCACAGCCTTAAAGGTGATGCCAAACCCACCCTGTCCTAAAGGCTGCTCCAGGATATATTTGCCGCCTTGCAGCGATTTCCCCACCAGCGCATTCATACTCAAATCATTCTCCTCGTTCTCCTCGTTACTAGGCTCTGCCTGGTAATGCCACTTGGGAGGCTCTGCCTCTTCCTTCGCTAGGCAGAGCCTCGCTCAGGCATCTCCAGGTAAAACCTGGAGACGAGGTTAATTTCCCATTACTAATTTTGCATCTTTAACTGCTTTCATCTGTCTCTTCTGCCTGCTCCTGATCACAAACAAATTGCAGCACTTCGGCTGAACTGCTGCCCCGCATCGGCTGTGTCAACCGCCCATTGTCATCGTATACGGCACGGTGAATTACCTGTCTGCCTCTGCCGTGAACGGTGATGCGTCTGAGCCGCGATACCAGGCTGGTGCAGTCTACCGAGCGGTAAACCAGTGCGCCAAAAACGGGCTGGTCTAGCTCAACTCCCACAAAGGCGTTGTTGGGTTCCTGAAAGTCTCGATATTCCCAGTACCAGATGATGCCGTCGCGGTTTTCAATCGAGTTGCGGTCTACGAGGAAGCGATCGCCTACGTCGTTCTCTGTGATTTCTACCCAATCTTCCACAGCCAGGGCAACCGGAGCAACGGAAAATGCAGCACATAAGACTGCGAAACCAATAAGTAACCGTTTCATATCTTCAGTGAATGAGTGAACTAAAGCGAATTGTTAGCCGCTACTGGGCACGAGAATCTTGGTAGTCTTCGACGTTATCGATCGCTTCCTCTGCGTAAGCATCATCGGGTCGTTCGTCTAAGGCTCTCCTAAAGTAAAGCAACGCCGTCTCAAAGTCTCGCGCTTGGGTTGCCGCATAGCCCGCCTGCATATAGCGATCGTAGTCAGAGGTTTGAGGGGGGCGCTGCTGCGAAGCCGCAGGTTGAGCAGGTTGAGCAGGTGCAGCCGCAGACCGTCCTTCCTGCTGCTGGTAGGCGGTCACAACCCGCTGCACATAGTCTGAGATTTCAGCGCTGTTGTATTGTTCAGGGTCGCCCCGCATCCACCAGGCAGCCGATCGCCGTACGGCTAACAGTTCGTTATTGTTACTGGCGCGATATTCATCTTGCAGCACATCGCGCATGACGCAAGTGACGACGCTGCGGGCGGCATTGGGGTCAGCTTCAAACTGGGCTGGCGTTAGCTCTCTGCCTAAACAGGATCTTGACCAGCGTGGGATGTTTGCTCCCATGATTTGCCAGTCGCTATATAAACCGTCATTCGGGTCGCCAGTTTGGGGAGAGGACTGACGCAACGCTTCGACCAGCGCCGCGACTTGTCCATTTGAGACTTGAGCCTGTGCGGGCAGCATTCCCAAACCCAGTACAAATCCGAGGCTAATCAGGAGTTGGCTAAATCGTAACCGCATAGATTGAGTCCTACAAACCGTAGGCAGCTTCGATCTTCACAGTGAAGTGCGATCGCCATGCCCACAAATGGGTCAAATGGATGCCTACACTACAAACAACATCATAGCTCTGTCCTCTGGGGATGCACCCTCAACTCGACAGAGCTTTAAAGTACGATTTTGGGGGAGAGGTTTTTGGGAGAGGAGATTTACCCTCTGACAAGAGCAGGTTTTGCCAAAGCCTTTGCACTCACGAGCAACGTCTGTTGATTGAGAAGATGAATGGAAAGAGATTCTTGGCCCAATTCTGCCTAGATCTGCGACTTCTTTAATCGCAGATCTGAATCGAGCTTCTTTCAATATGAAATGATAGTTTTTAGTGATTGACTCAGATAAAGGTATGATGAATCTGGTATTTGAGACTCAAAGGTTACAACTGAAGCCCGTTTCAGAAGATGAGCTTGATATTCTCCAACATATCTTTACTGATCCGTATGTCAGAAGATATTTGTGTGATGGCAACATTTTGACTTTGCAGCAGGTTGAGGAAACGTTGAGTGAGAGCCAAAAGCTTTTTAACGAAAAGAAGTTGGGGCTTTGGCTAATTAGAACTAAAGACAATCAGGAAGTGATTGGAGTGACGGGTTTGTGGTACTTCTTTGAGGAAGAACAGCCCCAACTGGTTTACGCTTTGCTGCCCCAAGCTACCAAGAAAGGCTACGCGACAGAAGCGGCAACCAGAATTTTGAAGTATTGTTTTGACGTTGGCTATCAATATCTGATGGCAAGCTGCGATCGCCCCAATCTCGAATCTTGCAAAGTCGCTGAGCGAATTGGCATGAGCCAAGTAGAGGAAAGGATCGTGAATGGCAACCCCCTTTTGTTTTTTAGAATTGAACGCAACAGAGCTACATCTTGAACGGTTATGCTGTTTTTATTGCTAGAGGAGCGATCGCCCATGACGGGTGTTGTCGATCTAGTCGATCCCCAAGAGCGTGCGATTTTGGTATTTCTCCCAGAGCAACTACTCAACGAACTAGTCGGTGATGAAATTCTCCCCGTATTGCCTGATTTGGCGTTGGGTCTTACGGTCAATGATGTATTGGGTTGGCTGAAAGGAAGACAGTTTGAAATCGCCTAACATTCGATTGTCACGCCTGACAATGCTATCGCCTCCATTCTCCATTGCGTTGTGCTAATCCTGACCTGTATGGCTACAGCTACAATACTCTGAACTTTTAGTAAATTAGCGAAACGGTTGGTCTGTATTGCTCTCAATCACTGCTTCGGCTTGAAGGGCGATCGCCCTTAACTCATCCAGCATCTTTTCTGATACATTTTGCCATAGCCCTCGCTGATTGGCTTCTAGCAAACGCTCTGCCATATCGCGCAAAGCCCAGGGGTTTTTCTGCTGAACGAACTGTTGAACTTGAGGATCAAACAGGTAAGCCTGAGCAATGCCCTGATACATATGGTCTTCAACGCAGTGAGAGGTTGCATCATAGGCAAACAAATAATCTACCGTTGCAGCCATTTCAAATGCCCCTTTGTAACCGTGTCGCATTACGCCAGCAATCCATTTGGGATTCACCACACGAGAACGATAAACCTTTGCAATTTCCTGCTGGAGTTTGCGAAGTTTAGGATTTTCGGGTAGAGAGTGATCGCCAAAATAAGTGGTGGGATTTGCTCCCGTGAGCGATCGCACCGCAGCAGTCAACCCACCCTGAAACTGATAATAGTCATCGGAGTCGAGCAAGTCATGTTCGCGGTTATCCTGGTTGTGCAACACGACCTGAAGCTGTTTTAGTCGTTGCTTAAAGGCTTCTGGATCGGTTCGGGCTTCTCCCTGTCCGGTGTAAGCGTAGCTGCTCCAGTTGATGTAGGCACGGGCAAGATCCTGATCGTCTGTCCAGTTCTGAGATTCGATTAATCCCTGTAGTCCGGCTCCGTAAGCGCCAGGTTTTGAGCCAAAGACACGATAGTGCGATCGCCGTTCTGCTTGCTCTTGAGTCAATCCTGCGGTCTGCCAGGTTTGAATTTCTTGCTGCACTTGAGCCGCCAGGGGATTTTGATTTGCGGGTTCATCGAGTGCTGCGATCGCCTTCACAGCCTGATCAAATAAGTCAATTAGGTTAGGAAATGCGTCGCGGAAAAAGCCTGAAATGCGTAAGGTGACATCTACACGAGGACGACCCAAAACGGACAGCGGCAAAACTTCAAAATCTACCACTCGTCGGGCTGACCCATCCCAAACAGGTCGAACTCCTAACAGCGCTAATGCTTCTGCTAAGTCATCTCCGCCAGTTCGCATGGTGGAGGTGCCCCAAATGGATAACGCCAGTGTTTTTGGATATTCGCCGTGTTCCTGAGTGTATTGTTCCACGAGTGCTTCAGCCGCTTTGCGCCCGACATCCCAGGCACTTTCGGTGGGAATGGCGCGAATATCTACAGAGTAAAAGTTGCGTCCGGTGGGCAAAACTTCAGGACGACCGCGAGTCGGTGCGCCGGAGGCTCCACTGGGAACGTAGCGTCCGTCTAGCCCATTCAGGAAGTGAGTAATTTCCTGATGAGTTTGTTGAAGAGCAGGGATAAGGTGAGTGGTAATCCAGTGGAGGTCGGGGTGGCGGGATGGGGGGATGAGGGGGGGTAGTGGTGAGGAGGGGGTGATTAAGGATTCGACTAGGGTGGCGGCGTGGTGTTCGAGATGTTCGATTGCGTCGCCAATGGTGCGGCAGGTAGTGGGGAGATGGGGAGATGGAGTGGGAAGGGGAGCGGCAGGGTTGGCGGTGAGAGGGTCGAAGTTTAGCTGCCAGTGCTGGGCGATCGCACGAGTTAACCCTAATCTGCCTTTTCCTGGATGACGAGCGATCGCCACAATCAGATCTCGCAGTTGTCGCCCTTGAGGACATTGCCCAAAGATATGTAGCCCATCACGGATTTGAGCTTCTTTGAGTTCACACAAATAGCCATCTGCACGAGTGATAAATTCTGATAGGAAGGAGTTGAGTTGTAAGTGGTCGATCGCGCTCAAGTTATCACTTTGCAGCCCCAGATCTTGATGTAGATTTTCCTGAAGAACCAGTGTGGTGATGCGATCGCTAATCACTTTTAATCGAGTTGGGTCAAGGCTTTGCGCCTCATAATATTCATCGATCAATCCTTCTAACTGTTGCAAAGCACCATAGAGTTCGGCGCGGGTCATCGGTGGCGTAAGGTGATCGAGAATCACGGCCTGAGCGCGGCGTTTTGCCTGTGCCCCTTCACCCGGATCATTCACAATAAATGGATAAAGGTGAGGCAATGCACCTAAGGCAACTTCAGGGTAACAGGTCTTAGAGAGCGCTACTCCTTTACCCGGAAGCCATTCCAGGTTACCGTGTTTGCCGATGTGGGCGATCGCCTGTGCTTTGAAGTGCGATCGCAGCCAGTGATAAAAAGCTAAATACTCATGAGTCGGTTCTAAGTCGGGTGCGTGATAGTTCAGAGATGGGTCAAGGTCATAGCCACGAGCAGGTTGAATGCCGATGAAGATGTTGCCGAGTTTGGAGTCCGGGGATGGGGGATGTGGGGATGTGGGGTGTGGGGTGTGGGATGTGGGGCGTTCAGCATCGCT
>JAAUQZ010000303.1 GCA_012033355.1 Leptolyngbyaceae cyanobacterium RM1_406_9 | reverse complement strand
GAGGGTGGAGCCGGGGGAACGGCGTCTGGAGGAGGGCGATCGCCCGTTCCCATTCTGTAGCAATTTGCTGCCAGTCTTGCACAGTTTGTGCTGATTGAGTTAAGAGCGCTGCATTTCCAGCCGTGTTAATCGCTTGTCGGAAAGCTTCGTCAGGCTGCAAGGGCTGTGAGGGAGCAGGAGATGCGGGGGGCGCAGTAGGCGCGGGTAAGGGTAGATTGGGGGATGGGCGATTGAGATTTCTGATGCCTAGAATGATACTGATGGTCGTTAGCACAGCCAGCACGGTGGCGGAGATTTTCCAGACGCTATAGGGCGATCGCCCAGCACCTCTCCCGTCTGAGCATTTACCATCACCTGATACTGTTTATTGTTAAACCGATAAGCCGAGATCCACACGGGCAGCAGCAGATGCTTGAACGTGATAGCACTATAGCTGGTTGAGACAGAATGGATGCGCTGCTCATCTCCGCCAATGTCACGCCGAATCTCAAAGCGAATCGGTTCTTCCATCTTGCCTTTAGCCAGTTCAAACCCCTGCTTTAAGTTCACCTGATACCGCTGTGCCTTGAAACCTGACAGATAGGAAGCATCATAGGGCATCAGTTTAGATAAATCCCAGGGTTCTAAAGCTTCCAATCGCTGAGTGTTAACAGACTGGCTACCCGGAATCAGGATATCGTCAAAAAAATGGTCAACTCGGCCAGAGTGCGATCGCCATCGAGTCCGCTGCACCTGTCGTGTTTTAGTTTCTGTCTTTCCTTCTGAATTTGTCTCTGTATACGTTTCAGTCACATAGTAGTGAGTACCTCGCTCTCCAGTGTAGTGACTCACTGTATTACAGTCATATGTCCAGAAGGGCAAATACACACCCTGAATGCCTTCTTGCTGCGCCAGTTTCTTTAACCCGTTAGGCGCAAACCAGCGGCTACTCAACCACTTTTGAATGCCTGATCGGGCCGCCTTCTGGCTAACGGTAAAGGGCAAAACCGCTTCTGGTGCCACTACCGGACTGGCAGAACGAGACTGTGCCACAATGCTGGTATTGCAAAAGGGGCACTGTCCCGCTACGTTAGGCGGCTCAAAGGTAATTTGAGCCTTGCAGCCTGGACATTCTGCTTCCAGGGCAGTATTGGACAGTGCTGCAAGCTGCGTGTGGCTGTTGTTGAGATACGCCTCATAGGAATGTTCCTCAACCTGTTCAGCACTCTGAGGAATTATCTCTTCTCGCCCACAGTAGGGACATTTAAGCTGCCCAACTTGTGGGTCAAACTCTAATGTGGAGCCGCAGCCCGGACAGGGAAACTGCTTGATTAAAGGTTTAGCAATCGACATATTGTCCCGACAACCATACAAGAAATCCTATTTCGTAGGGTGGGCACCACCCGCCATTGGCAAACCTTCCAGACTGCAAGGGTTAGCAAATCGCGCCCACCCAACCCAAGATGTAGACTCACTGCTGCCATCGTTGCCAGGTGAAGTTGTTAACTCACTGGCGGCGGCGGCAATGTTCCCAGTAGGGAGGCTAGCTCTGCAACCTCAGCAGCCCGTTTCCAGCCTTCCATTCCGGCCCGCCACACGTACACCTGAGCATTCAAGCCATTTTGCAGCAGTTGACTGGCTGGGAAAGGACCAAAGTTTTGACCATCACGGGAGAGATACCACTGTGGCTCAATGGGTGGGGGCGGAGGTGTTGCAGCCGCAGGTTGAGCAGCCTGAGAGGAATTAGACTGCATTGCATTGCTCAACTGCTGACCCATCGCAATCCCCACGCCAAAGTCCAGCGCCATGTTGCCACCAGCGGGGTTTCGGGCAGACTCTTCGATCGCATTTGCTGCCTGAAACTGAGCATATTGCTGCATATTGCCCAAAATTCCCATTGAGGCCCGTTTATCTAACGCTTGCTCCACTTCAGGCGGCAGGGAGACGTTTTCGATCAGCAGTTGGGTTAGCTCCAGTCCAAATCGCTGTACCTCAATTTGAATACCCCCTCGGATAGTTTCACCCAGTTCGCCGTAGCGAGCCGCAAAATCGAATAGGGGAATGCGAGAACTGCCAAACCAGGAAGCGAAAGCAGTCACAATCATGTTGCGAATCTGATTGCTAATTTCGTCTACCTGAAATAGTCCATCGGTGCTGACCAACTGTTTCAGCAGTTCTTCGGGATGCGCGACGCGGATATTGTAGCTGCCAAAAGCGCGTAACCGCACTGGGCCTAACTCTGGATCGCGAACGGTAATCGGATTGGAGGTGCCCCACTTGAGATTAGTAAAAATTTTTGTATTGAAGAAATAAACCTCTGCCTTAAAAGGTGAGTTAAAGGCATAGGGCCAACCCTTAAGCGTACTGAGAATAGGTAGGTTTTGAGTGGTTAACTCATACATTCCTGGCTCAAAGGAATCTACGACTTGACCTTCGTTGACAAACACCGCTTTTTGTCCAGGGCGGACGGTCAGTTTAGACCCCATCTTGATCTCATTGTTGTATCGCTGGAAGCGATAAACCATCGTGTCGTTGGTTTGATCCAACCATTCGATGATGTCAACAAATTCGCCTCTGATCTTGTCGAAGATACCCAATTGTTGACCTCCAGGGCTGACTTAAAGTAACTGTATGAACTAATAAGTTAACTACAAAGTACCCTGATTAAATTCCGAAACTGCCAGAACGGGTGAGTGATGTAACGTTATATTTCTATTGGTTTCACCACCACTTACGCGGATTGCTAAACCACAGGTTTTGCTTTGGAACGGTTGCAGAATGGCGCTTCTCTCCCAGCACTCCCCAGGTTGAAGCGTTAACAATTCCGCAGGCTTTAAGATGATGTTTTTGCTGAAAAGCAACGACGGCTTGCTGCGTAAATTCGTCAAAAATGCCGTTTCGCTCTACTGGATGACCGTGAACTTGCAGTAGTCCCTGTAGTTCTAGCACATCGGTTCCGCTGTCGCCTTGCTCAAGGGGGCGATCGCCCGGTTTTACATTCATTTTTAGGGAAAGCCAAGTCTTCGGGCCAACCACACCATCCACAATCAGCTTATGACGCTTCTGATAAAGCCTGACTGCCGTTTCGGTAACGCTGCCAAAATCCCCATCGATTCGCAACGGGAAACCATGCGCTTGCAGCAATTCTTGCAACTCGGCAACAGCAGAACCTGCATCCCAGGGATATAAAACTGGTCCAGTAAAAGCAGTAGCAATGCGTCTATCTGGGTTGATATTCATCAAAGGTATCCTCTGCCGCTTTAGCGCATCCTCTCCTAGAGTAAGCGCAGAGCGTTGTATCTCTCAACACTCGTGGTGCAGAAGTTGGGGAATGGGAAATAGGGAACGGGGAATGGGCGATTGGATGTAACAGCCACATCGTTTGTGGAATGAGCTTTGTAGAACAATACGCTATTCCCCATTCCCTCCTATTCATCCCGCCCATGAACCTGAGCCGGAGGGCAAGTTGCCTCAACCGCTGTGAAAGGTTCAAGAATCTTGTAGGTATGGCTTGCCCCTTTAGGCACAGCCCAGGAATCACCGGGTTCTAGTAGAACGGTTTGTCCTTCCAGGTGTAGCTCGGCTCGACCTTCAATAACGTAGCCAACAGTTTCATACTCCCGTTTGGCTTCAGGCTTTGGCTCGTTTGTAGGTGCTTCCTCCCAGAGCCGCATCGCAACTTTTTTGCCCGATGCCAGGTACTTCTGACCCATCTCACCTTTCGGGGAGTAGTTGGAGTTGATTTTTGTAACGGTGGTATCAGCCATGTGTGTTAAAAGTGAGCTTCACTTTTATCCTCCAAATTTGGACGATACTTTACCTCCTTCTGGGGAAGTAAGCTCCCGCTGAGGGCAGCCAGCCACCCTACCAAATCTTTGTCATCTGCAAAACGAATCCAGGTAGTTCTGGGTCAGCGCTAACTGATGCAGGGTCGTTGAGGATTTCGGGTGTTCGGTTGGGGCGATAGAGATGAACGGTGCGGTTCTTGCGGTCAATCAGGAAACCTAGCAAAGCGCCATTGTCGATGTACTCCTGCGTTTTGGCTTGAAGTCCAGTGAGTGTGTCGCTAGAAGACCGTAACTCTATGACGAAATCTGGACAGATTGGTGCAAATGAAGCCTTTTGTTCTTCCGTTAGAGCATTCCAGCGATCGCCCCTAATCCAGGAAGCATCGGGCGATCGCACCGCTCCATTTGGCAGGGTAAAGCCAGTGCTAGAGTCAAAGCCGACTCCTGTGCCGTCCTGCTCTACCCAACTTCCAAGCTGAACAGCAAGGTTGAAATTGCGATTGCCCGTATCAGAGAAAGCAGGTGGCATGATAATCACTTCCCCAGTAGCGGTGCGCTCAATCCGCAGATCTCGATTCGCCTGACAAAACTCGTAGAACTGCTCATGGCTTAGAGTGGCGATCGAGGGAAGATTCACCTTTAAGAGAATACTTTCAGTTTGGATGAGTAGCTCGGTCATAGCTGATTTTCTTGCTTGAGTGATATTGTGTAATCGCACATTTCCACCTCAGCAGTCTCTTTGAAGGCTGGGTAGAGCAAAGAACACATGACTACACCACCATCGGCACCCTCTACCATTACAACCAACTGGGAGTACTTAAAAACTTTAATATCAGTCTTTGCTGGTTTTATCACAGCCTTTTTAGCTGAACCCGTAAAAGTTTACTTTACCAACAGAGCTAAAAAAAATAACCTAAGAAGATCTTTGTATGGTGAAATTCTTAATATTTATAGTAGTCTCTCTAACTTTCTAGTATCTATTGAAGAACGAGGAATACAGATACCCTTTTTGAAAGTTGTTGACACAAATTTTAATTGCTATAACTTTGCCAAATCTGATCCAACTCTTTTCTATCAACTAAAGGAAGCTAACTCAGTTAATCAGATCTATAGCAATATTGAGCTATTAAAACAAGAACATGAAACCGGAGTAGAGTCTGACAAAGCTGTCTCACTAGTCAAACTTGTAATTCTTCAAATAGAGCTTCTCTTAACCACTAAAAAATTTGATAAGAAGACTGTATTAAAATACTGTACGGGTTTACCAATAGAGAGCCGCATAAAAGAATTATTGTCTGGTAGGATTCGAGCTGGTGAGACAGCATCTTTACATCGAGGGAGCAGAAATTCTCGTTAATTAAAATTCCTTGTTAACTTTTCCACTACTCCTCTGAGGAATCCAATTCTCCCTGTTTAAATTCCTTGGACGAGTTTACAGTTCTTAGCTCAAGAACCTTCATTAGAGTATGTCTCGTCGATATCAAGTTATTGTCGATATCATATCTCGAAGTCACTTCTACCATCGCTAACAACGAATCGCCAGGTGCAAGGACAAATTCTCTTTTTCTAAATTTCTCTAGCCATTCAAAATCATTAATCTTGACATCAATGGTGCTTTTACCATCCTTAAATTCCCACTGAGAAGACCCAAGATAATCAGGTTTTTTAACTTTTAACAACATTCTGACCTCGTTTGTAAGAGTCTCTTTTGTCAAAATGTCCTCAATAGTTCCTGGAGTAATATTTAAAGTGAGATTGAAAGGAACTTTACTGCTGTCTCCACCTATGTATCCTGCGCTGTCTCCATCATTTGTCAAGTGAGAAACTGCTGATTGTATCTTCTGAATTCCAAAAAGTAGATCCTTTTTAGGAACAGGTGTATGAATAGGCAGTTCAGGTGTTGGTTGCTTTTCTGATACAATTTCAAGGATTTTCATCTGCAATTCTGTCAATCCTGCATCAGTTAGTGTTGTTCTGTTCCTTGTAAAGTCTACAAGGGCGAACTTGCTTTGATCTAAATATTCTTCAAGTCTATTAGGGTCTAGTCCTAAGTTTGGAGCATCTTTTGATAGCTTAAAGGTGCTTCTAATCCAAGCAATTAGAGATCCTCTCTGAATATCCTCTAAAAGTAAGATGGGTTCAACATCTACTTGAATAGAACTAACCAGTTTTCTATCAGAAGTGTTGAAAGATAGCTCAATAGCGAAAAAAAGGGGACAAAATACGATATTCTGTCCCCAATGAATTAAAGAATAGCCTTTGATGGTATCTTCATTTTCCACGATTGTCAAATCGCTCCTGAAGCAACTTTCACCTCATGATTACCCGGTATTGAACTCTCGGCTATTTTTTGAAATCTGGCTGACTTTTGTGTTGGATCAGAGT
>JAAUQZ010000302.1 GCA_012033355.1 Leptolyngbyaceae cyanobacterium RM1_406_9 | reverse complement strand
ATTTACCCATTACCACTTAACCTAAATTCCTATGGTAGAAACGATGGCAAACGAGTTAGAGACTGGGCTTCCTAGCATTCGGCAGATTCAAACTTTGATTCGAGAAGAACGAGAAATTGAACTGAAGCTTGTCACCGATGACCTGATTGTAGGTAAGCTGCGCTGGCAAGATCAGCACTGCATTTGCCTGATGGATCAATATGACCAGCCAACGATTGTTTGGCGACAGGCGATCGTTTATCTAAAACCAAAGTTTTAGCGGTTTAGCTCAATGGTTTGGCTCACGCAGGCTATCGAGCGGTAAATATTCTTGCAGCGTTTCGCTAACCTGCACCTTGACGGTAGGAACCTGGAGATTAGGTAAAGGCATCTGTGGGCTGATGACCTGCTGTACTCTCATCAGGTTGTTGACGATGCCGCAGAGCAACAGGCGATCGCCCGCTTGCAGATCGGCTGAGCCATCGGGGAAGCGAAGAAATTTGCCCTCTCGTCGAATTGCCTGCACCTGCACTTCATATTCTCGGCTAAAGTTTACTTCTGAGAGGGTTTTGCCAACGATTGGGCTGCTAGCAGGCAGCATTACCCACTGACAAGATAGGGCTTTGGTGGGCACAGGCATCTCTCCTTTTGCCAGTTCGTCAAAGGCTCCTAGCTCGTCCGACTCACCCACTACTAAGAGGCGATCGCCTGGTTCCAGAGCAGTTTGAGAATCAGGATAGTCTAACTCCTCCCCTTCAGCTCGACGAATTGCCATCAGGCTTACCCCAGTCAGACGACGCAAATCGGCTTCTTCCAGGGTCATTCCCGTCAAAGGAGAGTCTTGGGGCAGGGTGTACCACTTGTTGCTCATATCCTGAGCCGCAACCCGCAGATCTCGCGACACCTCACGGGAAGAACGTTCAGGTCGCAAGTCAAGGTAATGACTATCGCGAATTTGCTCCATTTCTCGCTGAATTAACGACAGCGGCAAGCCCATTGTCACCAGCAGGTGCGTCGAAAGCTCCAGGCTGGCTTCAAACTCTGGCTGTACAACTTCTCTCGCGCCTAACTGGTACAGTAGCTCAATGTCTTTGTCCTGATAGGCACGAACGACGACATCTAAATCTGGGGCTAATTCTAGCGATCGCTTCAAACATAACCGGGTACTCATCGGGTCTGGAAGGGCGATCGCCATTCCCGCCGCCTGGTTTACCCCAGCCGTCTCCAGCACGTGCAGGCTTGCCGCATTGCCGTAGACATAGGGAATACCCGTTTCCCGTAGCTGCTGAATGGCTTGCTCTGACTGGTCAACCACCGTCACCGGATAGTGATGTTCTTGCAGCAGCCGCACAATGTTGCGCCCAACTCGCCCATAGCCACAGACCACCACATGGTTTTGCAGCGGCAACTCTTTCGCCACCTCGATCGCCCGATCTGAATTCTCCATGTAGCGCTTGAGCCAGGGCACCATTTCTGCCCAGGCAAACAACTGCGGCACAAACCGCAGCACAAACGGCGTAACCACCAGAGTGACAGCCGTTGTCCCCAAAATCAGCAGATAAACCCGTCGCGACACCAATCCCAACATTTGCCCTTTGCTAGCCAGCACAAAGGAAAATTCACCAATTTGAGCTAACCCTAGTCCGACGATTAACGCCGTTTTCAGCGGATAGCGAAAGGCTTTGACGAGTGGCGTAATAATCAAGAATTTGCCCAGCAGCACTAGCGCCACCAGTCCCAAAATTAGCTCCAGGTTATTCCAAAGAAACATCGGGTCGATTAACATCCCGATCGCCGCAAAAAACAGAGTCGCAAAAATATCGCGGATGGGTTCAACGTAAGTTAAAGTTTGGTCGGCATACTCAACCTCTGAGATCATCAGTCCGGCGATAAAAGCGCCCATCTCAATCGACAGTCCTAGCGATTCAGTGAGCAGCGCAATCCCCAAACACAGCGCCACCACACCCAGCAAAATAGTTCGCGGCTTTCAGTTCGCGCCAGAAATCGCAGCAGTGGCGGAATCAGCCAAATCCCTGCAATGACGGCTGCTCCTGCTAACAGCGCAATTTTTAAGAGTGCCAGACCGACTGCCAGTCCGATTTCGTCGTAAGGGCGATCGAGCGCAGGCAGCACCGCCAGCATCAAGCCCAGCGCCAGATCTTGCACGATCAAAATGCCTAGCATGACGCGCCCGTGAGGAGTTTCGGTTTCGTTGCGCTCCATCAGGCACTTCAGCACCACCGCTGTTGAAGAGAGCGACAGAATTGCGCCCAGAAATACGCCTTGTACGGGCGATGTCACCCAGCCGATCGCCACTGACACCAGCGCAGTAATCAGGATTGTCGATAGAATTTGCAGCCCACCACCGCCCAAGCTAATTCCCTGAACCTTCTTTAACTCCGTCAGGGAAAATTCTACGCCCAGGGCAAACAGCAGAAATGCTGCGCCAAACTGAGCCAGTGTCTCAACTTGGATTAGCTCCTTGACTAACCCCAAACCTGCTGGCCCAACTACAACGCCACCCACTAAATAACCCAGCAGCACAGGTTGCTTGAGCAGCGATGCGAGTAAGCCGCCTCCTGTCGCTGCTGCCAAAACAATCACTAAATCGACAATCAGCCTGAAGTCTTCTTGCACAGAATTTCCGCGAAGAGAAAAGTGAAGGAAATGATGAGAGGAAGTTTAAGTCTCTTAATCTACAGAATACAGAGTTTTTCTATTTGCTGGGAGACTTAACAGGCGATGGGTTAGACTTCACGGTGCGATCGTTCCGGTCAGCGGAGAACTTGCAATGGCGTAGGTTTTAACTGGAATTCGCCCCGCCAGGTAAGCCAGCCGTCCTGACTCCGTAGCCAGGCCCATTGCTTTGCCCATGAGCGCTGGATTTTTTGCCTGGGCGATCGCCGTATTGATCAACAGCGCATCTGCCCCCATTTCCATTGCCTGAGCCGCTTCGCTGGGCGTACCAATTCCCGCGTCTACCACAACCGGAATGTTGGCATTCTCAACAATGATTTGAATATTTGCCTCGTTCTTAATTCCCTGCCCTGAGCCAATGGGCGACCCCAGTGGCATCACTGTTGCACAGCCAACTTCTTCTAACCGCTGAGCCAGCAGCGGATCGGCGTTAATGTAAGGCAGTACGGCAAAGCCTTCTTTGACCAATTGCTCCGCTGCTTCTAAGGTGCCAATCGGGTCAGGCAACAAATATTTTGCATCGGGAATCACTTCCAGCTTGACAAAGTTGTTCTCTTCCTGACCCAACAGCTTTGCCATTTCTCGCCCCAGACGGGCTACTCGAATCGCTTCCTCTGCGGTTTTACAGCCTGCCGTGTTGGGCAGCATCCACAGCTTTTTCCAGTCCAGTGCTTCTGCCAGTCCTTCATGACCAGGAGCTTGAGTTTGCACCCTTCTGACCGCGACGGTGACGATTTCACAACCGCTGGCGGCAATGCTCTGGCGCATTTGTTCAAAGGTGCGATATTTGCCCGTTCCAGTCATTAGGCGAGACTGAAACGATCTGCCTGCAATTACTAGCGGCTGATCCAGGCTGTTGGAGTCCAGGCTGTTAGAGTCAGAGCCGTTAGAAATTGGCTCAGAGGTCGTTTTAAGCGGGAGCCGATCGAGCGGGGTAGAATGCTGTTTCAACATTGGATTTGAATCGTGCGAATCATTCTGAGTGGATTGCTGGGAAGGGGCGATCGCCCCAACCGCTGAAGCATAGAAGCGCTCCCAGGAGAAACTTTGCAGTAAAGGGCTACGCTGTTGCTCCAGGGAATCTGCAATTAAAAGCGCGGTGACAGGAGCCAGGAGAATGCCGTTGCGGTGGTGCCCTACTGCCAGCGTTAAATTGGGGCAGAGGCTTGGGCCCAAAATCGGTGATTCATCTGGCGTAGTCGGACGAAACCCCCACCAGCATTCTTCAATCGGCAAATCTTGTAGCGCTGGATAGAGGCGGATTGCCGCTGTTAGCAGTTGTTGCAGTCCCGCTGGGGTATTACCAGGGGTAAAGCCAACGGATTCACTGGTGGCTCCAATCACAATTCGCCCATCTCGGCGCGGCACGATGTAAACCTCTGAGCCAAACAGCACGCGCTGCAATGCAGGCTCAACCTGCTGGGATGGACTGCGAACCGACAGCATTTGCCCTTTGCGCGGCTGCACCGGAACAGGAAGTAGAGCAGAAGACCAGGCTCCGGTTGCTAAGATATATTGCTCTGCCTGCCATTCCCCCGCTGTCGTTGTTAAACCCGTTACCTGCCCATGCTGCTGTTGAATCGCTTCGACCGTTACTCCTTCCCGTAGATCGATCTCTAACGTTTGAGCGGCGGCTTTGAGGGCTTGAGCCAGGGCACGGTTGTCTACCTGCCCATCTTCAGGGAACCAGAACCCCCCTGTAACCTCGGCGCTGAGTCCAGGTTGGGCGCTGTGAATGGCTGTTTGATCGAGCCAGACAGCAGGGGAACTGGAGCGAATTTGGGAATCTCTAGAATGTGGATGTTCGTAGGCTGGAGCAAGAATGCCACAGGGCCAATATCCGGCTGCCAAGCCGCTGGTTGCTTCGATTTTCTTGACCCAATCAGGGTAAAGCATCCGGCTTTTAAGGCAGAGTTCCAGGAGGGCTGGGTTGGCGATCGCCTCTGCTTGAGGGGCCAACATTCCCGCCGCCGCGTGAGTTGCAGCCTCAGCAAAGTTACGGCTTAAAACGGTAACGGCGGCTCCTCGCAGTTTTAGCTCAATGGCGATCGCCAAACCAACAACGCCACCGCCGATGATTAAAATGTCAGTTGTTGTACTCATGAAAGTACTTGTGAAGACTACGAACTCAGGCGAGATTTAAGCCATACCGAAAACGGATAGAATTACCAAAGAGCGCGGATGCCTTCCTGTTGCTGTGGACTTGCAGTCGGAGATGGGGTGGGTGACTGAGCCGTTGTTTCCGTTGTCCCTGCACCTGGTGTGGTCGTGGAGCCGTTTGCTGGAACGGTTGCTGGAGCTTGAGTTGCGCCAGATCCCTGCTGGGGAACAGGCTGTCTTGGATTAGGAGAAGTGCCGTTTTGGGCAGCGCCATTTTGAGCAGCACCGTTTTGAGCAGTGCCATTTTGAGCAGGATTATTAGGAGAAGCAGTGCTAAAAGACTCTGCTCGCTCCCTTGCCTCCTCTTCTTCTTCCTCTGAAGGCTCCCCAAATAGATTAGACAGAGACGGTAAGTTATCCGTTGCTAAGGAGCTAATGAGTAAAACGAGGGCAACGAGTATTACAAAAGAGCCAATTAATCGAGCCACAGCCTCTACCTCCACAAGGTTCCTATTTCCATCATCTCTCAGTCTCTCAATTTAGGACAATAGACTTTTTGTAGATTGAGCGATGTAGCGAGGGGGAACGGTCGCTTGCTCTGATAGCGTCTTTTGAAAGGTCAACTTTCTGGTGTCCAAACGGGTTGAGAACCCTGTCCCCAAAATCCGTCAAATTTTGTCACGTTCACATCGCCCAACACACGGGTTTGGCAGGCAAGGCGGCGGTCTTGCGTGGGAGAATGGGGAGGCAATGATCGCCGGGTGCGATCGCGCCAGTTTGCCTCAGAGACTTCGCCTTGAACCTGCACTGCACAAGTTCCACAGGTGCCGATGCCGTGACAATTGATTATTGCTGCCTGTCCGTTGTATAAATCAACGCCCTGTAGCAATAGAACTTGGCGCAAGTTAGCGCCCCTCTCACAGTCAAACGTTTTTCCTTGAGCAGTTACTTTTGGCATGATTGATTCTCTAGCCCAGGCTACTCCTATACCAGTTCTCTTTAAGGCTATCCGTTTTCGAGCGTGTTCTCCATAAGGGCGTAGCATTCGTCAGGTAAACCCTGGAATAAACCAAAAATTCTTGCCCGAATGCTATTGTCTCGTTTTCAAGCTATTGTCTCGTTTCCAGGCTCTGCCTGGAAATGGCACTTCGGAGGCTCTGCCTCCATTTGCAACGCAGCAGAGGCAGAGCCTCCAGCACTGCATTCCTGGCTAAAAGCCAGGAACGAGAAATTCTTCTATTTGGTTACTTGGCAATGCCCATGACTGAAACTGGCTCAAACCAACTCTGGATCTACGACACCACTTTAAGAGTATGGCGCTCAGCGGGAAGGACTGGCGGCTCTCGATTGAGGACAAAACTGCGGAATCGCTCACCAGCTTGATCGGTTAGGTGTGCCGTTTATTGAGGGAGGC
>JAAUQZ010000016.1 GCA_012033355.1 Leptolyngbyaceae cyanobacterium RM1_406_9 | reverse complement strand
TGCCCCGATAGACTACCCCCACCCAGACGATACAGAAACAATTCCACACCAGGGTGGTATCGAGGCTCAGATACAGTCGTTCCTGTTTCCATTGAGACACGGCTTGCCCGACGAGCGCATGATGAGCAGAAACCACATCAATTCTTCGATTCGACAACCATCGTCGAAATCGTCTTTGATGAGACTGGGCAACTTGCGCACGACTGACGACGTATACGCCAAAGCCATTGAGATGTACGGTTTGACTTTGAATCATGCCAATCATCATCCAGCAAAGCGTTTGCAGATGACGAGCATCGAGCCACACAATCTCACATTGACGCAGAAAATCATTCAACGCATTATGGAGTCGGGAAGTGGGAGCCATTGTTTTTGCTGTTAGGTGTGGTAACTTCCCAGCATAAATCAAGCTCTCCTTCCCTTCTAGCTTGTCTTTCATCCCCAAACAGTTTTGTCAGTCAACCAGGGTATGAAGCTCATGGCATCGGCAAAAAAGAGTTCAAGCTCAAGCTACTGTTTCTAGACTGACTATGAAAGCCGAACAAAGCCAAGCAAATCAGTTTGCGGTGTGCCTGAATAATGAAGGCTACAAAGCATCATTGGAAGTTGGCAAGATATATCGAGTGATTCTTGACGAAGAAGCAAGTGCAAACGGGCTGATTCGGATCATTGATGAAAGTGGCGAAGATTATGCCTTTTCTGCAAACCGGTTTTACCCGATCGAAGTGCCAAAACCTGTAGAAGAGGCGTTGTTGTCAGTTGGTTAGCAGCGATAGCAGCACAACAACGCTGTTGCAGCGGACTGAATTGGGCTGCTGGTGTGAGTGCAGAGGTCACTGACAGCCGCTGACCGGGAACGTTAGCCCGCTTTAGCGTTAGTCAATTTTCACGATTGAACTTGTCTTAACAGGTTAAATGTAGGCTTTCTTAGAACCATAGGCAGAAAAGATAGAGCCAGTCCGACAAAAGCTTTAGAGCGTGAAGCAGATTGACCAACGCGAACTAGTGCTTTTCCAGCCTGTGTTTCTCCTACTTCGATAAGACGCAATCCCAGAAGAAGTTGAGATTCAGCAAGACGCGATCGCTAATTTGCTCCAATTGCTCTGACTCAAACTGAAAATTCTCTAGATATTGAATTTTGTCCTTTAAGTAAGGAATTGCTCGTCCAATACCCTGTTGCTGAGCATGAAAGCGATATTCCATTAAGCGTTCTGGCAAGTAATAGCCTTTCTTACCAGCTAGCGCCAAACGCACCAGTAAATCATTGTCTTCGCAATTTTGAATGTTAGGGCGCATATACCCCAGTTCTGCTAACACTTGTCGCCGAAATAGCGTTGCACCAATTTGCAAACTTTGCTGTACAAATGCAACCTCTAGCAAGTTTGGAATGACTCCAGCAGCTAAATTCGTGCGCCCCCACTTACGGGAATTGTCATCTGTCACCTGCTGGTCGCGCACGTTATTAATATCAATTACCCAGTGATCGGTGCCAACAAAGTCAACATCAGGCTGTTCGTCTAGAATTGCCGCAGTTTTTGCTAGAAAGTCAGGGGTGAGGCGATCGTCATCATCGAATTTGACAAAGTACTCGCCTGTAGCCGCTTCAAAGCCAGAGCGCATATTGTTACTTTTGCCAATGTTTTGAGCATGGCGGATATAGCAGATTCTGCTGTCGTTGATTTCAGTCACGATCTCAGCCGTGCTGTCAGTTGAGCCATCGTCACAGATAATTAGCTCAAAATCCTGGAGAGTCTGCTGAAGGACGCTTTGAATGGCGATCGGCAGCAGGCTTTCTCGATTGTAGGTGGGAATGCAAACACTAACTTTAGGCATTTGAATCGTAAACAACCGCAAAGTTCCTAATGTATATTAGCCAATCGGATGAGCAAAAATTTTTACTCTGTCGCTAGAAAACTCTGTAGGAACAGAAACAGAGTTTATTCGTCGAATATGACAGCTACTGGACTGAAAGGGATGAGCGGTGCCTAACCTACAGTTTCTCCAAACTTCTAGCCGTAGCGAGAAATCCTCCTTAATGGGGATTTTGTCTTAGCAGATATTAATTACCTTCTGATGGGGTGGCAAAAGGCTATGATTTTAAACTTTTGGTGAGATGAGCGGCTTTCCCAATTGAGATGATGAGGTGACTAATGCAGACGCAGAAGGAGTTTAGGCACTTTGTCATCACTCGGATGAATGTAGACTGGCAGATTTCGCGTCCTAGAAGCGATCGCAACGATCCAGAGTTTCTCAATCGGAGGTTTGCTCTATTTGAGCAAATTTGCCTTCCATCGGTTAAAGCGCAGAATAACAAAGACTTCGTTTGGTTAATGCTTCTAGATGCAGCCTTGCCTGCTCAGTTCAAAGAGAAAGTTGAAAAATACCGTTCGAGCGTTCAGCTTGTTCCTGTTTATGTAGAGAGCAGAGAGACGCTATTAGATTCAGTTAGGCGAGTTATCAGGGAACACACCAATGAAGAGTGCAAATACCTAATCACGACTAGCTTAGATAGTGACGATGCAATTTCAAAAGATTTTTTGCAGCTAGTGCAAGCCCAATTTAGACAGCAAGAGTTTGAATTCATTAACTTCTTGTTTGGCTATTTATACCGTATCAATGAACAAAAGCTTTATCTGAGAGAATGGTTAACCTCACCGTTTTACTCCTTAATTGAGTTTTACAACGATGAGTTTAAAACAGTCCTTGAATATGGTCATACTCAAGTTAATAAGTATAGTAACTGCCAAATTGTTGCTGAGCCACTCTGGTTAATGGTCGCTCATGGGAACAACGTTCGGACTAACTTTGATGTCAGCGCTGCATGGCAACCCGTCAATCGGCTTGGCTCAAATTTTGCAGTCGATCTAGATTTCCCGAAGAGCAATAAGCTCAAAATTTTCAAAGGGATAGCAGCAGAAATCTATAGCGTCTTAAGGAGCAAAAAAGAGTGGGATACGGCGAAAGTTAAGATAAGAAAGATTTCTAATATTATTTCTCCTTCTACAGTGCGCGTTTTGAGAAGGATTAAATTTAATGTGTCCAATCAGGCATATCGGTAGAACGATCTAACTCAATTTATCAGCAATCCTGCGAAGATAGCGAACTGCTTGACTTGAAAAGTTGGGAGATTTTAGGTGTTTTGGCTTCTGGGCGGGCTGTTTCAAAAAACGATAGTGCAGAAAAATCTCTTTGTAACGGATGTTAGCGTCCTCTCCTCGGCTGAGACGAGCAAAGTCTTCTGAGGAATAGTTCATGTAGTGCAATCGATGAATTGGCTTTAAGCCCTGCTCGTTATAAAGAACATTATTGATGTTCACGAAGGGATCAGCATCGGCACAGTTTCCAGTTCGTTCCTGCACGTCAGAACTGAGGGTGAAGTTAAATTGGGGGCGATCGCTTCTCAAGGTCAAATAGTTAAACAGAAAAGCATCGTCCCACCAGCGAGGGATCCAATTTATTTCCCGCTGTTCAATCAACCGTTGTTGTAAAACGAATAGCTCTTTTTCTGCAAAAATTTCTCGTTTTGAGCCAAAGAAACTAGAGCAGTGTAGCTTAGTTCTAACTTCAATTTCGTCAGAGTAACCTGTTTGACTGACTAAAGTTAGGTCAAGTGCTGTTTTGCCTACTGGTTTTTGATGTTCCCAATCGTTAAATACAAAATCGTAGGTATTGAGTTTCTCAAAAATATCATCGAGCGGTTTCATTGCAAGACTGTCTGCGTCGTAAAACACAAACTGATCAAACGGGCCATCAAAGGTAACAAACTTTCGATGTAACCCTATGTTCTTTGTTGGCAAAGCAGTAAACCATTTGGATTGAGCAATTGGATGAACTGCCCAAACCTGCTGAGCAAATTTCTCCCACCGTTGAATGGAGTACCAGTTTTGAAAGAGTTTTACATTGGGTCTGAAATTTATCTCTTGAACAATCCTTTCAATGTGCTGATCAAAAGGAATAACGAGAACGGGTACATCTGAATCAACATTTGCTTCGATGCTGTTTAGCAGGGCAATGAGTTGGTCATAGACCCGATCATTTGCCAATGTGTAAATGCCACGCGATTGCATAAACTAATTTTTATGTATTCAGTTGATTGAGCGGAGTTGATTCAGTTAAAAAATATTGTGCCCATGAAGCAGCTTCCGTATGAGCAGCTTTATGGCTAGTTTTGACTGTTCAGTTGCCAAATCAGTTGCCAAAGCCAGGTTTTGCCCCGTTCTTGATAGGCGGGTTGCACCAAAGCCTGCTGTTGTGCTGCAATCTGCGATCGCCATGACTGCGAATAAGTCATTAGAAAAACATCGCTAAAGCCCGCTCGAATTTGCGGTACAGATGAATCGACGAGCAGTTGCAGCGTCACGTTTGAGGCAAGTAAGCGGCTTAAAGACAAAATTTCACCTACTCCCATTGAGGTGTTGGCAATCAGCAAGGGGTGTGGAGATTGATTGATGATATCGGCAATGGGCGGATTGTAGTAGCTGATTACCTTATTCCAGCCGATTGGGGTTCTAGCGCCAATGCTGCAAGAGAGGATACTGAGGGCGATCGCCCCTGCCAGAGCCACCCACCCTAAAATCGACTGCCACGAGCCGAAAGCGTTGGAGAGTAGATTCACCAGGCAAAAGGCGATCGCAATCTGAATGCCCAGGTAGCAAGGAATCGCGTAGCGGGTCGCAGTCGAGCGCTGTCCACCCAGGAGCAAATCTGGCAGCAGAATAGTGAAAGCGGTCGTGCCAATCAGGGTGAAAACAAACAGCCAAACCCGAAGTGCAGTAAATTGCCAGAGCCAATAAATTGCACCGATTTCTAGCGACATTACAAAGGCGTAGACACCTGCGATGCTGACTCTATAAGCAAGCTGAGAGTCAAGTTTAAAGTCTGCGTCGAAAAAAATGCGCCTCAGATTCAGTGCCCAAACCCTAACGATCGCCTTCCAGCTAGACGGGCGAGTGGACCAGGCAGTTGTTGTTTGCAGGGAACTGCGACGGGTGGCGATCGCCCAAATCCAGGGCAGAAAAGCAATGAGCCCAACCGTTGAAGCAATCAGATAGTGCGCCAAAACTGTAGTCCAGCGAAACTGCTCCACCCCAATTACGTAAATTCCATGACCGATCGCCACCAGTCCCGAAAACAGAAACGTGTACAGCCCCAGCGAAAGCGTCACCGCATAGATTGCCCAGCTTGCAAAAGTATCTACCCGCAGGGCATAGAGCAACGCGGCGCTGGCTGCCAAAATTAAAGCCGTCCACAGGCTGTACTGTCTGGCTTCTTGGGCAAAGACGACGTGCAGCGGCGAAACGGCAACCAGGGCGATCGCCAGCCAAGCCACGTCCGTTGAGCCAAATAGCTCCAGGCAAAGCCAGTAGAGGCAGGGAAAGACTAGCAAACTAAAAATGACGGACAAACTTCTTACTGTGGCTGCCGAACTGCCTACCGTTTGCGCCCACAGCCGAACCACCGTGTAGTAGAGCGGCGGATGCTGCGGCTCTTCCTGAGCTAGCCCTTGAACCGTGCCCCAAAGCCCTTTTTCAGCGTTGGGATGCTGAAATTTCAGCAACTCCTGTGGGGTAATTTCCTCGCCGTGAAATGCCTGCTGCATCACGTCCGCTTCGCTGTAGCCTGAGATGCGTAAGGACGTAAAGGCTTCGTCGTACCAGTAGAGTTTCTGTCCTAAAGCCGTGCCTCGGAAGAAGATGCCTAGACCCAGGAGGGCGATCGCGCCCAGTTGAATTTCACTCATAGAAGGTTTGAATTTCTAAAGCATGGCTGTTCACCGCTCTTTACACAGGTGCCTCAACCGCTACGATTAGCTACGATTGCCCTGGTAAAACTGATATTTATTCCAAGAATTCCCCTGATGAAGATTCTGATGCTCTCTGCAACGTTTCCCTATCCGCCCACGCGGGGAGGAACTCAGGTGAGGACGTTTAACTTGATGAAGTATCTGAGCCAGCGTCACGACATCACCCTGATAACACAGCGCTCCTCGGATGTAACTGACTCTGAGATAGAGGAACTGCGGCAGACGGTTGCAGAATTGGTCGTTTTTCCGCGCCCTCAAGCCACTGCTGGGCAAAGCATCGGTGGCAAGTTAAAGCGCTTCGGGACCTTTCTAACCGAGGGAACGCCGCCCAGCGTTCTCTCAATCTATTCGCCTGAAATCCAGAGTTGGGTAAATCAGGCGGTTCAGGCGGATAAATTTGCTGCTGTAACCTGTGAACACAGTGTGAATGAGATTTACATTAAACCAGAATGGCGATCGCGGCTTCGCACCGTTGTCAACATCCACAGTTCAGTTTACGGCACCTGCAAAAATCAGCTTGAGACAGGCACTTCTGAAAATTGGCTGCGCGATCGCCTCAACTTGCCGCTGCTGCATCGCTATGAACGGCAGTACTGCGGCAAATTTTCTACCATTGTGGCAACCACCGAGGACGACCGGGAGCAGCTTCAGCGGTTTAGCCCAAACACTCCAATTGCCGTGATCCCCAACGGGGTAGACTTTTCTGCCTTTCCCTATCGTGCTGCCAATCCCGCAGGTCATCGGCTGATTTTCATTGGCGCGATGGACAACACCCCTAACATTGATGCGGCTTGCTTTTTTAGCCAGGAAGTGTTTCCCAAAATCCAAACTCGCTACCCGGATGTCACGCTTGAGCTAGTGGGGTCCCGTCCCGTGCCGCAGGTGCAGCGGTTGGGCGATCGCCCTGGCATCACGGTTACAGGAAAAGTTCCTTCGATGGCAGAATACCTGCATCGGGCAACGGTCTGTGTTGTGCCGATGCGAACGGGCTTTGGGATCAAAAACAAAACCCTGGAAGCAATGGCGGCTGGAGTTCCTGTAGTGGGAAGCGATCGCGGCTTAGAAGGGCTAGCAGTAGACGGCCCAAACGATCCCCTAACCGCTCTACGGGCAAACCAGGTGGAGGAATACGTCAACGCCGTTAGCCAGTTGTTTGAAAATCCAGAATTGCGCGGTCAATTGTCTCAAAATGGCCGATCGCTCATCGAGAACACCTATACTTGGGAACGAGCCGGACAGCGCTATGAACAGGCAATCCTTGAAGAATAGCAATTTACTACATTTTGGATAGTGAAGCGATCGCACGACTTAAATTCATCCTCAAACGGGCAATCGGCAAAACATCTGCCCGTTTCTCCTGTCCAAGCGGGAAGTCAACAGAGGGGCGATCGCTCCCCCCGTCCGGTCAAGGTGAATGTGCTGGTATCGGCTCAGTCCAGGAAATCTCAAAGGAAATCGCGATCGCCCCAAGCAGACGAGCCAGACTGGGACGAAGCCCTGGACGAGGCGTTAGAGGATGCAGGCAGCCTTGCCAAAATTAATGTCATAGTTGCGCCTAAACCAAAGCGAGGAGCGAGGTTCAAGTCTGCCTTGCTGATTCTTTTGATTTTGCTGGGCATGGCAGGAACCGTTGCGGGCGGCGGCTGGTTGGCCGTGCAGCTTATTATCAATCCTGGTTCAGTCCGATGGCTAAGCTGGATGATGCCAGAGTGGAATCGTCAGGCGCTTCAACGAGAAGTCATTCAAACGCTGGCTGAAATTGAGGCAGAAGCAACGGAAACAGGGCGATCGCTGGGGACACCGCTGTATCTTCCGGCAACAACGGGCTTACCCCAAGATTTGTTGATTCCCATTTTGGCGGAATCTGACCCCTGTGGCGGGAAGGGGGCGATCGCCTCTGTTTCGTCTGGCTGCGGCAAGCTCATTGAAATCAGAATTTATCGACCGCTGGTGGCAAGGGAAGGGCTGCGTCCTGGCTCCTTTCAACTAATCAGCCGAATGTCGGTAAGCGGGCCTGAGGAATTTTTTGTGCTTGCTCCGTTTGTAACTTCCCCAACCGCCGTTCCTGGTTCCAATCGCATCTTGCCCCTCAGCACGGTCACTCTGATTGAGGGAAATGCTACAGAGCCAGGAATTTGGCTACATCTCAGCGGCGAGCGGATGCGGGGCAGCACTCGCATCGTCTACGGGCAAGTGGTGCGCTATGACCCAGCGATCGCCCAACTCTACGCGCTGGTGGAATGGACAAGCCCCGCCGGAAAACTTCCTGCATGGCAGCAAATTACGGGCAGCGAAGCAGCGGAACTGATTGTCAATCAAACCGTCGGGCTAGAGCCAAGCTTTAAGGTCTATCAGGTGGAAACGCTGCAATCCTCTACGGAGCCGATTCGCCTGGAGCCAATTTTGCTGGAACAAGCCGCCCTCGACCGCCAAACTTTTGAAGATGGATTGGTTTTAGCGCGAAGTGGGCTGTGGTCGGCGGCACGGCGAACCCTGGAATCGCTCAAGCAACAAATCGATGCGGCAAACTGGTCAGCCGCGGCCCAGGCTCAGCTAGACCTGATCTCGCTCCATGCCAACGCCACCAAAGCCCAGGCAGAGCGCGACTGGGCCAGCCCCAGTCAGCAAATTTTGGCACAGCTAATCGACGGCCGCTGGGGCAATGCGCTGCAACTGCTGCAAACTACTATTCGCAACGGTTATGATTTGTCGAGTCTGTTAGCGGTTGACTCTGACCGGATTTGGCGACGGGTGAATGCTGCCCTCCAGGTGAACCGTAACCAGCCTGACGTGCAGATTTGGGGCGCTTTAGTGTTGGCGGCTCAGCGCGATCGCGCTGCTGCGATCGCCTGGTTGCGTCAGCAAAACCCAACTCCAGACACCAACACCCGCGTCCAGCAAGTGCTGAATCTGGTTGATCCCCAATCGGCACCGACCATCACAGCTAGCCATGACAGCCGCATGATCGGCTCTGCAACTCAGGTTTCTAGCATCAATGCGGCAGATTGGCTGCGCCCCCAGGTGGATAGCCCACTGGCTTTAACGGGGCAACAAGTTTGGTATCGGATTCAACTAGCTAATTTTCATGATGGGCAGCGCTGGCGGCGATCGCCCTTCACCGACCTGAATCTCCCTTCTACCGGAGCGGCCCTGCGGCTGTGGAGTCTGTTGGGGCTGACAAACAATTCCCCCATTCAAATCCTGGTTTGGTCAGCCGACGGGCAGCCTCAAACCATTGAAGCAACAGTCAAAGCGGCTCGTGTGAGTGGCGGCGAACTGCAACTGCTAGCAGCAGGTTCACCTGCACCCAGTGGAAATTTACCCGCTGAGCTTCCCCTGCTCGCTATGACTCTATCCACTGTCAGTTGGTTGGAGACGGGGAACGTCCTGACGCTGAGCCAGTTGAGCCAACAACAGCCCGATTTGGCAGCAGCACTAGCGGTAAACCTGTGGCGGGAGTTGCAGCAGGCAGACCAGGTTCAAGCCGCACTGGCAGACACAACAAGCTTGCTGCAAGAGGTGGGGCAATGGTCGGTAGAACTGGTCGATCTGACGGGAGAGGGGCAACTTGAGTCCGTATTCACCTTTAAGCCCAGCCTGTTAGAAGCTTCTAGCTATGTTACGGCTAGCGCTCAGGCAGCAAATCAGGAGGCGACTCGAACGCTGATTTTTTCGGCACAGGGACAACTGATCTACAGCGAGTTGAGTACTGAAGCGACTCAATTTTTGGTGGCGATCGCTAACCCCGGCGACGGCACAACGGCTCTATTAGTCAGCAATGGACGAACTTACGGACTGCAACGCTGGTCAGCCCAAAATCAGCGGTTTGAGTAGCAAGCTGGACTGCTTAAGGCACGTTTCCTAAGAAAATTGCCATCGCCATAATTGCAAATGCTCCAGAGGTCAGCAAAACCACAAACAGAGTCGCTTCAATAAAGAAACTCCCCTCAAAGCTATTCTTGAGAACGGTTACTGCCCCAACCAGCCCAACCAGGAGCAAAATTGAAGCCAACTGGGTAAAGTCTTCCCACCGATACGCAATCAAAGGATCTTGATCCATCACGACGCTATCACTCGTACTGTTAATTTGATTTGTGATTCAACCGAGTCAAATGGCAGGAGGGATGAGGGATGAAGCCAATTGCTCATGACAAGCTTTGCGATTCACCGCCCGTTTTAACCCGATCCTCCTGCTGGACATAGAACCTGGTTATTAAATCTGGCAAGGCAGTTTTACCAGGTATGCAGATCCTAGATCTTAGTTTGTCTATCGTCCAACGGGTATTCATTCAATTAATCAATTAATCAAAAAGCGCCTTCACCACAACGGGATCGGGTAAAGGCTCCCCATCGGTGCGGCGAATCACTCCAAAGCCAGCATCATATTCCCACATGCTCCAGCCAATTTGATATTGCTCCAGCAGCGATCGCACATCCCGCAACCATGCTCCTCTTCCCTCTGCGGGTGCAGCCCGACGATAAACGCCAAATTCATTGCAGTTAACGTGTACCTGGTGCGATCGCCCCCATTCTGCCGCCCGCTGAAGGCTTTCCTCTAGTTTGGCGATATTCCACTGCTCTTCGCCGTAGTCCATCAGCCAGTTTCGAGCCGTCTCGTTTTCAATGTCGGGCAGGATAGCAGCGATCTCCATTCGGGACTGTACACCTAGCGATCGCGTCATCTGAAGCGATAAAAGCAGCGCTGCAAATAAGCCGATGTTAAACAAAATCCAAAATCTTCGCTTCATGCGAGTTGCCCAGTTTGGTCTTGCTGAATTCGTCGCTTTTGAGTCGCACCCGTAATTTTCAGCGCTAGCGTTTCCATTTGAGCGTAGAGCGACTGTGGCAAAAGCCACAGCAAATAGGCAGCTGCAGCGGTAATCAGCGTGCGGCGCGGTTCGTCAATTACAATTCGCCAGTGAGTCTTGATCGCCTGGTGCAGCAGCGTGACAGCATCGCTCCTCAGTTGCAGCGTCACGGCTCTGCGGGCTAAATATCTCAAATGATAGGCTCTAGCAGGATTTTCCCACTGGGCGACGATTTCTGGCGCATAGGACCGGGTTTTTTCAATCACCTGCTCCCAGGAATCTTGCTTTTTCATCAAGTTGGCTGAAATTCCGGCTGAGTTTACCCGGTAAAGTGTTAGAGAGTTAGGAATTCCTTCAATTTTCCAGGGCGTTTGAATCGCGATCCGAAACCAGAAGTCGAGGTCTTGGGAACCTTGAAGCCGCTCATCCCAATAGAAATTCTGGATAACGCCGTGCAGATTATCTTCAAATCTGATGGCAGCGATCGCCTCTTGTCGCAGCACGGCCGCTGACCCATTGCCAATTGGATTGCGACAAATTAAATGAGAAATTTCGATGTCTTTTAATCTGGGCATTTGGTAAATACCTAAAGCGTTGCCCTGCTCGTCAATAAATGCAGAACGGCTAAAACTAACGCCAACATCCGGTGAGTTTTCAAGATGCTCAACGTGTTTTTCTAACTTTTGGGGTAGCCATACATCGTCTCCATCCAGAAATGCAATAAAGTCACCTTGAGCAACTCGAATGCCTGCATTTCTAGCTGCATTTGCACCTTGATTAGACTGACGAATAACCTGAATACGAGGATCTTGAAACTGTTGACAAATGCTAACGCTTTGGTCGGGAGAACCATCATCAACAATCAGTAGCTCAAAGTTAGAGTAAGTCTGATCTAAAACAGATTGAACAGTTGCAGCAATATACTGCTCGACCTTGTAAACAGGAACAATGACCGATACTTTTTTCATGGTTTAAGCCTGGTTAAGTTATAAGGAGGCTGCCTGAATAGTATTGAAACAAGTAAAAGTGAAGCACTCAGATCTACGACTTCTCAAAGAAGTCGCAAATCTTGCCCTCCTAAGTCAGTGCCATTCGAGGCTGCCTGTTGAATTTGTTCTTTTTGAATACGGCGCTCTTGAATTAAGCCGACTGCTTTTGCCGCAGAGTTTTCAAGTTGAGCATAAAACGATTGAGGTAACAGGTAAAGCAAGTATGCAGCAAACCAAATCCTTAAAGTGCGGCGCGGTTCTTCTAATAAAATTTGTTTGGAAGTGGCGATCGCTCGGTGCATCAAACTCACCGCTATCTCTCCATCTTTAAGCCGAACTGCCGTTCGAGCGAGATAACGCAATCGATAGGCCATTCCTAAGTTTCCCCATTTTTCTATTAGTTCGGGTGCATAGGAACGAACTTTTTCGAGTACTTGCTGCCAGGACTCTAGTTGTTTAAGTAAGTTAGCAGAAAGTCCTTCTGCATTTACTCGATAGAGCGTTAGAGGTTCAGGAACTCCTTCAATTTTCCAGGGTGTTTGAATCGCAATTCTTAGCCAGCATTCGATGTCTTCTGAACGCCGAAAGTGATCGTCAAAATAAAATTTTTCTACCGTTCCATAAAGGTTGTCTTGGAACTGAATGGCTTCAAACACTTCACGCCGAATTACAGCAGCGGAGCCATTGCCAATAGGGTTGCTGCGAAATAAATCTTCTACTGTAATATTCGCCAATTTTGGCATCAGGTAGGTGTTCAAAGAATTTCCGGCAGAGTCAATTAGCGCAGAGCGACTGAAGCTAACACCTACCTCTGGGGAAGCTTCTAAATGCTCAACGTGTTTCGCTAATTTTTCGGGTAGCCACAGATCGTCACCATCTAGAAAGGCAATGTAATCTCCTTCGGCATGGCGAATTCCCGTATTTCGGGCACCTGCTAAGCCTCGATTTTGCTGATGAATAATCTTCATGCGCGGATCTGAAAATTGCTGACAAATCTCGATACTGCGATCGGGAGAAGCGTCGTCAATCAAAATTATTTCAAAGTTCTGATAGGTCTGCTCTAATAGCGATCGCACGGTTTCAGCAATGTACTTCTCAACCCCATAAACCGGAACGATCACAGATACCTTCATCACAAAACCTCCTTAATATGACAGCAGTTTATGCTTGGCTGAGCGCCTGCTGCTTAGCAAAAACATAGCGAGTTGCCCAAGCTGTATAAAGCGGAATAAAGATGGCATGAGCTAAGAGAACAGCGATCGCCACACCGACAATTCCCCATCGAACGCCAATCAAAATGCTGGCTGCAAAAATGGCTGTAAACAAGACATTACCAATCAACCCAAGACGGGTTTCATCAACCGCTGCTAATAAGCTAAAGGCGGCCGAATCAAAGGAGCGGGGAATTGCAGATAGACAAATCAAAATCAAAATAGGAATCGCAGGTATCCACTTTTCACCAAACAGTATGGGGACATAAAAGGGCGCAAGACCTGACTGTAGCAAAACAAATGAGGTAATAATAGCTCCGATTGTTTTGAGACTTTTGAAGTAGCCTTTTTTGAATTCTTTGAAGTGCGATCGCAGTTTACATAAATGTGGATATAAAGCTGTTGTAATTGATTGAATAATTGTCAAGCTGATTCCTAATCCTGCATTGTAAGCAAAGTAGTAGGTTCCTAACTGTGTAACTCCCAGAAACCGACCAACCAGCAAATAATCCAAGTTTTCCCTTAGGGTTTTTAGTAGATTAACTCCAAGAATATTCAAGCCAAAGTTAAAGATAATTCTCCATTTTTCGGTAGTAAATCCTTTTGTAGGCCGCCAGGAGTGATTCATTAAATAGATAATGAATTCAATGGGCGCTGCCAGGAGTCTAGGTAACACAATTGCCCACATTCCCATTCCCATAAAGGCAAATACTGCGGTTAAAATGTTTGCTGTTCCATAGCGTGATGCTTGGGCAATGGCGATCGTCTTAAATCGATTTTCTCTCTGAATTAAAGCAGACTGTACGCGCCCAATAGGACTCACTAGCAGCGTCAGAGCCAGAACACAAATTGGCAAAATTAATTGATTATCTTGATAAAACCAGGCGATCGGAAATGCTGCGATACATTGAATTAGAAATAAGCCTGCGTAAACTAGCCAGTTTAACCAATACGCACCAATTGCGATGCTTTCCAAATTCTCGTCATCAGATTGAATAACTTTGGCAAAAATGCCAATTTTAGTAAACGTTTGAGTAAATTCGTATGTGGTTAAAACTAGTGCCGCTAAACCGTAGTCATGAGGTGTTAAAAAGCGAGGTAAAATTACTGTTGCTGCTAGACGAGAAACTCGAATTGCTGCTTGGGCAACACTCAACCAACCTAAGTTGCGAGTAAAATCGTTGTTAATTATTTTCTTGAGAACAAACTGTCTAACGCTTTCAAACTGTGAAGGTGAGGTAGGTTTACCTGCGGATTGCTTGACGGGTACAGAGGAATTAAGCAACCGTTTCCGAAAGCTAGATTGGTAGACTTTTCGTTTCACTCCAATACTGAACTGTCTAACGAAACTCACACAAATACTCCGATTGCGACATCAAAAAACAATAGAAAAATGATAAGTTCTTATGTTCAATTTGCTTTTGATACTGACACCATTGGAAAGTTCTTTCCTAGAAACTGAATGAAGCGGCGAGCAGCTTTTTGAGGTAGAAACTTTACAGTTAGCAACTTAATGATTAAACGTAACGTTTCTCGTTTAAGTAGAATTTTGGGAGATAGTTGAATGGCTTTGAATAGCTTTTGCTGTGCTTGCTGGACTTCTTGGCGATCGCTTCCATTAAATAAACACTGTTTTGCCAAATATCGATAAGCATTCGCTAAGCTTTGATTCTTTAAGTATTGAAGTTCTAAGGGAGCAGCCTGAAACGCTCTTTCAATCACTGTTAAGTTAGCCTTCTCCATCACATCAACTTTGGAAGTCATTGACTGAGTTGAACGACGATAAAGAATATGATATTCAGGAACTACAGAAAAGGGACATAAAGCTGCTAAACGAAGGTAATAGTCCCAGTCCTCAACAGACTTTAAGTTAGGGTCAAACTCTCCTGCTGCTTGAATAAACTGTCTGCGAGCTAAAATGTTTGACCCGCTAGAAATAAAGTTACGAATTAGCATCTTAGGATAAACATTTCCTTGCCAGTAAAGTGGCTCCCAGGCATAAAGAAAGCTGCTGTTTTCGTCAATAAAAGCTGTCCAGCTATAGGCAACTCCTGCTTCTGGATATTCTTGCAGTGCTTGAAGCTGAGCCTCTAACTTATGAGGTTTCCACAAATCATCGGCATCGATGAATGTGATAAATTCTCCTGTAGCTCTCTGAATACCGCGATTTCGCGCTACAGGCAATCCGCCATTTTCGTAGGAAAAGACTTTAAGTCGGGAATCATTAATTGTGCTGAGTAGTTCAACAGTGCGATCATTTGATCCGTCATTAATCACAATTAGTTCAAAGTCAGAAAAAGTTTGTGCTCGGATAGATTGAATCGTTTCAAATATGGTTTTTTCAGCATTGTAAGCTGGAACAATCACAGAAACAGTTGTCATTACTTAAACCTCTACAATCTAGAAATTAAATTTTTCATCTTTTGTAGGAAGTGAATGATCATTCACTTCCTACAAAAGTTCAAGCCTGAGATTGATTGAACTGCGGCTTGAAGTGAGCAAAAAGCGCCGGAAATGGTTCTTTAAAAGCAATGCCTAGCATTAACAAACCTGGCCAATAAAGGTAGGCTAGAGTTTCTAGATTTTCACCTAATGAAAAGAGAATTAAAACTAAAAGTACAGCTAGCCCTGTTTGAGCAGCTTTACTCTTTTGAGCTTTAATTAGCAGTTCTATGAAGCTGTACAACATCGCGAGGGCTAAGGCAATAAAGCCAACAATTCCATGCACATAAAGCAGCCCTAGCCAGGTGTGATGGCTACCAACGGGCATAAAGTTTGTGACTGCTGGTCCGCGTGGAGCTTTGATGCCATGCCCCCATATAGGAGCTTCTTGCCATTGGTAGAGTGCCATTCTTTGTAAAAGCTCACGCAGGTTGGAGGAAGATGCTCTTTGACTATCAAAATAGTCTTTGAAGTCTCTCGCATAACCAATAAGCTGAGGTCCAAAAAGACCTGCTGCAAAGCTAGAAATTCCGGCCAGGATTTGTACACTTGGACGGCTTAAATGAGTGGCGATCGCCTTCAAAACGGCAAACTGATCAGGCAAAGTAAACCCAATCGAGAAGCCGAACCCCAAATCATAATTGCGCTAGAAACCATTCCAATCCAGCGCCATTTTTTATCAGAATCTTGGCTAGCCAGACAAAAATAAATGTTGCCTGCAAATGCTAGCGCAGGTGCCCAGGGAGCAAAGATAAGCAGACGAACTTCACCTTGCTGTCTTGAAAATAAGCTGACGTTGTAAAAACGTTCACTGTTGCCGCCGATTTTAGCCAGTAGCGAAACGTTATATAGAGGTGTTTCGATACCCGTTGTACTTAAAAGGTAAGCAATTGGAACCAGAATCAAACATTGCAGACACAAGATACAAATTGCTCGGTAGAGCAGTTGTGGTCGAATGTTGAGGCAACCAATCAGCGGGAACAGGGCTAGCAACGCCCAGGTTCGCAGGAAGAAATTGATAAATGATTTGATAATTTTGACATCATCGTAACCGAAGTTAATATGTCCGATGACTAGAGCCAATCCAATCACCAGCATTGCCCCAATCCACACCCAAACTCCTGGTGGAATTGAAATTCTTTGGTTTTCAGGAGTCGCATCTGTTTGCTGCCAGAGCCGTTTGATCAAGTAAAGTGCCAGGAGCCAGGCCAGGGCTGGACCCGTAACAAATAAAGCTCCAACAAAATACAGCCCCAGACTGCCGATAATGTAGTACCAAATTACGGTTTCTTCAAAGTTTTGGGGTTTCATTGGTCATTGGTCATTGGTAATCGGTTAATGGATCACTAACTATTTGTCTTCAGCTTTGACGATTGAGATCTCTGGGGAAGGGGTTTTAGTTGACCCATTCAACTCCTGTGGTTTAGGAGCCAGTAATGCTCGCAAAGTTTCAATGTCGATGTAAGGCTGGGGGGTTAGAGGTTGAGAGGGTTGTCCTGCGGCAGTGGTCGCATCTGCTAGCGGTCTGCGAGGTCTGAGCCAGAGTGCAATGATGCCCATTGTGATCAGCAGGGAACCGACTGCTGTACCCAGGAGAACCAGTTCGGTGCGGGGAGAAGCGGCTGAGGCGGGTAGGCTGGGTTCGTTGATCAGTTGAATCTGCGGGTAGGAACCGTAGATGTCAGACTGGCTCAAATCTAATCGCGCAATCGTGGAGGAGAAAACGGCTTCGGCGATCGCCACATCACGAGACAGTGCTTCTAGTCTGGAGCCGTACTGAGTCATCTGGCGCAACCTGCCTTCAAGCTGAGCAATTTGGCGATCGAGTTCTGCGGCTTGGGCTGCTAATCCCTGGCGATCGACCTGAGCAGAAACGGTTTGCTGGAACAGGTTTTCCCGCGCTGAGGAGCGCTGCTCACCGTCACCCAGATTGAGTTGTGCCAGAGTCGTTTGGTTAACAGGTCGCCCTAAAATCGTGCTGCCCCGCTGGAGCATGGCAGTTCTGGCGGCTTCCTGACGAGTGCGCTCCCGCACAATCACCGGATGGTTAGGGCCAAACTGGTTGGACAGAACATTCAGAGCAGCACTGGCTTCGCTGTAGTCGAGCAAGTTCCTCTGGAAAAGCTGGTCGGCACTCAGACTAAAGGCCTCTGCGGCCTGCTGGGGAGAAATGTTCAAGTTGCCAGAAAGCTGCCCCAGGCGGGCGTTGGACTGCTGCTGCTGAGCGACAATCAGGGCGCGTTCGCGGCGCAGTTCTTCTAAATTGGTGGAAATCTGGTCAATTTGCACGTTTGAGCTTAGGCCTGATGCAGCCTTAAACTCTGATAGTTCGTTTTGAGCTAGCTCTAGTTTTGCCTGAGCGTTTGTTAAAGCGGTCTGAACGCCTGCATTCTTTTGTGAAACTTCCTGAACTCGAAGGCGGCTGAGGCTTTCTTCGAGAGCTTCATAGAGGGCTTCAGACTTGCGCTGAGCCAGTTCGGGTGAATCGCCTTCCATCGTCACTGAAATCAACGTCGTGTTATCGACGATTTGCACCTGGGGTGTACCAAATTCATCTCTGGTTAGCCCAACTTTTTCGGCAGCCGCTTGAATCACAGAGCCGCTGGTAAGGATGAATTTGTAGTTTTCGCGGGGGTCTTGAATGTCAGGGTTGTTGTAGGGCGATCGCACCTCAGAGGTGGTGTCACCAATATCAGGCAGGGCAACGCGGGTGGTGGTGCCCGCAGAGGGGAGGGCGATCGCCCATCTGCTAGCGTAGTCTGGTTTTGCCAGCTTTAAGTAAGCAAACGCCAGTCCCCAAAGTAGTGCATTAGCTGCCAGCCCTAGCAGCAGATAGCGCAGCCAGCGCCCCTGAGAAGTAGAACGTTCGGGGCTGTAAATAGGAATTGCAGGAGATGTAGTCATAGGTTAAACCCAATTTGGCTAGAGGTTTAATCGAAGGTTGGGGGCTTGAATCGAAGAAATTTGGAGTGGGTGTCCTCACCTGCTTGAACGGGCAAGATGCCCATTCCCAAAGAAGTAAAGTTCAATTTCCTTCTTTTGCTTAGTTAAAGAAGATTGAGCGAAGGGTTCTAAACGGGTTGAGGATGTTACCGATGAAGTCGAGTACGCCCGATGTGTTAGTCACGGCTGAGTCATAGCAAACAATACTGTCTTCAGGCATGAGGTAGGGGTTGATCTCGGTGTCGTTGGAATTTCGCAGCAGGTCTTCTACTTTGCGGTCAAAAACTTCGGTTTGTCCGGTGGAGCGGTTGGTTTGAATCAGCGTGACGCGGCGGTTGGCATTGGTCGATCGCGTTCCCCCAGCACACTGAGCCGCCACCACTGCCTGAGAAAAGCGGGAACCATAGGCAACCTGAGTTACGTCACCATTGCCACCGCCGCTGCCGGGGTCAGTTTGGTTAGAGAGGAAAATGGCGATCGCTGAAGGTGTCACCTGCGAAGGGCGCACTAGTTCCGGCTGAATCTGGGTCAACTCCGGCACCACAATCTGATCGCCCGCAATCAGCGGAATATCTTCAACGGGTTCGCCACTTAGCACACCCGACAAATCCACCACCTTTTCTTGATCGCCGCGAATCAGGCGAATGTTTTCAATGTCGGCTTTGGGGGTGAGTCCCCCTGCTCGTCGCAGCACTGCCGTCAGGTAGCGCCCAACCGGATATTCCCCTGAAATGATGAAAGGTTCATTCTCAGCCTCCTCAATCACTATCTCGCGGGGTGCAGATTCGGAGGGAGTTTGGTCGGTGACGAGAATGCGTCCCGGTTCAAAGGTTGCGCCTGCGACTGTCACCTGCACGGGTCCCCAGTCCACTACTTGAGCCGTCACCTGAAGAAACTGAGGTTGAAATAAGCCGCCGCTAACCAAAGATTCTGTTAGCTGCTGCTGTACTTGAGCCACCTCTAAGCCTGCCGCTGGCATTGGCTCTAAGAAGGGGACTTGCAGCGTTCCGTCCAAATTGACTTCGTAGATGCCGCTGAAACGATAGGTTTCAGGAATGGCATCGTCAGCCGGAACCGAAATCCGAATGCGATCGCCCGGTGACAGCGGCAGCGCCCAACTAATCGACGGAATCGCTGCTATTGCTGCCATTGCGATAGACGTAAATATCGAAAACCTTAAACCCTTAATCATGAAATTCACCTGGCTAAGAAATTAGACTATGCAGACATATCCGATCAAAGCTGCCTGAAATGGGCTTCCCCCAGGCTTAAAGCACTCCCACACCTGCTTCCATCGGAGTTGCTTCAGTCCAGGGATTGCCCACCGTAGACTGTTTGACCAGTACGCTCTGGTAAACCATCAGCGACTCTGCCGCCTCCATGCTGATCGTGCGGACAGGCTGAATTCCGGCTTGTAGCTGATTTAAGTAGTCTTCATCCAGCGCCAGTCGCGCAAAAGCATCTGCCCAAGCAGCCGGATCGCCAGCCGCAACCAGCAGCCCATCTACGCCGTGCTTCACCTTTTCCGCAATACCGCCCAGGTCAGAACCCATCACAGGCAAACCGTGTGCATGAGCCTCCAGCACCACAACGGGACCCGTTTCTAGCCACTGTGAAGGAACTGCCAGCACATCAAAGCCCGCTAGCGCCTGAGGCAATTCTGATCTCGACAGTTCTTGGGTAACGCGAATGCGTGGATCGTTGTCAATTCGGGCAGTAATGCGTTCTCGATAGGCAGCATCTTGCGGTACACCGTGCAAAATTAGCTCAATCGGAAAATCTTCGGGTAGCCGCTTGACTGCTTCCACCAAAATGTGAATGCCTTTGTCGTGTGCCCAGCGTCCTAAAAAGCCAACTCGCAGGCGATCGCCCCTCACATGAGCCACTTTCTGCTGAGCAAACGTATCCGAAATGCCGTGACGCAGTAAAAATAGCTTTTCCTCAGGAATGCCGTTGACCAGTAGCGCCTGCCGTACCCACTCGCTCATAACAATAATGCGATCGGCAAACTGCGCCATTTCCTGTAGCCCATACTGACGCGCCACCACAAACGTAGGAATGGCGATCGGTCGCAAGGTGGCTTCTGCGACCGATCGAATGCTGCCTGAGTTAAGCCGCCGCAGCACACCCGCCGCTGCCACGCTGATCGGCATTGGCGTATGGCTCAATCCCTTGAGCATTGCAGGCGGCAAATGAGGCGAAACCCCACAGCAGCGGCTACAGCGCACCTGGTCAATTTTGCCGTCACAGGCTGTTTCCCCATACAGCATCATGGTTTGACGCTGACAAATCGGCTGAGGCAAGCGCACTGACACCACCGTTGCCATTCCCAGTTCTTTAGCTAAACGCAGATGGGGTAAGCCACATTTGGGAGTCCACTGGTGCTGGTGATACACATCTGCCTGCTGGGATTTAAGCCATTGGGCAAAGCGATCGAACCCACCGTGAGCGATCGCCCCATGATTTGGCTCAGACTTAGGCTGTGGAAACACCGGATAGCGGTAAACCTCTGTATCTCGATAGGTGTAGTGATCTTCGGTTGGTAAATCCTGCGATGCTGCAACCTTGCTCTCCACGCCGAGGGACTTTAGTACAGGCAGCAGTTCGCTCAGGTGAATATGAATACCACCACACTTTTCTGGGAAATATCGAGCGACAGCTTGAATCGTTTTCATCAGAACGTACCAAAGTCGTTAACTAGAGCAAATTCGATCGGGGCGACTAGCCGCCCATATGCCCCTTGCTGCCGAAACTGTCGCAGTTTTTTCAGATGCCCCTGAGACATCCATTGCTCCAACAAAACCGGATCTGCCGAATCTAAACCAATCGCAATAACCATATGCTTCATCATTTGCTCCTCTTGCCTAGTGGTAGATGAATGAAGGTGACGTTACTGAGCCAAAATCCAGCGTTTCAACCAGCGGTCTTCCCTCAAAATGGGGAGGGATCGATGCACCCATCAGGCTCAAAACGGTTGGGGCCAGGTCTAGCGCATGACCTTCTGGCGCACTAGAACCGGGTTCAATTTCTGGACCCTGCGCGAGCAGAAATCCATCGCTGCGGTGGCTTCCGGTACGGCTGTAGGGAACGGGCCCAACTCGTCCCAATTCAGGACTATCTACAACATCAGTGACGTACTCTTCTTGCCAGATAATCACCAGATCGGCATCAGGCAATTTGGGGTCACGCTGGTCTGGGTGCTGGCGCGTCCGCACAATTTGCTTCACCATTGGCTGCCCTGTATGTGCATCTTTCAGGTTGTAGAGAAGCTGACTCAATTCATCACACAGCGCTTCATACTCGGATGGGTCAACCATGCCCGCTGGCTCACGCCCCTTTAGGTTGATGCGAATGTAGCCTTCAGAGTAGCTGGGCAGTGCAAATGCCCGCATCTGTGACCAAAACGGCCTGTACCAAACCGCAGGCTGAAAAAATAGTGAGTCGCCCTGCTCAATTAATTTGAAAGGGGAAACCAGATCGGGCTGCTGGTCTTTGCCAAATAGCGGCTCTATGTATCTGAACAGTTTATTGGGCAGTTTTTGCCGTAGCCAGCTTCTCAGTCGATTGGCATCGTGCTTTAAGCCCCACACGGCACCAATCCAACCTCGCTCGACCCGTCCTTTGGTAATCGGTTGTGAGGGTGGAGCGCCAAGCTGTCCATCAGCAAGAGCAGGTTTGCCAAAGTTAAACCGATAGAGCAGTTCTGGCAAAAACACCATGCTGGGCAAGTCCATCACGTTGTCCCCCATGCCATGTGCCGCAAAGACGACTACCTGAGCATCTTTTGGCGCTTTTGATAGGATTTGGGCGATCGCCTCGTCTACCGCTTCAAACACTTCCAGCAGCGGGTCGCCAGAAACCTGATCTCTATAGATTTCATACAGCGGATGGCTGGGTTGGCTCAAGTGCCAGAGATAGTGACCTGCAGAGTGCGTTTCTCCAAAAATAGTGAGAAACAAATCCCAGGGCTGGCGCTGCAACAGATCCTGACAGATTACGGCACGACGGGCAATTCCTACCTGAATGTCAGCTTGCAGTCGTTTTAATGCAGCTACATTCATGCAGCTTGCATGATCGTTTCGCAATCGCGGATGTTCGCCGTGTTTTTGCGTCAGTTCTGCTAGTAAATCTGCGGGCTTGGAATGGCTAGGCGTAAGGGGTGAATGTGCCCCCCAAGCTAAAACCTGCAAACCATTGACCCGTTCAGAAAGAGTAGACTGCGGCATATCAAATACCGCAACTTTATAGTCATCTCCTAAAGCATAGAAGGGCTGGTGTTCCAAGAAATCGTAAGCCTCAATTTCCTTCGCTTCATACGTGCCCTCATGAAATTTTACGGGTGCCCAGTAGCCCGTGTTTTCAGGAGAAATACCCGTCAAAAAAGTTGTCCAGGGTGTTTCTGCGCGGTAATAATCGAAGGTTTTAAGGCGGGTGTAGAGGCCGCGATCGCGTAACTGTTTCAACGTCTTCAAATGTCCCTGCGACATCCAAGCTTCAATCAGTGATGGATCTGCGGCATCAAGCCCAATAGCGATAACAGGATGATTCATAATTGCCCTCACAAAACTAAACTTTGGCGGAGATATTACTGGTTTGCTTTGAAGATTTGTACTGGTCCTTCTCTAGCCCTAAAACAGTTGGAAATTTGTAAAAATTGAATCTTTGCTGCAAAATTAACCAAAAGAAATAAATGTCATCCACCAGATAGCGCTTCCACAGCCTTCTCGGTTCTGAAATAAGTCGATAGAGCCATTCAAAGCCAACCTCACTCATCCACTTAGGTGCCCTACGCTTATGCCCCGCCTCAAAATCAATTGTTGCTCCGATCGCCAAGAATATCTTGATATTTGGTAGTTGATCTTTATACTTACAAATCCATTTTTCCTGCTTGGGCGCACCTACTCCTACTGCCAAAACGGTTGCCCCTGAGCGGTTGATAATGTCCACAATCTCCTGACATTCCACCTCATTCCTCTCAAAGCCAAAAGAGGGAGAATATGAACCTACAACAATTTGTCTACCTATTCTTTGGTTAATGTTGCTTTGTGCTTTGCTAGCAACTCCAGCAGAGGCTCCTAGCAGAAAGATCTTAACGTCTCGATTTTTCTTGTGATATTCATAAAATGCAGGAAAGAAATCAGAGCCAGAAATCTTTTCCTTAATAGGACAACCTAAAAACTTTGATGCTAACAACAGAATTGTACTGTCGCAAATCTTATAGTGAGCAACGGCATAAACCTTGAGAAATTCTGGATCATTTTGCAGCTTAATCAAATGGTCTACATTTGGTGTAAAAACAATGCCTAATTTCAACTGATTTAGCAATTCTTGCCTAGACAAATTGCTAATAGACAGGTTTAGAATTTTTACCTCTTCCGTCATCTAAAATCTACCCCTTTTGACCTCACAATCGCACTCTTTACTATTCAAATTTCTTCTAAAATTAAATATCCTTCTCTCGCCTAAATGTCTCATCCTAATGACTCAAATTTAAAGAAGCGAGGAAAAAATTCGATCAAATAGAGTTAAGAAAAACGCCAAGAGCTTATTTATGAGAACCTAACTTTAGGTTCTCATAAATAAGCTCATCAAAACTACTTGTAGAATCAATGCTCTACAAACCTTTAGAGATGGCTTGAGAGAATGATTCCTCCAAACCGAATCCTTAAAGACAGCTAGTTTAAGAAAAGCCTAATTAACCCAAGGAGTCATGAAGATAGCATCGTCACCCTTTTCCTCGCTTCTTGACCACTTACAGATTGGTGAAGAAGATTCTGGAACCCTTTCACTAAGAGTCGCTGGGGAACGAAATCATGAGTCTTAAAAACCTTTAAGTTTTGTCTAATGTGTTCTCAAATTGCTTTTGCACATATGTAGAAAACACTCTAATAAACTTTCCTGCTCTAACCTTAAGCTGATGAAGTCAAAGATTTATCTGAACCAGCCGTAGAGCAAACCAGTCATAAGTGTATCTACGCACAGCCTTAAGAAGACATGGGAGAGAATATCGCACAGTTTCCATTGCTTAATCAACAATCCTGCGTAACTTCACTGAAGGCTCACATTCACTTCACAAATCAACGACAGGTACACAGTAGTCAGAATGTATCGCTTTTAAGTTACTCAAGAACTTAATCTCTGATTCTGCAACTAAAATTCTGTGAGTTTCCTTAGAAAACCTTACTTTTCCTGTTCTAAAAGATACAAGTATAAAAAGTTAATAGAGTAAAGTCCGGGTTGAAAAATTTATCTTTTTTCTGACTTCTATCTTTGGGTAGATTATAAGCGATCGCCAAATAGTTTTTCCCACCAGATCCTGCCATCTGCTATCCAAAAGAGGAGAACCTATTATCTCTCTTAGGGTAGAGACAATTTTGTCGCACAAAGTATAGCTAACTCGGAGCCTACTCGAAAAGTTAAAGGCCGCTTCGACTATTTGCTTGATGCTCTACAAACATCTACCTAAAGGCAGTGAAATCCGGATTTTTCTTTCGCTTCATAAATAATTTAAACAAACCGGAGAATATGGATTTAGCAATAAAGTTTTGGCTAAGCCCATTCCAGATGCGTTCTGCCTTTGAAGAAGTGAATATATGTTTTAGGTAATTAAACCTGCGTAAATACACGCTTTATCTCCTGAATACGCCAGCGATAGTAAGGAAAATTATGCAATCTACTTTTTCACCCGCGATCGCCAACTCCCCCCATTCTCAAACGTTGACCCTCGGCAGTTCTCTGCACCCTTCTGTAAACTCCAGCTCTAAGCGGGTACTTGACATAGTTGGGAGCCTGGTCGGATTAATGCTCCTCTCTCTGGTGCTTGTGCCCATCGCGATCGCCATCAAGCTCGATAATCCTGGACCAATCTTCTTTATCCAAAAGCGCTGTGGCTTGAGAGGGCAGGTGTTTCACCTGGTTAAATTCCGCTCAATGGTGACAAACGCAGATGAGCTAAAGGCGCAAATTAAGAACGAAGCCAAAGGGCTAATCTTTAAAAATCGTCAAGATCCTCGCATTACCAAAGTTGGGAAGTTCTTACGTAAAACTAGCCTGGATGAACTGCCTCAGTTTTGGAACGTGCTGATGGGCGATATGAGCCTGGTTGGAACTCGTCCTCCTACTGTTGATGAGGTGTCTCAGTATAGCGATCGCCATTGGCAGCGGCTCAACGTCAAACCAGGCATCACAGGTGAGTGGCAAGTCAACGGTCGGTCGGCCATCGAAGATTTCGAGCAGATTGTAGATTTAGACTTACGTTACCAAAGCCGTTGGACTCCCTCTTATGATCTGTTTGTGATCTTAAGAACGCTCTATGTGGTTTTCGCACGAGTAGGAGCCTTCTAAAACAGTTCTAAATTTAATTCATTCTCTATCCCAAACTTAAATTTGGATGAGTAGATTGCAGGCGGGGGCTAATGCCCCCTTTCTTTGTTCCAATTTTATGGCAACTGTCGAGATGGTTAGAACCAGGCGATCGTCGCCTGAACAAGGAGCTTAAGCCCTTTGTCGCGTAGGGGAATACGTATGTCCAGCATCACTTGGTAGGCAGAGATTAAAATTCATAGAAATACCTCCCTCGACTGATGTAACCAGTCTACCTGCGGAACGATGTGTTCTCTTTGCTTAAAGTGTTACCTTTCAAATCAAACGGATAGGCTTACATTATCTAAGGAGAAAGAACGTGAGTATTGAAGATAGAGCCAAAGCTATTGCAAAGAACGTCGAAGGCAAGGTTCAGGAAGCAATCGGTGACGTGACAGGTGATCCTAAGGACAAAGTAGAAGGACAGGATAAGCAAAGTCAGGCAGCAGCGATGCACGCCGTAGAAGACGTTAAAGATGCAGCAAAAGATGTGATCGACAGAGCTTAATTTCTGAGGCATCGATTTAGTTAGCTGATGCAAAAATGTGCTGGGTCTCTGTAAGAAAGCGACCCTTTTACCTCATCTTAAATGCCCGACTCTGATGCATTGAGCTGACTGCTATGTATCAAGGTCGGGCTTTAATTGTTGTAGTGTGAATTACTTAGGCTAGGAGAAAAAGGGGGTAGGTGAAAACTGCCCCCCTTTTCTCCTGAGGATAGGTAGGGGTTGGCATCGGCATCCCATTTGGCAGAGAATAGCCAACAGATGAACAACCGTAGCGTGAGTACGTCTACCATCTAGCATCTACTGAGTTTGCTGAATGATGAATCTTTTGGGGCTGCCCGTTTCGTAACATTTGTGTGCAGTGCCTTCGCTTTCAATTCACCAGGAGGTGCGTACTGTGACAGACAACGACTACCTCGCGTTGATTGAGCAAGGAATAGAAGTCTGGAATCGCTGGAGACAGGAAAACTCTGCGGTCAAGCCAGATCTCAGCCGAGCGTATCTTTTTGAGGCAGATTTAAGTGAAGCTGACTTGAGGGGGTGCAACCTCAGCCGAGCCTGCTTAATTGGGGCAAATCTTAAAGGCGCAGATTTATCAGGGGCAAATTTGACTGGTGTTTATGCGAATGGCGCAAACTTGAATGCTGCCAATCTTAGAGATGCAAACTTAAGCGATGCTAAATTCAGCGAAGCCAATTTTGTCCACGCTGATTTAACAAAAGTCCGAGCGGGAGGAGCAGACTTTACGGCAACCCATTGGACTGGAGCTTGTTTGGAAGATTTCCGGATCGATGCTGCCACTCAGCTTCACAAAGTAGAGGCAGAATATGTCTATCTGAAAAGTCCACAGCAAGAACGCCGTCCAGAACACGGGGCGTTTAACTCAGTAGGGCTAGTGGAGTTGCTACAATCCTTACCTAACCTCCCTCCTTCCAAATCTGAGGTTGAAGAGAGCCAGAGTTGTGTTGCTCCTGAGTCCGATGTCAAGGAAAACCGGAATTGCGTTGCTGCTCCTGAACCCGATGTTGAGGAGAGTCTGAGTATCGTGATAACACTGCCGGGGTTGCAGGATACGGCTTCCTCAGCAACGGGGCGATCGCCCCTTTCTGATCCGTCAGGGCAAGATATTCAGCAGTCTCTCCAAACCGTACTAGAGAGTGCAGCCATCGCTACTGCTGAAGATAACTCAGGTTTAACGTCTGCAAAAAAATCACTCGACCTGTCCCAATCTCCGAAATTGCTGACTTGGGCGCAACCGACTGAAGAAGCAGAAATTTTGCCCCGTCGCTCCAGACGACATCGCTCTCCACTGGTAATGTTTGGTATTGGGGTTTTAATTGGTCTAGCGCTTGGAGCTTACTATTACGGGCTGCCATTCGCGATATCTCCCAAGCCAGTTGAGCCTCAAGAAGCATTCCCAGAACCAGATTTTTCGTTGACAAATTTTCTGGGTCAAGTGTCAGATACCATTTGGGCAGTTGCTGTTAGCCCCAATGGTCAAACTCTGGTTAGCGGCAGTTACGACAGCGACATCAAGCTCTGGGATATCTACAGCGGTAAAGTTCTTCGCTCTTTTTCGGGACACTCAGACGCAATCCGAGCAGTTGCCATTAGCCCCGACAATCAAACCCTAGTTAGCGGTGGTGGTGATGGCAAGATCAAAATTTGGAATTTGCAAACGGGTGAACTGCGTGGAACGCTCTCAGGGCACCTGAGTCCAATTTGGACGGTTGCAATCAGTCCTGACGGCAACAGGTTTGTCAGCGGTGACTACAGTGGCACAGTCAAAATTTGGGATTTGCAGACTTACGACCTGCAACAAACGATCGCCGGACACTCCGGCACAGTTTGGTCAGCGGCGATCGCCCCTGATAATCGCACCTTCGCCACCAGCAGCAGCGACAAAAGCATCAAAATTTGGGATTTGCAGACGGGGAAAGAATTACGCACCCTCAAAGGACACTCCAATGCCGTCCGGTCAATCGACCTCAGCCCCAATGGAAAGACCCTGATCAGCGGCAGTTGGGATCAAACCGTCAAAATTTGGGACTACCAGACCGGAGAACTCTCCCAGACGCTATCTGGACATTCAGAACAGGTTGTCACTGTCGCCATTAGCCCCTCTGGAAAAACGGCCGCCAGTGGCAGCCTCGACAAAACAGTTCGCGTTTGGAATCTGCAAACCGGAGAACTTGTAAATACGCTAGCGGGTCACTCAGACTGGGTAATTTCCCTGGACTTCAGCCCCGACGGAAAGACCCTGATCAGCAGCAGCAAAGATAGAACAATTCGGCTTTGGCAATAACAAGCTGAACATTACTACTCTCGACAGAGCGATCGCATTCTAGGAGCGCACCTGCTAGGCTCTTATGCCGAAGAACTAGTCAACCTTTTCTCGCTGGCAATTCGGTATAAGCTATCAACCGAAGACCTTAAAAGAACAGCCTTTGCCTTTCCAACGGCCGCATCAAACTTAATTGATATTGTGTAGTTGGAAAAGTTAACCTGCTGCTGCGGTTTGACGACCAGCCAGCGCCCAGTTTTGGGATCTCGATAGGTCAGGAAAGGATTTTGCTGTAGCGGTTTGGCAGAAGATTTACGCATTCGACTTGCAGTTCCAGGCGACATCGTGAATCTAGAATGAACCAAGTAGCTGTTATTCTTCTCAGCTATTTTGCTGAAATTGCGATCGCGCAGGGCTAATCACTCAGGTCAGAAGACGAGGGGATAGAGCGATGGAAGGTCAGACTGTTCCGAGTTCGGTGAAAGTATTTGGAATTTTGAACATTGTTTTTGGCAGTTTTGGACTGGTTACTAGTCCGCTTAGTTTGCTCAACTTGGATCAATCAATTCAAATATTCGAGAATTTTGGGGCGAGTCCTCTAACAATCAGTTGGATTAGGCTCTCCACATGGCTTTCCCCATTGCTGTCTCTGGCATTGCTGATTTTGGGGATTGGGCTGTTGATGAAAAAAACCTGGGGACGGTCAGGGTCAATAATTTATTCCTATATTTCTATTGCGCTTGGCGTTTTGAGCATGATTCTTGTAGTTGGAGCTTTTTCTAGCGGGCTTGAATCAGGCGATCCGGCTGCTATAGGAGGCATTATTGGAGGCGTAATCGGCAGCTTAGTAGGGTTGATTTATCCCATCTTGACTATCGTTTTTCTAAGTAGACCAAACGTTAAAGCGGCTCTAGAGCGACGAAATTAACACCTCGCTACAAAACTTTTTGTAGCGCTACGCGCATACCTTAGGACACGTTTTTGTGTTCTGTGACTAGCGTGAGGCTAACCCAGCCGCCCTGAAGGTCATAACTGCGGATCAGGCGTTGGCGCAAGTCGGATTGGACGAGCCACCCCGCTTCTAGAAAAAAGGGTTTGCCCCTGGGAACCGTCAGCGGCGTATTGGAAGAAGCTCCATCAGATAGCAAAAGCACCTGGGTTGGATGAGTTTCCTGAAACAGCAGTAGGTTTTGCTGAATTTGTGCGGTTGAAGCCAGTTCTAAGTTAGGAGCGGTCAGTTTTTGGTGTAAGCGATCGCCCTGCTTTTGGACGAGCAGACGAGTTGTGTAGTGGTCAGGCGATCGCCAATCGGCATACAGCGTGATCGCCTCCCCTACCCATTCTCCAACCAACTGTTCGACCGTTAAAGCGGGGCGTTCTGCCGCGTCAGTGCCAGCCCGATGTTCACGAATCAGCGTCAGGCTAGAGAGATTACTGTGCGTATCAAAAAGCTGTACCAGACGCAAACGGCGATCGCCCTGAATAAACCCCAACTCTGCTCCAAATTGGGAAAATGGCGCAAACTGAATCGACCCTTGAGAAAAAGCACCCTCCTCAAAAAACAGCGTACTGCGGCTAAGGGAACTGTACTCTAGTACCTTCTCCTGCACCACTTCACCCGTCTCGGCTGAGAAATGTCGCACGACTTGGCGAACGGTTTGATTTTGGTTTAAGCCTTCCAGCGTTACTTGAGTGGGAATATCTTCTTTCAGGACTCCTTGAGGAGAGAGTCGGGTAAACGAACCGCGCCAATCTCCTAAATTGCACAGCAGACTATTCCATTGAGAGCGGGTTGGTTGAGTCACAGAGAATCACCCTCCAGAGAGACAGAAGAAAGCCGACATCTGGTAGAGGACTTTCATCACTATGTTCGTAATACTTTGAGGTAGCTTTAGTAATTTACGGCTTGTTTTAAGGTTGAGTAGCAGTTGATATGGATACTCCAAGATTTAGGCGAGGCGATCGCGTCAAGATTCAGATTAACAGGTTACTCAAACCCCATCACCTGAATGGTAGAACTGGGGTGATTGTGCGTCATCCAGATGTAACCCTATTGTGGGGCGCTGCTTATACTGTAGAGCTAGATACAGGTGACGAAATTAAGCTTAAAATTCGCGAGTTTGACCTGATTCCAGTGGGCTAGCACTTGTTTTAACTAACTCAAACTCGATTGCATTCAGGTTTTTGTGTAAATGCGGGCATTTTGCCCGCATTTACACAAAAATCAAATCAATCTCTACAAATCTGATAGCTACGATTGCAGGCTTTTAACTAGACTAACGATCGCCTGAAGCACTTGCTGAAGCAAACTCATGGGCTGGGCTGAAGTGGTTTCTCCAGTAGATTGACCTGACTGCGGCAATTGAAACGTTGCTGCAATGGGACGGTGATCGCTGGTTGTGTCGTCGTCGGGGCAATAGTTTGAGGCGGGGTCGGCAAACAGCACCTCAGAGGACTTTACCGCCCAATTTTTAGCGGCATTAGCGACAAATACGAAGTCTAAAATGCTGTTGTATTGGGTACTGCAAAAAGTTGCGACCAGGTTGTTTGGACGAATCCAGACGAAAGCTTCATTTTGAGTAAACAAATCAAACCCCTCATCGCGATCGCCCTGATCGCCATCCACTACATCAAAATCAAAGTTGTAGTCCCCAACGGCAACAACAGGAAGAGACTGTTCCTGTACCCAGGCATTGAGTAGCTGAGCCTGTTCATGTCGCTGTTCCGTTTCAGTGCGATAAAGATGATTCACCATAAACAGAAACTCCTCGCCCGTCTGCCGCAGGCGAAATTGGACAACCAGAGCAGCGCGGACGTTACCACCAAAGTTAATTTCGTCCAACTCTTCATAGCGAATGGCTTCTAGCAAGCTGCTGTCGTAGAGGACGGCAAGGCGATCGCCCCCACCCGTTGTGCCTAGAATTGAGTCAAAGCCAGCAGCTTCACCCGCCTCCGCTCCGGTTTCTAGGGCTTCAACCCAAGCTTGTTTTGGACCTCAGATAGTCCCCAAATATCTACGCCATTCAGGGGGCCATTTGTTCAGTTGCAATCACCACCGGGTCAGCCCCACCCGACTCTACGTTAAAGCTAGCTACCGTCAAATCTTCAGCAGAAGCGACTTGACCCAGGCCAACGCCAATTGAGGAAACAAGTACGACGGTCGATTTAATTACCCCTACACGAATCTGACCAAAGCTGTTCATCTTGCATCCCTAAGCTAGGTTTTCTGGGCTGTGATAGCGACCCAAAAATTTACATTATCTAGCAATCCCAGGATTTGAGCATTGTGATTCATAGGTAGCGGATTGAGTTAAATTCACGATCAAATCCAGGTAAAGGTTTTCGACCAGCGCCGTCAAGGTTGACTTTAGGGCTGAGTTGGGGTCAGGAATGTAGTCAAGCAGCGTGTAGATTTGCTGGCGATCGCCCCTCAAAGCTGCCTCATTCAACTGTTTCAGCCAGAGTAATGGCATTGCTGATAGCGCTTCGTGTTTAGGGATTTCGATAGTCGCAAGTTGCCCGATTTCCGGCGGGTGAAAAGGTTTTGGGGAGTGAGATTGAGCAGAGCAGAGAGACTGATTAGAACTTCCATAGAAATAGCGCACCCCCAAATGTTGAGCAATTTTGCCTAAGAGCAACGCTTCTCGAATCGGCTTGCGAACAAAGTCATCACAGCCCGTCGCCATGATTTTGGCGCGTTCTTCATCAAAAGCACTGGCGGTAATTGCAATGACTACGGTTGACTGCCCTCTAGGGTGGGCTTTAATTCGTCGGGTTGCTTCATAGCCATCCATGATCGGCATTCGCATATCCATCAAAACCAGGTGCGGTTCCCAGTTTTGCCAGAGGACGACTCCTTCTTGCCCATCGTTGGCCTCAAGCACCTCAAAGCCGACTTGACGCAGCATTCTCACGAGCAGGTTGCGATTTTCCCAGCGGTCTTCGATTACCAAAACGCGGCAGGTGGGCTGTCCGGGAGCCAGCCCGATCGCCCGTTCTCCAGACTGGCTAGCTAGGTTATGGGGGGCTGCGATCAGCTTAACGGGAAAGTTGAAGGCGATCGCTGTTCCCTCACCCAGTTGGCTATCCACAACCAGTTTGCTACCCATCATCTCCACAAACCGATGGCTAATGGCCAGTCCCAAGCCCGTTCCTTCTTGAGATCTGCGGCCTGCTTCGGTTTGCACAAAGGGATCAAACAACGTTTCAACTTCATGAGGAGCAATGCCCGGGCCAGTGTCCATCACCTCAAAGTGAAGGATTGGATCGGTCACAGAAGAATCGTCGTGCTGTGCTTGAGTGGTCACCCGTAGCGCGACACTGCCTACCGCTGTAAATTTGATGGCATTGCTCAACAGATTAAGCAACACCTGACGTAACTTGTTTTCATCTGCCTGAATGTATTGCGGCACGTTTGAGGCGATCGCCGTAACAAATTGCAGTCCTTTTGACTCAGCCTTCAGTTGCAGCATCTCTTCTAGGGCGACAATCAGAGAATGCAGGTCAAAACTGTTGGGATTGAGTGCCGCCATGCCAGCTTCAATCTTTGACATCTCCAGCACATCATTAATCAGCGCTAGCAGATGTTCGCCGCTGCGGTCGATGATGCGAAGCTGTTCATGCTGGTCGGCTGTGAGGTTTGAGTTGCAGGTTAACAGTTCGGTAAAGCCCAGAATTGCATTCAGGGGGGTGCGTAGCTCGTGGGTCATGTTGGCCAAAAATTCGCTTTTTGCCCGATTGGCCAAATCTGCCTCCAGCTTTGCCTGCTCCAGTGCCAGATTCTTTTGCTTAAGTTCTGCCTCGACCCGCTGACGCTCTCTAATTTCGTCGTTGACGGCTTCTAGCTGGGCTGCACTGGGAATTGCCATCGCGACAGGAAGCAGCTTTACCAGGGCGATCGCCGTATAGATAGAAATAGCCGCAGTTCCTAGTTTAGTTACTCCCGAAAGCCAGTACACCGGATGCCAGAGCGTCCAAATTTCTAATAAATGGGTGGTGCCACAGGAAATAATAAACGCCCCAAACAGTAAAAATATCCGGTTAAAGGGAATATCTTGTCGCTTTTGGACAAAATAAATCAGAGTTAGAGGAATGGAATAGTAGGCGATCGCAATCAACGCATCTGAGACAATGTGTAAACCTACTAAATCTGGTTTCCAAAGATAGCAGTGTCCGTGAGGAATAAAGGTTTCCGTGAACATCTTGGGCGGTTAGATAGCTACAAATTAATTAGTCGAAAGAAATTTTATTGATTTCTGACCCAAGCTTTCCCAGGGTTCCGCCAAACAAACCGCTTTAGAGAAGGTTTGAAGCATCCCTAGCTACGTTGCTATCCTTCAAGCTTTGTTTGAATTCCCCAATTCTACTCACCTACTGGAGGCAATACATTCACTTAATACCCTAAAAATCCTGAAAATTAGGATGATACCGATCCTTTTCAAGGCTTATCTTAATAAAAATTTATTCTGCTTAAGCTGAAATTTGGAAGACTCCGTTGATTTGATTTAGCTCTTTTACCAATTTGTGCAAAGAGAATTTTGTCTTATCTTCTTTTTCTTTTGTCCTAACTTAAGTAGCTGTTGTCGTAGCTTAGCGACAGCTAATGGAGCATTCTCTGTTAAGCAAAAATCCTAAATTAACTCCGCAATTTAAGCCGCAACAACATCATCTTTAGAAGGTTACTCGTACTTTCAGGGCGTTATTAGAAGGGTTACCCCAAGCATATGCTTCGTGTGTATTGCACTGCAAACGCTGTGTTACAATTCAGCCCAAAGGAGGATTGCATAACCATTAAAACACTCCCCTATTCAATCCTAAGCAAATGACTCAAATGGTGCGTCTTTTGAGTACTTTACTCCTGGAACCAGCCATTTCTCTATGCAGGAAAGAATCCTGACTAAGCTCTGGGCCTCACGTTACACAACCGACCTGTCGGCATTTTCTGCTGAAATCGCGCAGAATGCAATCATGCAGATCGTAGATGCTTCTTCTTCTGTAGGGCGACGCAAAACAGTTGAGCGGTTGATGCGATCGCTACAGGTAAGCTGTGAACGAGCAGGCATACAAACCAATACGCTTTTTTCCTATGTACCCAATGTGGTCAACCTTAGTGATGCCCAGCGCATTGCAATTTCTGCAACACAACTCTACAAGCAAACAACGGAATTTTATGAGCAACATTCACTGCCACTTTCATCTTTTGTGTTGATGCCATCGATTGGTCTTCAAGCGATCGAAAAACTTTCAGCAAATCTTGAGCCAGCGCTACATGACCTTCGAGTTCAGCACCTCACCGCAAAAGATCCAAGAACCATTGGCTTCTTGAGTACTCAATTTCACTTTAGTACCCAGTTTTTGCTGGGACAATTAACTCCTGTAGAGCAGATATTGCTATCTCCTTACTTTAGATTTCTAGAAGAGCAAGTCTGTATTCCCTGGAAACGTATTTGTGATGCCGCAGCGGAACACTCAGTAGAATCGCCCTATTTGGAGTTAGTTCGACAAATGTTGCCTCAGAGTAAAGATATTGCGAAAACGGTTTTTCGCGGTATGGTACAGCTTAATCCTAATCACCAAAGTCGGCGTGGAGGACTGAATGAACCAGGCGTTACTGCGTCCACGATTAGAGATATTCAGATGTTTCAAGGATATCTCTTGCTCTGCATTCTTGAGGGCAGTGTAGCATCGATAGAAGAAGAATTAGTTCCCCTATGTGTCATGGTTTTTCCAGCTATTGACGTAACCTGGGAGCTAGTCAACCAGGGTACTCAACTGTTGATTGAAGAACTCATAGCTCGGATGCAACCAGAACAGATTCAAATTCTATATCCCTATGCTCGGTCAATGCGATACTTCTTTGCAGAGCTTTGTGGCTAGAACTGCTTAAAACACAAAAACTTTTAATAGTGGTAAGCAATGCTCCTAACTCTTGTTTATAACTGAGCGTAAAACTTCTTTTTAGCTAAGAAAGTCGAATTGCACTACGATGAAAACCCCTTCCAAACGTAAGCGTGGCGTTATTATTTCAGGTCAAGGGTGGCAGCGCTTACAGCAAGCTAAGCGAAAGATGGAGATGCAGGGGAATGCAGGGGAACTTTACACTTTGGAAGAACTGAGTAAGATTACTCATTTAAGCTCGAATACAATTACTAAAGTACAGCGACGTAAGTTTCCTGTTGATAAGCAAACTCTAGAGTCCTTCTTTAAGTCTTTCAATTTAACCCTAATCGATAGCGATTATGCAGAGACAATCGATTCTTTACCCCTTGTCAATCGGGAAAGGATTGTACTCGGCGGGCAAATTCCTTTGGATTCTCTGCTGTATGTGGAGCGACCGCCCGTAGAGTCACTTTGCTATGAGGCAATTGTGCAACCAGGAGCGCTGATTCGGATTAAAGCACCTAAGCAAATGGGCAAAACTTCTCTGATGGCTAGAGTGTTGCAACAGGCAAGGGAGCAAAATATCCGTACTGTGACGCTGAGTTTTCAGCTTGCTGATACTCAAGTTTTTCTAGAGCTAGATCGGCTTCTTCGGTGGCTTTGCGCGATCGCCTCTTCTCAACTCGGTTTACCCAAACGCATATCAGAATATTGGGACGATATTTTTGGCAGCAACTACAATGCAACTCATTATTTTGAGAATTATCTCCTCAAAGAAATTGATAGCGATCTTGTCTTGGCGCTAGACGAGGTTGATGAAGTGTTCCATTATCCTGAGATTACCGCTGACTTCCTGGGGTTGCTGAGAGCCTGGTATGAAAAGAGCAGGTATGGGGACGGTGGCAGTGTCCTCTGGCAAAAGCTGCGAATTATCATTGTGCATTCTACAGAGGTTTGCATTTCGCTCCCGGTAAATCAGTCTCCTTTTAACGTTGGGCTATCGGTTGAGTTGCCAGAATTTACGCCTAAGCAGGTGCAAGATTTGTCCGAGCGGCACGGTCTGAGATGGAAGGCGGGTGAGATTGAACAATTGATGGCGCTGGTAGGTGGCAATCCTTATCTGATTCAGCTGGCGCTATATCATTTGAGCAATGAAGAAGTTACGCTAGATGAGTTAATTAAGACCGCGATCGCCGAAGACGGCATTTATGGAAGTCACTTGCAACAGCAGCTATGGCGGCTTAAGCGATATCCAGAACTCTTAGCAGACTTGCAGCGTGTTGTCCTATCTCCTTCACCGCTTGAGGTAGAGCCGATCCAGGCATTGAAGCTACAGAACTTAGGGGTGGTGCGGGTGCAAAATCAAAGGGTTTCGCCCAGATGTGAACTGTATGCTCGATATTTTAAGCTAGCTTTAGCGATTACCTGATGCAGCGCTGCACACACTATGTCTACTGTGCGTCCAACTTTTCAATTCCAAGTAGGAGGAGCGCTTTCCCCAAATGCACCCAGCTATATCTGGCGGGCTGCTGATAGAGAGCTATATCAAGCGCTACTTGAAGGTGAGTTTTGCTACATCCTCAACGCTCGACAGATGGGCAAATCTTCCCTGCGAGTGCAAACCATTCGTCGCCTGCGGGCTGTGGGCGTTTGCTGTGGAGCGGTTGACCTGACGGCGATTGGCATTCAACAGGTGACACTAGATCAGTGGTACGCATCCATTGTGGGTTCTCTAGTCAGCAGTTTTCAGCTTCAAATAGATTTGCGTATTTGGTGGCGCGATCGCACTCACCTTTCTCCCGTTCAACGCCTCAGTGAGTTTGTTGAAACCGTTCTGTTGCAGGCGATCGACTCTAGCATTGTGATTTTTATTGATGAAATTGACAGTGTTTTAAGCTTGAAATTTCCAACTGACGATTTTTTTGCATTTATCCGGGCTTGCTACAACAAACGAGCCGAACAGCCTGCCTTTAAGCGGCTCAGCTTTGCTCTGTTGGGCGTGGCAACCCCTTCAGATTTGATTGCCGACAAAACACAAACACCATTTAATCTTGGTCGCGCAATCGAGCTAAAAGGATTTCAACTGCGAGAAGCAATGCCGCTGATTAAAGGGTTCAAGAGAGCTGTTGACAATCCTCAAGCAGTTTTGGCGCAAATTCTATACTGGACGGGTGGACAACCGCTGCTTACCCAGAAGCTCTGTCAGATCGTTTTGGCAGCCTACGATAGGCAGAGCGATTATCCCTTTAAAGATTTGCACGGCAATCGCCTCCCCATTCCTTTTGAAGAGGAAGCCTGCTGGGTGCAAAGACTGGTTTATGCTCACATTATCAACTACTGGGAAAGGCAAGACGAACCTGAACATCTGCGAACAATTCGCGATCGCTGCTAAAAGACAGGCCCCAAGCCCGTCGAGTGTTGGGGCTGTACTGGCAAATTTTGAACGCCTCTAACCTGGAGCAAGAGAAACAAAAAACCAAAAC
>JAAUQZ010000301.1 GCA_012033355.1 Leptolyngbyaceae cyanobacterium RM1_406_9 | reverse complement strand
TCTGATTCAAATAGTTTAAGGGGAACTTCTGTATACACGGTAGCCCGCTCTGGGAGAGGGATTTAGGGTGAGGGCTGCAAAAGTGGGATGCACCCTGAGAGATGAATCTCTTGGGGAGGTTGGGTCAGAGGAGTTCATCGGGAATTACGGAACTAGGGAGTGCTTTGCGGTAAGCGGTATATGTTCTACGCTCTATGCAGTTTGAGGGGGGTTGGTGGTGTTTAGAGGTAAATTTGGTCGAGGATGACGCGCAGCCGATCGTAGTCGTCTTTGAGTAGAATGCTGAGCGATCGCCCTGCCTGCACCAACCAGGTGCGATCGCCCTGGCGCAACTGGTATATTTCTCGGATGGCAGCGGCCGCCAAACTTTCGACTGGAGCATTTCTGACCTGGAGCAGCGTTCTGAGGAAATCTAGCTTTTCGCTGAATCGAACCACCTCCTCTGACTCGCAGTAATAGACCGCCTGGTGAATCTGGGGTGGACGGGGCGGCAAGTGTTGGTAAATCGTGTCGCTCAGAGTGCCATTCCCGTAGCCGTTGCTGGAAGTGCGGCGCGGTTGAAAGCCTGCGATCGCTGCTCGGAACTCCGTTTTCAGCATGGCAAAAATCTGCGGCTGCTGTTCTCGCAAATCCTGCAAAGATAGTCCTAACGCTCTAGCTCGATGTATCGAGTCAATTGGGCTAGTCGTCACATGATAAACCACTGCATAAATTTGGTTTCCCGACTCCTCATCAGCCGCCTTTACCCAACTGCCAAACGGTGGCATTGCCGCAAAGCTTAAATCCTCTGGCTCCAGACATTGAGCCAAAAATTCCGTCGTTGCAGTTTCGATCACTTCTGCAATGTAGCTGGGGTGACGGTTTTGGGTAGAAAATTGAGGCAAAGGAAGGCGCATAGCAGCAGTTTTAAGTTTCTAAAGCAAGGCGTACATACTCATTTGTAGAACAAGATACTTTAAGCCCCCCTGTCCAGGCAAAGCAGGGCTGAACTTACTCAAACACCACACCCTATGAGAAGAGTGTGGTGTTAACAAATTTGTGATAACTCATACATAACCCAAAACGCCTGATTCAGGACCGGGTTTGAGTTATTTTTTGCTACGCCCTGCGGTCGCGTCTACTAACTCTAATTCCGATAGGCGAAAGGTGATTAACTTATCCCAATTGCCACCCTCAAAGAGAACGGCTGCTTTGCCATCGCTGACCCGCTGCACTAAGCCCTGAAAGGCATAGTAGGTATCGTCTACATTTTTGACTCGAACGGCTGAACCTGGCAGAATCATGGCTTCTTTTTGCTAACGATGTTTAACATTTATTTAAGTTTAACTTTATCTAAAAGTCTATCCCGTTTCCCCGACCAGTGATGCCGTCAGAACCTTAGCCTGTGTCTATGATTAGCGACCGATTCGACTAATCCGATCGCAATGAAATTGGTCAATAGTGCTGCTTTCCCGTGACTGAGCCAGGGCAAAGGAATTCCTGTAATCGGCGCAAGCCCAATCGTCATGCCGATATTAACGAGAACCTGAAACACAATCATCGACAGAACGCCGATCGCCAGCAAAGACCCGAAATTATCTTTGGCATTTTGGGCAATGATTACCAAACGCAAGCAAACAAGCCAAAACGCAAAGATGATTGCAATGCAGCCCACAAATCCAAGCTCTTCCCCAATAGCCGAAAAAATAAAGTCGGTATGCTGCTCTGGAATGAAGTTGAGTTGGGTCTGGGTTCCGTGATTTAGCCCGCGTCCCCAAAGCTGTCCGGCCCCGATCGCAATTCTTGACTGAATTAGGTGATATCCACCGCCTGTCGGGTCTTTATCAGGATCTAAGAAAAGAATTAGCCTATCTTTTTGATAGTCTTGCAGCAACTCCCACAGAATATGTCCCATTCCTCCAGAAACCAGGTTGACTGCCGCTGCCCCCAGCGCCCCATACCAACTCCAGGGAAGAGTGCGCCACGCGATGACGATCATCAGGGCAACCCAGCCTAACCAGGCAGGTAAATATAAGCCAAACAGAATGGCTGAAACTAGAGGGGAAACTAGCAAGATCAGCCAGCCCGGATTTGCATTGCCCCAATAGAGCATTCCTAGCGTAATCGCTCCAAACACGAGGGAGGTGCCCAAATCTGGCTGAAGCAAAATTAGAATCCAGGGTACCGCTGTGATCAGCAACACTTTGAGCATTGCAGAAATGGTAGATGCGGTTCGCTCTTGCATTACGGCTGCCAGGGTGATGATCAGCCCAATTTTGGCAAACTCAGATGGTTGGACGTTGAAGCTACCTACCTCTAGCCAGCTTTGAGCGCCATTGGCATCTGTCCCAACCAGGATAACGACCAGTAAGGAGAGGTTGGTGATGGCGTAGATAATCCAGCGCCACTGCACCAAAATCTCGTAACGAGAGCGGGCGATCGCCAACGCTGCTAACAGCCCGATGCCGCCAACGACCCAGTGCTGCCACCAAAAATCACTGGCCCCACGATTAAGTTCTGTACTGTGGATGAAAATGCCGCCGATCGCAGTAAGCGTAATGGGCAGGAAAAATATCAGCCAATCTACTTCTTGCCAGGGTTGAAGCAGGGTTCGCCAACTGAGACGGACTACAGATCGTTGCAGCATAGGAGAAGGGAAAGGGGAGAAGAATAGGGAGTTAGGTTAGGGCAGCGATGGAAACTCTTGCTGCAATTTGTTGGGCGATCGCCTTCAACGCTCTGGCTGAGGCAGAATTTGGAGATTCGACCACGATGGGAACGCCGCGATCGCCCCCCTGCCGTAAGGACATTTCCAGCGGAATGCAGCCCAACAGCGGCAAATTTAGCTCCTTAGAGGTTTTTTCGCCACCGCCTGACCCAAAAATGTCGTATTGCTTTTCGGGCGCATCTGGTGGAATAAAATAGCTCATATTCTCCACAATTCCTAGAACAGGCACCTGCATCTGTTGAAACATCCGTAAACCCCGACGAGAATCGAGCAACGCTACGGTTTGCGGAGTGGTAACAATCACCGCGCCTGCCATTGGCACCGCCTGCGCCATTGTTAACTGGGCATCGCCCGTTCCAGGTGGCATATCTACAATTAGATAATCCAAATCTCCCCAACGAACCTGATAGAGAAACTGTCGGATAATTCCGTTGAGCATTGGCCCGCGCCAGATTACGGGCTGATCAGAGTCAATCAGGAAGCCCATTGAAACCAGCTTCACGCCATAGTTAAAAGCAGGTTCCAGCACTTCTCCCTGAGGCCCTTGCTGTACTACTACTTTGGCATCTGCCAGCCCTAGCATAGTCGGTGCATTCGGTCCGTAGATATCTGCGTCAATTAATCCAACTTTTGCGCCAGCTTGCGCCAGTGCAACCGCGACGTTGACCGCAACAGTACTTTTGCCCACGCCACCCTTGCCGCTGGAGACTGCCAGAATATTTTCAGCGCCTTCGATCCCCGTGCGGTCGGGCAAAGATTTTTGCTGCGGTGTCTCTGCTGTTACTTCAACTGAAATGTTACTTACACCGGGAAGGGTTTTAATTGCTTGCTCACATTCTTCGACGATAAACTGACGCAACGGGCAGGCAGGCGTAGTCAGCACCAGCGTAAAGCTGACGTTGCCTTCGTCGATCTTGACGTTGCGAATCATGTTTAGCTCCACTAAACTCCTGCGGAGTTCAGGGTCTTGCACAGGTCTGAGTACTTCTAACACTGCGCTAGTATCTAGAGTTTTGACCATCGTACTCTCCACCCGCTTTGGAATAGTCGGGGTAGCTTTGTATCTTCCTACGTGTTGATTCTACCGTTGGCAGGCGTGGGTTAACTGGAAATGCCTGACAAACAGCTATTGAAACTGTCTGTTAGAAACTATTGAGCGATCGCCACCAAACGCTAAGACACCTTTACAATTCTGATTCAGCCAAATCCGCAACAAATAGCTCTGAATAACTCCCTTACTGCGCCTGATAGCCCTGGCTCACTGAACCCAACAGCTAGCCCCGCACACCAGGATTAGAACACTCAGAAGATCCTGAAAGCTGCTGCCAATTGATTTAGATGGAGGGGAAGGAGCGATTACCCCGGAAGCAGAATTGCTTCGCATCGCCTGAAGCTCCTGCTCCGCCGCATGGGCCAACTCCGCCGCCACTCTCGAAGCATAAGGGCGAATAAACGACCACACCACGGGAGAGAGCCAGCCCTTAAGCGTCACCGAATAAGACACACGAGTTCCCCAAACCGTAGATTCAACCCGATACGTCACCCGTTCCTCAACCCCAGGAATTGCTAAAACCCTAACGCTCAAAAGCTCTCTAGGCGACACCCGCTCCACAAAAATCTGAATCGGAATTGGAAATCGCCGCGTCACCGCCTGATAGATCAATCCCGGTTTTGGAATCAAACCTTTGGGAGCATTCGTACTGGCAAGGAGTGGATGCCACGATACGTCTGCTAAATTCACAACTTTCTGCCATAGAGCATCAACCGATGCCGAGCTAATCGCTTGATAAGTGCCAACAAGAGGACGAACCCGATTTGAATCTCGGTGAACAAACCGAACCCAAAAGCTCAACATCGACAACTCCTCGCGCAACCAGCCATTAAACACAGCATCGTAGATTCATTGAGACTGATTTGATTTTTGTGTGGATTGGGCGGAAAGCCCGCATCTACACAAAAACCTGAACAGACTCGATTCAAATCGAGTCGTGAGCATCTCGCCCGCAAATGTCTCTAGATTCTTCCCAGACTACTCCTCCAGGTTGTTTTCGATTGTAGTCATCCCAGTAGTCTAACCGTAAAAATAAAGCGTCTAGTACAGGACTCGTAACGTTAGTTAGTAAACAAAGTTAGTAAATGATTAGCCAATGAAAATTAGCGAATGATCAGGACTTGCTTAGTTCCCAGCGGCACAAAGGGTTTAAGCCCAATGGTATTGATTCTAGAAGGTTAAGATCTGCGACTTTTGAGAAGTCGCAGATCTAGGCGATCATTTGTACTTATTTTAGGGACATTCGGTTTAAGTCCCTTGTTTGCGAGGCGATCGCTTACTTTCTTTTGGCTGCTAAGCTCTCGTTTAGGAACCCAAAACGGGCATAGCAAAGGTTTAGGCTTGCGTCAGCAGTCCTGCTTAGAGTTGCTTCACCTCAGACACGAGCTGAGCCACCATGTCTTTAGCCCCGCCAAACAGCATCATGGTTTTATCTTTGTAGAACAAATCGTTTTCAACGCCTGCAAAGCCAGCGCTCATGCCGCGTTTAATCACAATCGTGTGCTGAGCTTTGTCTACCTCTAAGATGGGCATTCCATAAATGGGGCTATTAGCATCGCTTCGGGCGGCAGGGTTCACCACATCGTTTGCCCCAATGACCAAAGCCACATCGGTACGCTCAAATTCAGGGTTAATGTCATCCATGTCATAAAGCTGAGGGTAGGGCACGTTTGCCTCTGCTAGCAGCACGTTCATGTGTCCGGGCATCCGTCCAGCCACTGGATGAATTGCGTATTTAACTTCCACGCCCATTTTCTCTAGCTGGTCTGCCAGTTCTCTAACGGTGTGCTGGGCCTGAGCAACTGCCATTCCATATCCAGGTACAATCACGACCGAACGGGCATAGCCCAGCATCATTGCGCCTTCCTCTGCCCCAATTGACCGAACGATCTTGTCCTGCTGAGTGCCACTGGCTCCTCCGGTTACTTTAGTAGCGCCGCCAAATGCACCAAATAAAACGCTAGCCAGGGAACGGTTCATTGCTTTACACATGATTTGCGTCAAGATGATACCCGAAGCGCCAACCAGTGCGCCTGCAATAATTAGCATATTGTTCATCAAGACAAAACCTGCGGCACTCGCTGCCAAACCGGAGAAGGAGTTTAATAGCGAGATCACGACTGGCATATCTGCACCGCCGATGGGCAACACAAACAGCACACCCAAAAGCAGAGAAATTCCATTAATGACCAGGAAGATCGTGGGGTCAGTGGCTGTTGTAACTAGGTAAGTGCTGCCTGCCAGGAAACCAACCAGCAAGAGGATATTGATAGGCTGCTGAAGCGGGTACGTTACAGGGGAACCGCTCACCAGACCTTGCAGTTTGGCAAACGCCAGAAAACTTCCTGTAAGGGTGATGTTGCCAATTAAAACGCTGAGAATAATGGTGAGGGTGGCATCTAGGGGAATGGGGTCGCCAGTGCCCATCAGCCGCCAGTATTCACCGACTGCGATCAGGGTGGAGGCGGCACCGCCTAAGCCGTTGAGCAAGCCCACCATTTGGGGCATAGCGGTCATTTTC
>JAAUQZ010000300.1 GCA_012033355.1 Leptolyngbyaceae cyanobacterium RM1_406_9 | reverse complement strand
ACCTTGCTTTGACAAAAACTGGCAAACTTCACCCATTAAATCTTGATAGTCCGTCATCTGCTGCATTGTCTTAGAGGTGCCCCGAAGGTGCATTAAAATTACGGGAACGCCCAACTGTGCAACGGTAGGCAGCATTTCGGGGTCATAGGTACCGCCAGAAATGTCATTCACCACGTCGGCTCCTGCCAAAACCGCAGCGCGGGCAACGGCGGCACGGGTGGTATCAATGGAAATCGGTGCTGACTGCACTGCCTCCCCTGCTGCACCAGAGCGCAATGCTTCAATGAGGGGCACAACGCGGTCGAGTTCCTCTTCTAGGGAAATTTGGTCAGCTTGGGGGCGGGTGGACTGTCCCCCAATGTCTAAGATGTCGGCTCCAGATTCAACCAGAAAAGTTGATTGGGCGATCGCCATCTCCAACGTATTAAACTGTCCCCCATCGCTAAAGCTATCGGGCGTAACGTTTAGCACCGCCATCAGGTAAGTGCGCGTCCCCCATTCAAAAGACTGTCCTCTGATTGCCCAATTTTGCATCTCACCTATTCCTGCAATCGCCAAACGGAAATGACGAGGCGATCGCTCCCGCTAGCCATTTCACTCCAGTCTGGGCTAACCACAAAGTAATTGATGTGAGTGCCATAGCCCGTCAAGGTGCGAAGTTCATTGCCCGTGTTAAAGTCCCAAAGTTTAATCGTTTGGTCAGCACTGCCGCTGGCTAGCGTTTGTCCATCGGGGCTGATCGCTAGAGCATTAACATAACCCGAATGTCCTGCGAGTGTGCGAACTTCTGCACCCGTTTCCACATTCCAAATTTTAATGGTTTTGTCAGCACTGCCGCTGGCAGCTAACTGCCCATCGGGACTAACTGCCAGCGTGTTGATGAAACTGGCGTGGCCAGCCAGGGTGCGAATTTCCTCACCCGTATTGATATCCCAAATTTTGATTAGTTTGTCAGCACCGCCGCTAATTAACTGCTGTCCGTCTGGAGTAACGACCAGTGCATTAACGGGGCTGGAATGTCCGGTAAGGGTGCGAATGGCTTGACCCGTCGCAATTTCCCAGATCTTGATCGTTTGATCAGCACTGGTACTAACGAGAAGACGACCATCCGGCGTAAGCGCCAATCGATTGACAAAGCTGGAATGTCCGGTGAGGGTGCGAATTTCCTCGCCGGTGTTGAAGTCCCAAATTTTGATGGTCTGGTCGGCGCTACCACTGATCAAAACTTGCCCGTTGGAACTGAGAACCAGGCTATTGATATAGCTGGAATGCCCTGTAAAAGTGCGGCTGATGGCGATCGCCTCACTCTGCACCCTTTGACTATTCGCAATCAAAGGGAAGAATTGTCGCGACTGCCAGAGCCAATATCCACCTCCCCCCAGCAGCAAAATCAGTAGCCCACCGCTCAGCCACTTCCAGGTTCTCGATTTGGGCAAAGGTTGATACACCGTTGGAATGCTCAAGGGTGATAAAGATATTCCCGTTGAAGCGTGAGGGGGGTGAGATGCGCCACTAGAGACTTCTTGAGAAATTTGCGACAGTCGGCTCAAGATTTCTTGCGTATCTTTGGGGCGATCGGCGGCTCTGGGGGCAATTAGCTGATCAATCAGTCCGGCTAGCTGTGGCGAAACGTGAGGAGCATGACTGCGCCAGTGAAACTCGTTGTTGAGCGAATCATAAATGCCGCTGTCGGTCGGCTGTTTTCCGGTCAGCAGATAGATAAAGGTGCGCCCCAATGCATAAAAATCTGACTGGGGCACCGCTTGCCCCTGCTCTTGCTCCGGCGGTGTATAGCCAGCGGAACTGATGCGGGTAACTCCACTCGTGCCGCCCAGCTGAGCCAGATAGGTATAGGTCATCTCCCTGGCTGCACCAAAATCGACCAGCACAAGCTGACCGCTAGAGCGCAGCATGATATTTTCGGGCTTGATGTCGCGGTGAAAATAATTCTTGCGGTGAACCAGATGCAAAATTCCGGCTAGCTGATGCAGCCAGTTCACCGCTTGCTTTTCGCTGATGGGATGGTTGCCCTGCTGCCGCATCCACTGGGTTAAATTTGGCCCATCAATTTTTCCATGATGATGCAGTGCAGCGGCTCTGAAGCGTTTCTGGGAAAAAATTGAAAGTATCCGTCTGGCTCGATTTGCGGAATGCTGGGATGCTGAAGCTGACTCAAAACGCTCGCTTCTTGCTGAAACAGCGCTACCGCTTTGGGATTAGTGCTGTGATTTTCCTTGAGAATTTTGAGAATTTTGGGCGTACTGCGTTCAAACGATTCGTAAACTTTGCCAAACCCGCTCTTATCGCTGAGCAGCCGCATCACCCGATAGCGCCCCTGCAAAATCAGGTCAGAGCCGCAGCTTTGGCAGAATTGATTGCTGTCATTACCAGGATGATCAGGTTGCAGACAGCGGGGGTTGATGCACAAACTCATAGCGGACGGCGAAGTAGATGTGTCCCTTCTCTAATACCCAATGTCTCACAAGCGACGGAGGATAGGAAAAGAAAGGTAACAAAGCAACAAATTTAGCTTGTCAGGAGAAAATGTTCTAGTCGAGGGGCGATCGCCCCTTCGGCACGGCAAATCTTTTCCCAGAAGCAGCTTAAAAATGTCGATTGTCTGATTGAATAGAGAGACAAAAACGAGTAGGGTGGGCACTGCCCACCCTACAACTCATACTTACCTGTGCATTACTCACGCACTAATGGTAGGCTTGTACAGCACTTCACGGGTTGCCACCATGCCTGCAACCATACGATCCATTTCCTCGTGGGTGTGCAACGAGTTGACAGTGATCCGAATTCGGGTTTGGCAATAAACCAGATGGGCGAGACCCACAGACCGTGATCATTCATCAGCTTTCTGCCGAAGATTTTGGGGTTTAGCTCTGGCGGCAGCAGCACCGGAATGACGTTGGTTTCACCGATCGCCATGAAGTCATTTTCTGCAAGGCGCGATCGCAGATATTGAGTATTTTCCTGTAATCGCTGCACCAGGTCTGGAGTCTTCACCACTTGACGAATGCTTTCCAGCGCAGCGGCGGTAGTTGGAGGCGGCAGAGATATCGTGCCGATCGAGGTGGGCGAGACGTTGAGCAACGGCTTCAGTTCAGCAACGTGGCTGCTAATCGCGGCTCCGGCAGAAGCCGCAAACTTAGAAAAGGTCGTCATGATCAGCGGTACGACTCCCCGCTCAATCGCCTGCTGGGGCAACAGCCCAAAATGCTCATAAATCCCTCGACCCGTTGCGCCGAGTGCGCCGCTGGCGTGTGCCTCATCCATCAGCAAAACGCTACCTTCGTAGTTTTGCATAATACTGAGCATATCGGGCAGTGGGGCAATGTCGCCATCCATTGAAAAACTGCGTCAGATACCACCAATATCCGGTCATCTGGACGGGCATATCGCTGGAGTTTGCGGCCGAGGTCTTCCATATCGCAGTGACGGTAAGCCCGTACTCGGACGCGGGGGCTATGCCCAAATAGTTTGCCGGAGCGGGTGCCCGCATTGGCGATCGCCGACACAATGCAGCCATGATTTAACACATCCGTTAAAATCAGCGTCTCGCGGGTATGTTGAAAACCCGGAACTGGAATTGCCAGGTGACAGAAGGCATCCATCAATGCCTGCATTGCCATCCAAGCATTGAGAAATAGCTGTGTATGGGGTAAGTGTTTAAATGCTGAAATTTCATCTTCGAGCTGGCGATGCAGATCAATCCGACCGCTCAACACTGAGGTCGAGCTATTGGAAGTGCCGTACTTCAAAATCGCATCAATAGCAGCTTTTTGAACGGCTTCATTCTGAACGAGTCCCAACACGTCGTTGGTGCAAAAGGTAAGAACTCTACGGCGTTTGCCTGTCTCAGCTTCCTCAATTTCAACTAGATTACCCTGCTTGCCGTGACAAATATATTCATCAGGGTCAAGCCCACTCTCGTACCAACGCTGAACGTATTCCTTAATAACTTGCACAGTAAACTCCCCTCACCTTATTTTCTTTAGGTAGCTTTTTGCCTCTGGACTCAACAGCAGATCTTTCGGATAGGGTGTGCTACCCAGATCTGAAGTCAAAGCTGGATGACAAGAGACACTCACAACCGTGATTGTGACATCGAACCCAATTGCTTGGCGACCTTCGGTATAAATTGAAGAGCCACCTATGACTCTGCCAGAAGTTGGCAAGCATGGCTGATAGCGTTAGTACAGTTATCTTCATCCAAGCTCAATTTTCCGAGGTTTGTTCAGCCTGACCCGAAATCGCCGCTTTGGACAAAGAGATAGACCCGTGGGAATCACCGTTTCGACCACTTTGTAATTGACTGGATGATTGACTTGATTGTTGCATAAATTGCTCATACTGCCGGACGATTAATCGCTGAAGAGCGATGATTGCTGGATTGATCTCGACGTAGCGGCGGTTAGGGTTTTCCAGGTAAATCCGCTGTTCGCTTTCCATCATCTCGATGTCCTGGTCAAGGAAGCGTTGCAGCATCAAATTTTGAATCACCCAGGTCAGTAAAGACTTGAGTGGGCGGGGCAACCAGCGGGGCACTTTGACTTTGAAGAAGAATAAGGCAAACGAGCGGCTTTCGACCGGGCCAACGGGTAGCCGCATCAGGTAAAGTGCGGAGATGCCTTGAAGCGAACTGGAATAGTGGGGATAGCGATATTGGATAGAGATCGGCAGGGTAGTAACTTCATCGGCGCGATCGCTCAATCCCAAAAATTTTGCCAGTCGCCCTCTATAAGAAACCTGATAGTCAGCGCAGATAGCTGATTCTGTCTCCTTTAGATTAAGCAGCACCGGATCAAACCAGCCTTGAAGCTCCTGGTGCAAAAAACCGTGAAATACGTCCATCGCATTTTCGTTGCAGATAGAGAAGTGGGCGTTGAAGTGAGCCGTTACGGGCACCATTAGCCACTCTGGCTGGTCATACTCCGGAACCGAAGGGATAGAAATCATCGTAGCCAGGTGAGAATCGCCGGGAAACACCCAGATCAGACCATATTTCTCTTGCACCGGGTAGCTACGAGCCTGGGCACAGGGAAGCTTTTGTCCGTCTGGGAGGTAGGGAATACTGACGCAGTTGCCGCTACCGTCAAACTCCCAGCCATGATAGCTACAGGCGAGATGTTTACCGTGAACTTTGCCTTTGTGTAGCTCTACACCCCGGTGTGGGCAAGCGTCTTCGAGTGCGTGAAGTTCTCCATCGGTGTCTCGGTAGATGGCGATCGCCTGTTTCCAGACGACCAGCGGCATCACCTGTCCTGGCTTGAGTTGGTTTGCCCAACCCGCAGGATACCAGTGGTTCGCGTTAATACCGACTTCCCGGATGATGTTCCGGACTGTCTGCCCCTTCAACGTTGTCGCCAGTTCCATCTATTCTGCTTTCCCCCTGCTACTAACCGCGTCCAAACACTGAGCTTGTATTGCTATTTGGCGATGAATCAATAGAACACGCTCTAGACTTTTAATCCTTTCATAAGTCAATCTATTCCTCAACACATCGCTGCTTCGGTATTCACCCAAACAGCACTGGTAGATGACCAAACTTCTCAGCGTCAATGGTGCTAATTTCCCTAGAAATCGTCTAGCTTATAAAGCCACTGCTAGAAAATGTGGACGCTGTGTGCAACTTTGTAAAGAGGACGATCTGCGGATCACGTTCCGATTTTTATTGCCGAAGCTTTGCGAGTCTGTCTCACCCTGGTAACAGCTTGACAAACTGGCACAGTACGGAGAGCAGTACCCATAAGGGTGCGTAAGTCTCGATCTAGGTGGTGTTGAGAAGTTTTAGATTTTAAGTGATTCTATGTTGCCTGTTTGTAAAGCTCCCGCAAATCGGTTTGACAGGTTGAGGTCTTCCAAGCAATTACCAAAACTGCTGGTGCTGCTAGCGGCGGGTTGTCTGACCACGATGACGGGCGGTATTGTTTCCCCCGTGCTACCTGAAATTGTGCAGCAGCTTCAGCTTGACCCGCGCTGGGCTGGTTTGTTGGTGAGTATGCACGCGCTGGCGATCGCCGTCTGCACTCCCCTATTTGGCATCCTTGCAGATCGCGTCGGCAAACTCAAAGTGCTAATTCCAGGGTTGGCACTTTACGCCATATTTGGGGCTGCCGGAGCCTGGATGCAAAGTTTTCTGCCGCTGCTGGCAACCCGTGCCTTGCTGGGTGCCGCCAGTGGTGCGGTTGCTGCTGCGACGATTGGCTTGTTGGGGACGATGTATGAAGGGGAAGCGCGATCGCGCATTCTGGGCTATGCCACCAGTGCCATGACCACCGCCAGCATTTTAATCCC
>JAAUQZ010000299.1 GCA_012033355.1 Leptolyngbyaceae cyanobacterium RM1_406_9 | reverse complement strand
TTGTGGCAGTTCGGAATGATGCAGTTCATCCTACATCCAGACATGACAGTATGACAAAGGAAAATCGAGAAAATCAATTCATCAAGCAACTCAGTGGCTTGATGAAGTTTTGTTGTGGCGACTCGGTTATTATGGGGCTTACCTTGATCGCTTCAAAAAAGTAGGTTTTGCTACAGAACCCCGTTATGATCTAAAGGTACGTGATCCCAGTTGGTAGGAACTTTATAAGAAAAGGATCAGCGTAGCTCATGTAAGACTTGTTAGCGCATCAAACTTTATAAAATGAAGTGATGCATTACGGCTTTGCTTAACAAGCCTACAATATTGCTGATTTAAGAGTTACATTTGGCTTCACCTATCCCCAAAACAGCTCACAACGCATGGACATCACCCTAGACTACCCTGTAAATCCACAGCCCCGATACGGATACGGGAAGCCTCCCCATGCAAAACTCCACGAAATTATTGATCGGCGCAGACAGTCCTACAAGGAAGTGCTAAACCTATTTCTACAGTACAAAGATGATTTGGTAAAGTTGCCAAAAGTGCCTGATCAAGACCGACCCGAAGAGCCTGTCTGGGTGAATGAATGGATGCCAGGAAGCGATTCTGCTGCACTCTATTGCCTGCTGCGATTGTGTAACCCTCAGCGCTATTTTGAGATTGGCTCAGGCAACTCGACTAAGTTTGCTAGGAGGGCGATCGCCGACGGCAACTTACGCACCAAAATCTTTTCCTTTGACCCACAGCCGCGAGATGAGGTCAACGCCATTTGCGATTCAATGGTGAGACAGCCCGTAGAAACCGTAGACCCCAGCGTATTTGAACAGCTAGAAGAAGGCGATTTCCTATTCGTAGATAACTCTCACCGAGTGTTTATGAATTCTGACGTTGCAGTCGTTTTTCTAGACATTTTGCCTCGCCTAAAAAAAGGTATTTTCGTTCAGTTTCACGACATCTTTTTGCCCTTTGACTATCCGCCGCAGTGGAAAGACCGCCACTATTCTGAGCAGTATATGTTGGCAGCCTATCTATTAGCCGAAGGCAGCAAATTTGATATCTTGTTACCTAATGCTTTTATTGGCGTTGATCCAGAACTAAACAACATCTTGCTTCCCCTGTGGGAAGATTTACAAATTGACCCAGCCGTTGCCCGACACGGCGGCTCCTTCTGGATCAGGATGAATTAGAAATTTGCAGCTTACTCACTTCACCGAAAATCGCATCATCATGATCATCAGTTCTGCCGTACCGAGATGGTCTTTTTCGACTTGAACGGTGCGATCGCAAAGGGTCACAGTTGCCTGCTGCGATTCTGCGCCAAAGAAGGTGAAATGATAGACTCCTTAGCATCTCCATCTCCCCACAATGCAAGAAGAATGGGCAATCCTAACCAGATTTTGATTTTGTTTGCTCACCCAGCCTGGGAAAAGTCACGGGTCAATCGGCGTTTAATTCAAGCAATTCGAGGGTTAGATGCTGTCACCATTCATGACCTTTATGAGCAATATCCCGACTTTCATATTAACGTCAAAGCCGAGCAAGACTTGCTTCTAGCCCATGACATCCTCGTTCTTCAACACCCCTTCTATTGGTACAGCAGTCCAGCTATCCTCAAGGAATGGCAAGACTTAGTGCTGGAACATGGCTTTGCTTACGGCAAAGGCGGAACGGCGCTGCACGGCAAAAAGGTGCTTTCGGCAATCACCACAGGGGGAGGAGAGCAGGCTTATTGCCGTCAGGGATACAACCGCTTTTCAATCCGAGAATTGCTAGTGCCCTTTGAGCAAACGGCTCACCTGTGTGGAATGGAATATCTGCCGCCTTTTTTGGTGCAAGGAACGCATCAGCTTCAAGAACAGGGTGAACTCGTCAAACATACCGAAGACTACCGCCAGGTGATCACTGCACTGCGAGACGATCAGGTGGATTGGGAAAAGCTCTATCAGTTTAAGCACATCAATCATGGACTCGATCAAATTCTCAAGCCCCAGGAGATGACTCACCATGTCTAATGAAGGGTTTTTCTTTCAGGCATTTGTTTACCTGGTGGCGGCGGTGCTGTCGGTGCCGATCGCCCAACGACTGGGGCTAGGCTCGGTACTAGGCTATCTGCTGGCAGGGGTGATCATTGGCCCATTCGTGCTGGGCTTTGTGGGCAATGAGGGTGAAGATGTGATGCACTTCGCTGAGTTTGGCGTGGTGATGATGCTGTTTTTGATTGGCTTGGAGCTACAGCCTGAGCTATTGTGGCGCTTGCGGCTGCCAATTTTAGGGCTGGGCGGCTTGCAGGTGTTGCTGACAACGCTGTTTTTTGCAGGCATTAGTCTGGTTTTTGGTCTGCCCTGGCAGATGGCGCTGGCGATCGGCATGACGCTTTCGCTGTCGTCAACGGCGATCGTGCTGCAAACTCTCAACGAGAAGGGGTTAGCGAAAACCGATGGAGGGCAGTCTTCTTTTTCGGTGTTGCTGTTTCAAGACATTGCGGTGATTCCTATGCTGGCTTTGATGCCGCTGCTGGCTTTAGAGGGTGCGGCAACCGCGCAAAATCAGGTCATTTTGGTGGCAGAGGCGGCAGAGGGAACGGGTCTACCAGCATGGCAGCAGGCGCTACTGGTCATCGGTACGGTAGTGGGAATTATTCTCGGCGGACGGTTTCTGATGCGACCGATTTTTCGCTTTATTGCAGACACGCGGCTGCGAGAAATGTTTACGGCGATGGCGCTGCTGCTGGTGATTGGCATTGCGCTGGCAATGCAGCAGGTGGGGCTGTCTCCGGCGCTGGGTACGTTTGTGGCGGGTGTGGTGCTGGCGGATAATGAATATCGCCATGAGCTAGAGTCAGACATTGAGCCGTTTAAGGGGCTGCTGTTAGGGCTGTTTTTTATCTCGGTGGGAGCCAGTATTGACTTTAATTTGCTGCTTCAGCAGCCGCTGTTGATTTTGGGAATGGTGCTGGGGCTGCGATCGCCAAACTTATCATTCTCTTTGCTCTGGGTCGCTTCTTTCGCCTTGAGATCAGCCAAAATTTGCTGTTTGCTTTTGCTTTGGCCCAGGGCGGTGAGTTTGCTTTTGTCCTGTTCTCGTTTGCGACGCAGAATCGGGTCTTGCCTCCAGACGTTTCAGAACCGCTGGTTGCAGTTGTGGCGCTATCAATGGTAATCACGCCGCTGCTTATGATCATTAATGAAAAACTGGTGCAGCCCCGGTTCATCGCCGCCGAAATAGAGCGGGAGGCCGATGAGATTGACGATAACGAAAACCCAGTGATTATTCTTGGGTTCGGACGTTTTGGGCAGATTGTCGGTCGCTTGCTGATTGCCAATGGCTGCCGTCCAACGCTGTTGGAACATGATCCCAGTCAAATAGATCTGCTGCGGCGGTTTGGCTGGAAGGTGTTTTATGGGGACGCATCCCGGCTAGACCTGCTGCACGCGGCAGGGGCAGAGCAGGCTCGGCTGCTGGTCATCGCCATTGATGAGCCTGAGAAAACATTGCAAATTGTCGATCTGGTGCATAAGCATTTTCCCCATTTGAAAATTTTGGCGCGGGCAAGCGATCGCCGTCATGCCTATGAGCTAATCCGTCGGGGCGTAGAAGTCGTGGAGCGAGAAACTTTTAGCTCAGCGCTGGATATGGGTGTAGAGGCATTAAAGCTGTTAGGCGTTCGGTCGTATAAGGCGCATCGAGCCGGACGCATCTTTAAGTTTCACGATGTCCAGGCGTTGCAGGAAATGGCGGAGGCGAGGGGAGATGAATCGGTGCTGTTGGCGCGATCGCATCAGCTAGCCAAAGACTTGGAGCAGTTATTGCAGTCAGATGACCGCGAATTAACCCAGGAAGTCGATCGCGCCTGGGACATCTCAGCCTTACGCAAGGATGCGTGATCCCTCGTTCCCAGGCTCCGCCTGGGAATGCAGAACGGAGGCTCTGCCTCCTGCAAACTAGTGGCAGAGCCACCTGGAAGGCATTCCCAGGTAGAACCTGGGAACGAGTAAAACGAGTAAACAGTCGCTACTTCTCAAACCTATTTAAAGTTGGCTGCGATCGGTCAAAATCTCATATCCGTCTGAAGTCACCAGGACGGTATGTTCAAACTGGGCAGAGAGGGCGCGATCGACCGTTACAACAGTCCAGCGATCGCTCAAGGTGCGAGTATGCTTTGAACCTGCGTTGAGAATCGGTTCGATCGCCAAAGTCATCCCTGCCTTGAGCTTGACGTTGGGCATTTCATGAGTACGAAAGTTAAACACAGATGGCTCTTCGTGCAGGTTGCGCCCAACGCCATGTCCGGTAAAGTCTTCGACGACTTTAAAGCCGTTTGCCTCAACGTGGTCTTGAATCGCTCCAGCAATATCAAGTAAATGATTTCCGGCTTTGACTTGCTCGATTCCTTTGTAAAGGGCTTCTTCAGCAATTTTGATTAGTTTTGCGGCGGCGGGGGTGACTTCTCCAACGGCGATCGTGATGCAGGAGTCGCCATGAAAGCCTTCGTAGTAAGCACCTGTGTCTACTTTCAGCACGTCGCCCCGACGGATCACCTTCTTGCGGCTGGGAATGCCGTGAACGACTTCATTGTTGATGCTGGAGCAGATGGAGCCAGGAAACCCGTGATAGCCCTTGAAGCTGGGGGTTGCGCCCATTTCCCGGATGCGTTTTTCAGCGTGGGCATCTAGGTCGGCGGTGGTCATCCCCGGTTCAACCAGTTCTGAAATTTCTTTAAGCACAGTGGCAACGATTTTTGCCGCCTGACGCATGGTTGCAATTTCGGTTGCCGATTTGAGTTCTACGCCGCGCCGCTGTTTCTTGATGCGAGGACCGGGCGCAGGCTGAGGCAGAAGATTGGTGAGAAAATTCATGAATGATTGATGGGTAGGAGCGGCAGATTTGCAGGCGCAATTAAAGCTTTACGGCAGTACAAAGTTTGGTTAAGACAAGCGGGAAGAGGCAAAGTTTTGACGAGCAAGGTTCGACCTCATCCTTCATCCCTTATCCTTGCTGCTACATCTTACCAATTGTCGCTCGTATTCAGATTTTTTGGGGGCTTTGCCCCCAAACCCCCACTGGGGGACGAAGCGCGTCCCCCAGACCCCCTCCGCAAGGGGCTGGGATGGGCGGCATGACGCGCTTCGCATCGGTGGGATGCACGGATTGGTGGCGCTTTGCAGATGATGTTGCTTAGGCAGGCTGCTGTTCTGCGATGGTCAACACACCCCGCATTCCGGCTTCACTATGGCCGGGGATGGAGCAGTGCAGCTCGTAGGTGCCTGATTTGAGTGGGACGAAGACCCATTCGGCGATCGCCCCCGGCTTCAGCTCAAGCTCATGAATTGCGCCTTTGACTTCAACGTTGCCTGCTTCTACTTTTTGCGTCCAAATGGCATCGGCAAAGTCTTTGGCGGTGAAGTAGTGTTTTTGAGAACTGGGGTTGTCTAGGATAAGTTTGTAGCGTCTGCCTGCGATGAATTCTAGTTGTTCAGGGACAAATTTTAGCTCTTCGGTTGAGTTGCCCAGATGAACGCTGACCTCCATTAATGGTTTTGAACTGGAGAGGACAGCGGCGATCGCCCCCTCACTAAACAGCGGTAGCGCCTGTATACCGATCACGAAACTTAAACTTACTGCCAAACCTAAAAGCCAATTCAGTCCAGGTCGTAATCTCTGCCATAGAATCAACATCATCCACACTCCATATCACTTTATGTATTACTTACTTCATGTATTACTTACTTCATGTATTACTTACTTCATGTATTACTTACTTCATGTATTACTTGCAAACTTTCGTAGCAGACTTTTGTAGGAACACTACACGGTGATAAAGGTCAGTTAGGGGGCGATCGCCCCAACAGAACTGCTTAATCTCACCTTCCTACAGGTCAAGCTTCTGCCTCTGGATCAATTCCTAACTCTCGTAGCTTTGCTGCCAGTTTTTCACTACGCTGTCGCTCTGCGGTGGCTGTTGCTTCAGCCGCTTGTGCAGATTCTTCTGGAGTTGGAATGAGTTGCCCATCGGGTTCAAAGAAGCGCAGTTGACCCTCATGAAGACCCAGATAAAGATTTAACTGCTGGCTCCACAACTGTCCCTGCTGGTTAGGTTGAAGCTCTTGATAAACGCCATCAATTAGATGAAAACCCTTAAATTCGAGTGAATCTGGATCAAACCAAAAGTAATCGGGAGTACGAAAGGTATCTTGATAAATTTGCTTTTTTAAGCCGCGATCGATTTTGCGGTTGAGCTTGAGAGTAGTTCCACAATGACGTTAGGATATTTGCCCTCTTCTTCCCAAACCATCCAGCTTTTGCGCGGCTTGCGTTCTGTGTCTAACACTACAAAAA
>JAAUQZ010000298.1 GCA_012033355.1 Leptolyngbyaceae cyanobacterium RM1_406_9 | reverse complement strand
TGGTCCTACGGTCCGTTGGGTTTGCCGTTCTGCCACTCGCTTCATCAACGACCCGCGCGATTCCAACTACAATTTTGGTTTTCGAGTGGTCTGTAGTGCTCCGAGGACTCTGCCGTAGCCCTCTTCCCTTTTACCCTCTTACCCTCTTTGGCGCGAAGCGCCTCGAAATTTTTGCCCATTTTGAGATATAGAGAATTCCGTACTGCTTGCTGTACTGAGCAGATGATGAATAGATTCTGTAGGTTTGGGTTTAGAGATTGAGGGCTTGATACAGTTATCCAGCCTTTCAACCCGCAAGTTTCGTGAGCGATCTGCCAATTATTCAAAAAACCTATGACCTGATCAAGTGGTACGTGCCGATTTTGAATCGGTTGCCGCGCGACCACAAGTTTGCCTTGGGGGAACGGATCATCGCAGGGCTTTATGAACTCCTTGAAGGCTTGATTCAGGTACGCTACAGCAAAGAGAAACTGCCTCAGCTTACAGTACTCAACACACGGCTAGAGATTTTGCGGCATCAAACTCGGCTATTGCTCGACTTTCAGATTCTGTCTACTCGTCGCTATGAATATGTCAGTCAGCAGATTAACAGCATTGGCATGGAGCTAGGCGGTTGGATTAAGCAGCAGAGGCAAGCTTCTGTATGAAGCGTTATGGCTCTCTATGGTCAGAGGTGACGGCCTTTGAAAATTTGCTGCAAGCGTCGCGTCAGGCTCAGCAAGGTAAGCGATACCGACCGAATGTACTGGCGTTTAACTACAACCTGGAAGGAGAACTGCTGCGGCTGCAAACGGAACTGCGGCAGAAGACCTATGCTCCCGGTGGTTACAAGACTTTCGTGATTCGAGATCCAAAGTCGCGGCTGATTTCAGCGGCTCCGTATCGCGATCGCGTCGTGCATCATGCCCTTTGCAACATCATTATTCCGCTGATTGAACGCACGTTCATTCACGATACCTATGCTAATCGCGTCGGCTATGGCACCCACCGCGCCTTGGCTCGGTTTACTGAATTTGCCCGAAGCAGCCGATATGTCTTGCAATGCGACATTCGTAAATACTTTCCCAGCATTGATCTCACCATTCTTAAAGAACTGCTGCACCGTAAGATCAAGTGTCAAGATACCCTCTGGCTAATCGATCGCATTATTGATGGCAGCAACAACCAGGGCGAGGAGGTAGAGTATTTTCCTAATGACACGCTGCTAACCCCAATCCAGCGGCGAAAAGGTCTGCCCATTGGCAACCTCACCAGCCAGTTTTTTGCCAATGTCTATTTGAATGGCTTTGACCACTTTGTTAAAGAACAGCTCAAAGCCCGTCAGTATCTGCGCTATGTAGATGACTTTGCCCTGTTTTCAAGCGATCGCCCCTTCTTGGTTGATGCTCGTCTCGCCATCGAAGCTTACCTAACTCAACTGCGGCTGCGCTTACACCCGATCAAAAGCCAGCTTTTTGAAACTCGTCGCGGCGCTAACTTTGTAGGCTTTCGAGTATTGCCCGACCGCATTCGGGTGCGAAACGACAACTTGAGAAGATCTCGCGATCGCTGTCGGCAGTTGCAGCGTGACTACACCGCCAGAAAACTATCTCTATCCGAGCTGGTGCAGCGACTTCAAAGCTGGGAGGCTCACCTGCTGCACGGCGACACTCACCGACTCAGGCGACGATTGTTTGACCAGTTGATATTTACCCCACCGCCCGAACCCCGGTTTCTAAAGATTTCTGTGAAATACACGCCCGAATGGGATCTTTAGGGCTAGTTTAAGCATGGGGCAGGCCGGCAAACGCGGCGGTTCCTGGAACAACAATCCGAGGAATTGCCGTTCTGCCACTCGCAACAACAACAACCCGCGCGATACCAACAACAATATTGGTTTTCGAGTGGTCTGTAGTGCTCCGAGCACTCTTCAGTGCCAGAACTGACAGATGGGAGATCTGTCGGGCGTGTTCAGAAGAGTCCAGACCTGCTCCTGTGATGCTTTGATTTGTACGGTCGGGGCATCCGAAAATCAAACCGGCTCGGTCAGCTTGGTAAGTTCGCTGAAGAGTTGATCGAGCCATTTAGATCTCTAACTTCTCAGAGAAATTGGAGATCTGGCGCTCAAAAACCAGATTCCTAACATGGTAGAACTGACGCTACGAAAGGAGCCTCGACAAGCTCGCTACTTCACCGAGTCGTTAACCGATGACGTTGAGCTGGACATGATCTTAGTCGAAGGCGGCGAATTTGAGATGGGTTCACCAGAGGATGAGCCTGAACGATATGACGATGAAGGGCCTCAGCATCGGGTGACGGTACCCACCTTTTTTATGGGACGGTATCCGGTAACGCAGGCTCAGTGGCGGTTTGTCGCAGGACTGCCGCCAGAACAGCAAGACCTTGAACTAGCTCCATCCCATTTCAAGGGAGGAATGCGTCCAGTGGAGAGCGTGAGCTGGTACGACGCGGTGGAATTTTGTGCTCGCCTTTCAGCTAAAACAAGACGTGACTATCGGCTCCCTAGCGAGGCGGAATGGGAATATGCCTGTCGAGCCGGGACAAAAACTCCCTTCTATTTCGGTCAAATTTTGACTTCTGAGGTGGCTAATTACGACGGCAACTCCACCTATAACAACAGTCCTAAAGGTAAATCTCGAGGAGAAACTACCCCCATTGATCATTTTGGGCTGGCAAATGCCTGGGGATTGTCGGACATGCACGGGAATGTCTGGGAGTGGTGCCAGGATCACTGGCATAAGAACCATAAGGGAGCACCAACAGATGGAAGCGCTTGGCTGAGCGAGAATGAGAATGAGAATCGAGTAATACGCGGCGGTTCCTGGCTCATCAATCCGAGGTCTTGCCGTTCTGCCACTCGCTGCAGCGACAACCCGCGCGATACCTACAGCTTTATTGGTTTTCGAGTGGTCTGTAGTGCTCCGAGGACTCTGCCGTAGCCCTCTTCCCTTTTACCCTCTTACCCTCTTTGGCGCGAAGCGCCTCGAAATTTTTTGCAATTTTGCCTGTGCGAGTAGGACTGACTTAAGGGGTTAAGATCTGCGACTTCTTCGAGAAGTCGCAGATCTGGCTAATCTTCTAACCCTGCTTCCCTATTCCCTCTCCCCCTCAGACATCTTCTCTCTCAATGCCTGCTCCAGGTTGTGACGTTTAATCAGCGTCCGATTTTCTGCTTTGTTCGCAACCAGAGGAGAACTCTCAGGAATCGCAACTAAGTCTCCTTGGCAACTCGCAGCCAGTGCGAGAGCGAGTTGATGGAAAGACGGTCAGAAAAGACTTCACGCAAACGGTTCAAGACAAGGGCGGTGACAAAAAGACCCAAGCCCACGCACTGAAAGAATGACGCGATCGCTGTTTGGGTGCAGCACTGAAGAACTGTACAAGGAAACTGGCGGTAGAGAGGGCGATCGCACGACGCTCCCCCAGGATGCTCAGACCGCTTACATTGTCGGTGAAACGGCTGCGACCCATAGACTCAAAGCAACGCCAATCGAAGGCAATCGATCGCAGAAGCACGTTCAGATTGTAGATACGGTTGAAGATGCATCCAAAGACGTGAAGGGTATCTTCCCCTGGAATTGGTAAACGTTTTCTCCCTATTCCTAATCTTTTCAAGCCAAGCCTAAGAGATCATGCAGGGTAAAGCGTACAGAACCTTTGACTCTGTATGCCCCCTGCAATTGCTCTGATTACTGGTGCTGCACCTCCTAATACTCCGATGGCAGAAATAGTACTCCCTGCTGGTAGTACAGTTTCAAGCTTTGGAGCGGAAAGTCCGTGAAAGGAATCTCCTGGGTGACAGCAACATCTCCCTGGTCTCGCTCACACATAAGCTGTGCAGAGCGATCGGAGTTTACTGTCAGTGTCCAGAACTGGATGCCCTGGAGCATCTGATCATCTCGGATGCGCGGGTCACTTTGCCAGGAGGCGATCGCATCAATCAGCCAGAAGGCTCCACCATGTTCAGCAACATAGCGATCGCCCTCGGTATAGCGAACGTTAAACCCTGGATGGTGGTAGAGGGTCTCGCTGCCAATAAATTGAGCGAGGTCTCCTTCTGTGAGCGGGGTATTGGGTTGAGTCATCGGAGAATAACCGTGTGAGGTTTACTCCCTGAAGGTGTTTTTCTATCACCCTTCAGAGCCACCCTGGAAACCTTCTCGCTTGAAAACCGTAGAAGCTTTACCCAGCATGGTCTCTTGCCTTTAAGCAATGTCTTCTACCCGTGCCCTAAAAGTGGGGACAGAGTAATAATTTTGCGTTGGTGCTTTCAAGAATTATTTCAAGAGAAAGGCTGGAAATCCCTTCCCCCGCTTCAGTAGGGTAGTGGGCACTCCAACGTGTCAAGAGTTCGCTTCGCTGCTCCTTTGTCGCACTCTTGACACATTGGAGCCTCTCCCACTTGGAAAGAAGCGTCGGGGAAAAGGACAAAAAATGCTTCATGTCCTTTGCTGGATCGCTGCGATCGCTCAATGAGATGACGCTCAAGCGTAGGACTGACCAAGATTTTCCTTGACTCGCTCGTGATGCTCCTAGTACTCGAAGGGTGTGTTCTATCGCTACACCGAACACAACTACTCGTAAGGAGCAAGGTTTTTATGAGCGTTGAAACTTTGGATGCGATCGTTACGGTTTTGATGTGGGCGGTCTTTTGGTTTGGAGTGATGTATGTCGGTGGAGGTTCTCTACTTTACGCTTGGGATCGCAGTAGCACAACTGTTCATGCTGCGTATGCGGTTCCGGCAGTAAGTTCAATTACCTCAACCTCCTTGTCCTTCAATCAGAGAGGTGCAGAACAATTTTCTGTAGGTGGAGCAGTGCCCTTTTTTGATCTCTGGCAGGATAGTCAGAGTTATCGAAATTCGAGCGACCTGAACCTGTGGCACCTTCCTGTTCCAGATGGAGCAGTTGCGATCAGTTGGAATTCATCAGCATTGTTTGATCGAGTTTCAACTGAGCAGCGGGAGAGCATAGTAGAGCAAAAGGATGTCGTGCTCAACCTTGAAGGAATAAGAGTCTACACACTTCACAAGAAAAAAGCTGTACTCATGAAGGATTTATCGTTCAAGGTACCAGAAAGGATTCAGCGGCGGAAATTACGAGGTGAAGATGCGGTGTATCTTCGCGATCTCGAAACGTTTGCGACCGTAGTCGGTTAGAAGAAAACCCTTTGGCGGCAGGGAATAAGGAGCAATTAGCCGCCACTCACACCGATACTCTTTCGGAACCTGCTACAGTCTGATGGGATAACAAGCAATCATTGCAACGATTATTCCAAGCTTAATGGTAACGTAACAATAAAGGTTGTCTGATTTGCTGCGCTTTCCACGCGAATCGTACTACACAGTAGCTGAACCAATCTCTTGACTAACGCCAATCCCAAACCCGTCCCACCATGCTTATACGGGTCAGCATTAGGAATGCGATAGAACTTGTCAAAAATACGTGATTGCTCAGCTTCGGGTAATATTATTCCTGAGTTACTGACGCTAATTTGCATCTCTGCTGAAGTTGCTTGAGCTGTAATCTGAATCTGCTCTCCAGGAGGAGTATATTTACAGGCATTGTTCAGAAGTTCTGTGAAAATGCGCTCTAGTATTGCTAGATCAGACACTAAAGGCGGTAGGTTAAACGGGATACGAAGCTCCAAACGTTGCTGTTGTCTTCCAATGCGTTCAGAAAATCCCTCTACCAATTGGGGCAACCAGTTCTGAAGCACTATTGAATTTAATACAAGTGATTCAGATTCAATTTCGAGTCTTGGTAGATCCAGCAGGTCATTAACCAGTTGCATCTCTCGATCGCATTCATTTTGAAGTATTTGGAGATACTGAGTAATCGCAGGATCAGCATTTAAAGCTCCTGGTTGTCGAAGCCTAATTCCTAACATCTGAGCCGCTAGTTTAATATTAGTAACAGGTGTACGAAGTTCGTGAGAAATTGTGTCTAGGAAATCCATCTTTCAGCCGGTTCAATCGCTCTAATTCTTGGACTTGAGTTTGAGCAACTCTGTAGAGCCGTGCTTGTCGGATGGCGATCGCACATTGATTGGCAACCTGCTCGACTAATCGGATTTCAGATTCATCAAACCATCCTTCAGCGTGTCGAAAGAGCCATAAATCACCAATCAGGTCTTGATCATCCATAATGGGACAAACCAAGGTGCTTTGCTGATTCTGAGTAGAAGGGTAAGAACTAGGTACAATCTGACAAAACTGAAGATACGATCCCAGGCATAAAATGGGTGCATCCCACTTTTGTAGCCCTCACCCTAAATCCCTCTCCCAAAGCGGGAGAGGGACTTCCAATCCGGCTCCCCTTCTCCCTTTTTGGGAGAAGGGGCTG
>JAAUQZ010000297.1 GCA_012033355.1 Leptolyngbyaceae cyanobacterium RM1_406_9 | reverse complement strand
CCCTTTTCAAGGGGGAGTTTAGGGGGATCAAGCCAGGATTTAGCTTCTCAGCCAGGATATGTATACACGATAGCAACATTGGGAGAAGGGGTTAGGGGATGAGGGCAAGCTCAAGCTTTTCGATCTACTGATTATCTCTGATTGCTGCTTTACCAAGATGGGTACTGACAAAGCATGATGCTAGAAATTGAACCCTAATAAGTTCCAATAAAGTAAAAAGGGAATGAATGCAATTGCCGCTAAAGTTACAAGAGAAAAGTGCGATCGCTCCATCAAAGACCAGTAGCCCTTATTCCACACGATGACGTTTGCAACAGGTAGAGTGAATGTCATTACCGTAGCGATTAGGGGTAGGCATAGGAAGGCGATCGCCACCGCAGGCACTCCATAGACTACCTTCCAGACACCGGTTAGCCAGAGCGACAGAGGCAGCCCGATTAGGAAAATCAGATTCAGTAATCCAATCATTCCAGCTAGGTTTAATGCCCAATTCAAGCGCTTTTCATGTCGTTTCCCTCGATGTTGAATGAGTGGACGAATGAGCCACACAACACTGGACGACAGAAAAAACACTGTGCAAAAGCCTGCTATCCCTAGCTGAACCCAGATCGTTTCATACCAGGGAATTCGCTCGTAGGTTCCAATCTTAGGATAAATGGGATTAAATGCAAAAGCAATGTGTCCCTCTGGGTCTTCTCCAAAACTTGTAAAAGCATTACTATCTACCCGACGAAACAGGTTTGGTTCAACAGGAATCAGTTGTTTCTGTCCAGGATTACCTAGAAAAAACAGGTTTGGAGTTTGAACGAGTAGCGACTGATTATTTCCGCCAGTAATTTTAATATGCTCAAACACTCCTGATAGCTTTGCCATCGTGTGACGAGGAAATTCCAGGTCGCGGTAAACTCCCGTAAAACGGCTTGGATCAATGTCAATAGAAGAATCAACTGGAGCCGGATCTGGAGATGGAAAATAGCGATCGAAGAATTGAGTTAAGAGTTTGCCGTGAACGCCACTAAATCCATTAGCTGCAACAAAAATACCAATGTTTCGATCGGGCATCAGAGTGAGTGAGCTAGAATATCCTCTCAAACTGCCCAAGTGACCAATAGTGCGGATGTTATTCACGATCCTTTCCCGAAAACTGTAGCCTGTGCCGGGTAACTCAGGATGCTGAGTGAAGTGAGTTTGATGCATCAGCCGTGCGGTTTCTGGCTGTAGAATAAGCTCGTTTTGATAGCGACCGTCTTGCAAATGGGCAATCATAAAATGCGCCATATCGGTCGCGGTCGCACTCATGGATGCAGCCGGAGCGATGTTTAGATAAAGATAGGGAACGGGCTTAAATTGTCCTCCCTGTTTCTGATAACCGACCGCTAAATCATCCGCGAGTTCGGGGGGTGGCGGCTGGAGAAAGGTGCTGCGCTGCATATTCAGCGGTTGTAGAATATGTTCGTCAATGTATTGCACAAAGGGAGTATCAGAAATTTGCTCAACCAAATATCCCAACAAGGCAATACTGTGGCTGGAGTAACCGTACAGTTTCCCAGGCTCCCAGACAATAGGCGGCATATGGTCAGGCAAATACTCTGCGAGAGGAGTCATCTCGGCTGCGGTACGAGCCGCAAGCCCGATGCGGCGGACTGTGCTGCCGTCGGTGTGCATTATTAACTGTGCAAAGGTGACAGGCTCCGAGTAAGGGTTATCAAGCGCAAAGTCTAGATATTGACTCACATCATCATCCAGACCCAGTAAACCCTGCTCATAGAGCTGCATCGTTGCGGTGGCGGTGAATAGCTTGGAAAGGGAGGCAACCCGAAATAGGGTGCGATCGGCGACGACGGGGATATTTTCTTCTAAGTTGGCATAGCCGTAACCTTTACTGAAGAAAATCTCTCCGTCTTTAACGACTGAAACAACAGCACCAGGCACACTAGATTTGGAAATTTCTTCCCCGACTAGCTGATCAATAAAGTTTTCAAACTCTTGAGGATTCTTTAAACCCACTTCTTGAGAGGGTGGAGGGGATGGCGATCGCTCCTCAGTAAATCCGGGAAGATGATCACTTAAGACAGAAAATTGGGGTGTTTCTTGGGCTGGGACTGGTGCCGCTAAAACTAAAACTAGAACAAATCCGATTAAGCCACTGGTGATTCGTTTAAGCGATCGCTTAAATAGCCTTCTCCAACCAGGGCAGTAGCTTCGTGTTCTTGCCATGAGCCATCAAACCTGGGCTATTTGAACCTAAAGTTGTTGCAATTCAAACCCGAAATTGAAATTCTTTAAGAATCGTTCGACTGGAGTGCTTGACTGTTGAAATAGCCAAACACTCCACTGCAAGCTATCATCCTTCTACTCGAACGCAAGTTTTACGGGCACCCTCGCACAATTCCCTTTTAACCTGTTTTATTGAGCTGAAGGATAAACCTCCTCAGCAACCAATACAGGTTCCTCGGTGTATTCTGCTTCAATCTGTCTCTGGACATCTAGATCCCAAGTCAAGTCATAATCCTGCTCAAAATCCGCTGTTATGTAAGGGCGAAGAGTACCTGTCACCACTACTTCCTCTTCCTCTTCTAACGCTGGAGTGGGTTCAACCCCAACCACTAATACCTCTTCTCCTCCAAATAACTGTTCCTCCTGAATGGTGAAGGTATTAAGGTCGATCTGTTCTCCTACCTCACCAGAAACCGCAATCACTTGCCCATAGTATGCTTCTGGGTTTTCACTCACCTCTTCGGGATCGGGTGCAAAGGCAATGGATTCAGCCACAATTGCAGGTCTGTCTTCATAATCTACATAGAGGTCGGGGTCTAAATCTAGTCCGTAATCTCGCTCGAAGTCAGCAATCACCAACTGGCGAACTTCACCCGTTACCTGAACCCGTTCTGTAATTTCACCTTCCGGCAGCAAAAACGGCGTGCCAGAAGCGTTGAACACAACAACTTCTTCACCACCAAATAGCTGGTTGTCTTGGAGAACAAAAGCGACTTCTCCAATCGGATCATCGGCTTCACCTCTTACAGAAACCGTTTGTCCTAGATATTCTTCCACGTTACCAGTGAGTTCTCCAATCTGAATGTTGGTTTCTTCTGCTATTTCGGCAGGCTCTTCTGGTGAAACGTCCGTTGTTACGTCGGTTGGCTCTTCGGTTGTTGCTTCGGGCTGGGTGCAAGCAGGGAGAACAATGGTAGCTAGGGAGAGGGCGATCGCCCCTGCATAAAACTTCCGACCTGCAAAGTAGCGTCCTAAGTGAAATTGATCTGGCGTTTTCATTTTTGTCACCTCTAGATTACTACTGTTTACATCTTGAGTGCGAAGCAGTGTTCAAAAGCTAAATCTTTAGGCTGGTAGCATTGGTGTAATTGATGCAAGATGTAAATACTGAATGATTTGCATTCCGGGTTTACTGCTTCTCAGGAGCCAGCCTTTAACTCACACAGAATCTCATAACACTCTCAACGATAGTTTCTATAAAAGCCAAAAACATCTCTCTTGAAGCACAAAGCCTACTTCCCTCTCCGTACTGAAAATGCAAATTTACAGCGATTTTTCATCCTGATTTCATTTATGTGCGGTATTGATTTTGGCAGTTGTGGTGACAACTGAGTGCTGATTGGCTGGCAAATGTTTTGTTCCTAGCGGTTGAAACCGCTGCTATCAGGTCAAAGTCTGCCTTCGCAGGCTCTAAGATTACCTTTACCCGTGAAGGCGGGTTTTGTCTCTCTAGGCGCGGTTTCTAACTGCCCGCATTGAGAGTTTTGTCAGCCAATCAGACTGAGCGTATAGGCGTTTAGGGTTTTTGCTCGATAGACCTCAACAATATCCGCTGAGTCACGGCAAACGTGTTCTGCTTTACCCAAAATTAGTTCTCATTCACCCTAAAGCAGAACTAATTCTGAGTAAAGTAGTTCTAATTCTGAGTAAAGTAGTTCTAATTCTGAGTAAAAGAGTTCTAATTCTGGGTAAATCAGTTCTGCTTGAGCGTGGATCAGTAAGTTGAGCAGAGTGGGTTGGGCAATCGCCAGGCGATCGCCAGAAATAAGTAGAGATGCAGCGCTCAGATCTGCGACTTCTCGAAGAAGCCGCAAATCTTGCCTCCTGTAAGTTAGTGCCACCTTGCATAATCTATCTAGATCTGAATAGCACTGACTTAGCAGCCTTGAGATAAATCTCAGGTTCAAAGCTAAAACCCGTTGAAACGGGTTAAGCTCGCGCCCCTTCCAGGATTGCAGTCCGTTTTAACGGACTTGAGCTTTTAGCCCGAACTTGAGTTCAGGGCAAAGGCAGAAGTTTAAGTCAGCGTCATTGATCTAAATCAAATTTAGGAGATAGGATGAGCCGCGATCGCCTAATTTAGCTTGAAGGGAATTTAGGGAAAGTGCTTAGAATTTACAGAATGCGATCGCGGACATCACCGAGCAGATCGTGTAGAACAAGGTAAGGAATTCATTATTTATCCCTCCCTCTACTCTGCCCATGCTAGAACCACTTCCCCTGCTCTTGGCAACTCCGATCGCTAAAGCCATTCTCGACAAGTTTTACGAAGGATTGGGAACTGAACTAGCCAAAAAAGCTGGTGAATTGCCCGCTACTCTGATCGCAAAAGTGCAGCAATTGGGGCAAGTGGTATGGGAGAAGTGCTTACGAGGCAAACCTGACACAGACAAACTGCTGCAAGCAGCGGCAGATAATTCTCAGCCTGAGTCTGCCGCTGCTCAAACCAAGCTGACTGAGTACTTATATAAGGTGCTGGAATCAGATACGTCCCTTAAACAGGATGTGAAAAAGCTAGCCGATGAGCTTCACTTTGAACTGACGCAAATCGAAGACAACAGCAGTCAGACCCAAATCAACTACGGGGGAAATAATTCTCAAAACCGGATTAGTGGCGGCACAGTTTATCAAGGCGATATCAAAATTTATCAGGGGCTACCGCCCGATTGACTGGAGCCGTCGGGAGAGGCACCGACAAAGCAAACGCCCCCAAAACGGTTCAATATTCCCGCTGATAACCCGTACTTCACCGGACGGGAAGACTATCTCGCGCAACTGCATCAACGGCTTCAGCAGAACGGTACAGCCGTGATTTCAGGCTTGGGTGGCGTGGGCAAAAGCCAAACCGCCATTAAGTATGCTCACCGCTACGCCAAACCCAATGACTCCTATGAGCAGCGCTACGACTGGGCATTTTGGGTCAAAGCAGACACCGACCTGACTCTAGAGTCAGACTTTGCCGAAATTGCCCGTCAGGTCGGTATTGCCCAAATCGGACAGACCAACCCAGAGTTAGCACAGTCCGCAAAAAGCTGGCTGGAGAGGACGAGCGATCGCTGGCTACTGATCTTTGACAACGCCGACACCCCCAGCCTGCTCAAACCCTACCGCTGCCAAAACCCTCAAGGGCGCACTCTGCTCACCTCACGGGTAGACTCCTTTGCAGTTTTGGGAATTCGCCAACCCTTAGCGATGGAGGTGTTATCAGAAGCCGAAGCCGTCACGTTTTTGTGGGAACGCACTGAGCGAGTCCGTCCCGATCGCCAGACCGCAGAAACTCTGGCAGCGATGGAGCTAGCCAAAGAATTAGGCTATCTGCCGCTGGCGCTAGAGCAAGCCGCCGCCTACATTGCCCAAAAGCAAACCTACTTTGAGCGCTATCTGCTCAGCTACCGCAAACGCCAACTGCAACTGCTAGAAACCCACGCCCCCGAAACGGGCGACTATCCGCTGTCGGTTGCTACAACCTGGCAGTTGAACTTTGAACAGGTGGAGCAATCCAACCCAGCAGCGGCAGACGTGCTGCGACTCAGCGCATTTCTGGCAGCCGACAACATTCCCTGTGAACTGCTGGTGCAGGGAGCGGCACACTTGGGGGAGGCGATCGCCACCGCCCTCAAAGATTTCCAGGAAGATCCGGTAGTGCTAGACGAAGTGCTGTCAGCCCTAACTCAATATTCGCTGATTCGCCGCAACCCCGAAGGTTTTTGCTACAGCCTTCACCGCCTGGTGCAACTGGTTCAGCGGCATAATATGTCACCGGAGGAAAGGATTCTTTGGTGCGATCGCCTTGTCGAAGGGCTAAACGATACATTCCCCAATCCAGAGTTTGAAAACTGGAAGTATTGCGAACGCTTCATTCTCCACATTGCCGACCTCTCGACGCACCAGCCAACCGATTCTCTCTCCTGGGCACGAGTACTGCATCAAACCAGTTCTTATCTCTATCACCAGGGACGCTTTGAGACGGCGATCGCTTACAGTGAGCGATCGCTCCAGATCCGAGAAACTCAGTTAGGCAAAGACCATCCCGACACTGCCACTAGCCTTAACAACTTGGCATTACTCTACCACTCGATGGGACGCTACAGCGAGGCTGAACCTTTGCAT
>JAAUQZ010000296.1 GCA_012033355.1 Leptolyngbyaceae cyanobacterium RM1_406_9 | reverse complement strand
CACTTGTCGTTACCTTGATTTGCTCATGGCTTCCACGTATTCATTTGACATTGTGAGCGACTTCGATCGCCAGGAATTGGTCAACGCAATTGACCAGACCGTGCGGGAAATTGGCAGTCGCTATGATTTGAAGGACACCAAAACGACCGTAGAGTTGGGTGACGAGGCGATCGTCATCAACACCGACAGCGAGTTTACCCTTCAAGCTGTTCATACGCTGCTGCAAACGAAAGCCGCTAAGCGTAACCTGCCGCTCAAAATCTTTGACTATGGCAAGATTGAGTCTGCCAGCGGCAATCGAGTACGCCAGGAAATCAAGCTGAAGAAGGGAATCAGTGCGGAAATTGGCAAAAAGATTTCAAAGCTGATCCGCGATGAGTTTAATAAAATTCAGGCTTCGATTCAGGGTGATGCAGTGCGGGTTTCTGCTAAATCTAAGGATGAGTTGCAGCTTGTGATTCAGCGCTTAAAGCAGGAAGAATTGCCTGTGGCGCTGCAATTTACCAATTACCGCTGATCTCTGTGAGTGAAAAGCCTAAGATTGACCGCCAACGAGAACATCAGGCAAATGAGCGGACTTTTTTGGCGTGGCTGAGGACGGCGATCGCCCTGATCGGTTTTGGGTTGGCGATCGCCCGATTTGGCTTGTTCCTGCGAGAATTGCAAACTGCTGTTGCCGATGGACCTGCGGTTCAGTCTTTTTTCGGCTATCAAAACCTCGGCATTGCGCTGGTCATCGTTGGACTGGTAGTAATTGTCCTATCGGTGTGGCGCTACAACCAGGTATTCTGGCAAATTGAGCAGGCAAACTATCGCCCCAGCCGCCTGATGGTCTGGCTCACGGCAGGCATCGTGCTAATTTTGGGGCTGCTTAGCATTCCCTTTGTGCTGTGGCGACAACCCCCTCCATCTCCGGAGCGGAGTTCTCAGGGTGGGGCGATCGCCCCTACTGACTATTTCTCGTCAAACCTAGCAAACATGATCAATCAGTTTTGAGCTAGAAGTTTTTGAGCTAGAAGTTCAGGTTGCAGCACTTGGTTGAGTTTGCCGCTGCGATAACCTTCCAAGTCAAGCGTTACATACAGGAAACCATAGGACTGAAAGGCTGAAACTAAGGCGGGCAAATCGGTTTTCAGCACAAAGTCTTTAATTTGATCGGGCAGCAACTCAATCCGGGCGGTATCTGACTCTGAGCGCACCCGCAGGTTTTGCCAGCCCAGGTCTCGTAAATAGCGCTCGGCTCTACCCACTCGCTGAAGTTTGCCGACAGTAATCTCTTCGCCGTAGGGAAAGCGAGAGCTGAGGCAGGGTTGAGCGGGTTTATCCCACCAGGGTAAGCCCAGCAGTTTAGAAAGTTCGCGGACTTCGGCTTTAGTTACGCCAATTTCTGCCAGGGGCGATCGCGCTCCTCGCTCTTTTGCCGCTTGAATTCCGGGACGATAGTCTGAAAGGTCATCGGCATTCACGCCATCTACAACGTAAGGGTAGCCCCACTTCAGCGCCAGGGGCTTAAGCGTGTCGTGCAGTTCGCTTTTGCAGAAATAGCAGCGGTTTACCGGATTTGAGGTGTAGTTGGGGTTGTCCATCTCGTGAGTTTGCACGACCTGATGGGCAATGCCGATTTCTGCTGCCTGAATGCGAGCATCTTCCAGGTCTTCAGGGAGCAGGGAGGGAGACTCTGCGGTGATGGCTAAGGCGCGATCGCCCAGCACATCATAGGCAATTTTGGCTACTAGCGTACTGTCAATTCCGCCAGAGTAAGCAATTAGTGCTTGCCCCATTTCAGCAAACAGCGCTCTGAGTTGCTCAAGCTTCTGTGTCAACATTTTTCCTCAATCCCAGTAGCAAATGTCTCAACCCGTAAAGGTCTTAACCGTGAAGAGTTTCAAAAACAAAAAGACCAAGCGCATCAACACTCAGCCTTTTCAGCGTAGCGAATTTTTGTAAGGACTTGAGAACTGCGTTTACCGTCTCAAGTAGTGAACCAGAGCATGAAGCCCTAAGCGGTAGCTGTCAGACCCAAAACCACTGATCTGCCCAATTGCCACTGGCGCAATGTAAGAATGGTGGCGAAAAGCTTCGCGACGGTAGATATTGCTGAGATGCACTTCTACAACTGGCAATAGAACGGAGGCGATCGCATCTCGAATAGCCACGCTGGTATGGGTATAGGCACCAGGGTTAATTAAAATACCGTGATGTTCACCTAAAGCCCTGTGAATCTCATCAATCAACACACCTTCATGGTTCGACTGAATCGCTGAAATATTTACCTGAAGCAGTTGCCCCTCTTCATCCAACAAGGCATCGATGCTGTCTAAAGTTTCGTGACCATAGACACCAGGCTCTCTTTTCCCCAGGAGGTTCAGATTAGGTCCGTGCAAAACCAGGACATTCAACCAAGAGACATCTGGCTCTAATGGAGACTCACGATCAGCGGCGGCGGTCATTAACAGGAACTGGAATAGGTTCGGGTTCAGGCTCAGCATCGGGACCTAACAGGGCCTCAATCAACCTGCGTGCCCATTCCTTCAGCTTTTCCAATATATTTTCAATGTAATCCATTAACCCAAAGGCTCCTTTGCCGTAGACCAGGAACTTAATCAAGCTAAGAGAGTTCTAGCTTAAGTAAAGTCAACGTAAAATGTTCATCTTGATCATAACGAATCCTCCGGAATGATCAAGTCGGTTAATGATTTGTTAAGGATTACTGGGGATCAGTCTACGCCGCAGCAAGTCAAGCGCATTACAGGTGCTAATCCAGCGAACCCAGTCGCGGCTGCGCTGTGAGCCGAAGGAATAAACAAAGCTTTCGACCTGGGACTCTGGGCCGGCTAGTCCGATGTAAACCAATCCTACAGGCTTGGTTTCTGTACCGCCTGTCGGCCCAGCGACTCCTGTAATACTCAGTGCCCAGGTCGTTCCTAAACGCTGTTTGACTCCCAGCGCCATTTGCTTTGCGACAATATCGCTGACTGCGCCATGCTGCGCTAAATCTTCGGGATTCACACCCAGCAGCGAGACTTTCACCTGGTTGTCGTAGGAGATGACTCCCCCTTTGAAGTAGCTAGAACTGCCCGAAACTGTTGTCAGCAGATGCCCTAACCCGCCGCCCGTGCAGGATTCTGCCACTGACAGAGTTTGCTCAGCAGCTTGAAGCAGTCTACCCACCGCAACGGCAAGGGTATCATCATCGCTGCCGTAGTAGTCAACTCCAGCAATCTCACGGAGTTGCTGAGCGACGGGTTCAATCAGTTCTAGTGCTGCCGCTTCGGAACGGGCTTTGGCAGAAATTCTCAGCCTGACTTCGCCTTTTCCTGCATAAGGAGCAACGGTAGGGTTCTTCAGGTCAAAGAAGGAAACGACTTTTTCAGCCAGAGTTGATTCGCCGATTCCCCAAAAGCGAAGTGTGCGGCTGTAGATAATTTCCTTGCCCCAGCCCTGACTCTGAAGATAAGGAATAGCCGTTTGTTGCCACATTGCCTGCATCTCGCTGGGAACGCCCGGAAAGGTCATTAGCGTCAGTCCAGAGCGGGGCTGCCAGATGATGCCAGGAGCGCTGCCCCAGGGGTTAGGTAGGATTTCTGCACCTTTAGGAATGAGGGCCTGTTTTCGGTTGCTGGGTGACATGACTCTGCCCCGGCTAGCAAATTTGCGGGCAATGTCTTCAAGAATGTCGAGACGCTCGATTAAAGGAGCCTCAAAGAAGTCGGCCAGGGTTTCAGTGGTGAGGTCGTCGGGGGTGGGGCCCAGTCCGCCTGTAAACAGGAGTAGGCGCGATCGCTCACAGGCGATCGCCAGCACCTTTTGCAGCCTCAGCGGATTGTCGCCCACAACGGTCTGGTAGTAATGGGGAATGCCTAACTGGGCTAGCTGCTGGGCAAGAAATTGAGCATTACTGTTAACAATTTCACCTAGCAGCAACTCTGTGCCCACACAGATAATTTCAGCACTATTTGTTTCGGCGCTATGGCTCATCAAATTCACCTACAACGGGCGTGTTTTCTAACTTGCCAACTCATATAGCTGAGTAGCGCAGTTGCCCCGACCGCATAAGCAACTCCACTGGGGATATTAGAAAAGGCTAGCGCTAAACTGCCGACCCAAAGCGTGAGTGCATAGATAAATAGAACCGTGAGCCGATGGGAAAGCCCCGCATTTAGCAAGCGGTGGTGCAGGTGGCGCTTGTCTGCAACGAAAGGAGATTTACCGTGACGCAGCCGATCTAAAATGACGGCCGACATATCTAAGATTGGCACCGCCAGAATCAGATAGGGCAGAAGCACTGCTACTGTGGTAACGCTTTTCACCAGCCCTACTACGCCGACTCCTGCCAGCGTGAAGCCCATATAATAGGCGCCACCGTCTCCCATGAAGATTTGTGCTGGGTTGAAGTTATAGCGGAGAAATCCTAAAGCACCTCCTGCTAGCGCAGCGGCAATGAGGGCGGCGGCAGGTTGATTCATAAACAGACTAACAACCAGCATGACAACGGCTGCAATTCCGGAGACTCCGGCGGCAAGACCGTCCAGCCCATCTATCCAGTTAATGGCGTTGGCCATGCCCACCAGCCAGACGATTGTAATCGGCAAATTAATCCAGTCGGGTAGGGAAACCAGTCCCATGAAAGGCACGGTGAGGAAGTCGATCTGTACGCCCACTTGCCAAGCACAGCCTGCCACAACTGCCTGTAACACCAGTCTGACTAGTGCGGGTAGTCCAAATAAGTCATCGGCTAGCCCAATTAAAAAGAAGCCTAACCCGCCAAAGGTAAGGCCCCAAATTTCGTATTCCTTATCGGGTGGCAGATAGCCAAATCCGCCCAGCCCCCAAATGGTCAGTAACGCTACTAGCGCTCCAAGAAAGATGGAAACTCCGCCCAGGCGTACCATGGGTCGTTGGTGAACTTTGCGTCCACCTGGCATATCTACGCGCCCGCTCTTGAGTCCAATTTGTTTGACAATCGGTGTGCTAAGAAGAACAACCACAGCCGAAACCAGGAACGCAGCCAGGTGGTATAACTGAGGAGGCATCTGATAACTATAAGATAGGGTGCAGACAAAATTGAGTTTCAGGCAGAGTCTACATGAACTGTCGGCTCATGGCTAGGGCTTTGGGCAAGATGATTTTGATGGTTTAGAGTTAATGCCCTCAATTGATTCATACTGAAGCGATCGCAATCCGCTTGAAATCGAAGGCGAATCTACCTGGATTTACGGCTAATCGCTTAATTAACAGGAAAAGTCGCAAGAATTTTTTGGGGTTGAAGAGATTGAATTCACCCAAAGAATCTGAATCTTTGCAAGCATTTGGGCATACAGCGATTCTAAATGATTTGTGAAAGTGCCCGCCCTCAGGGCGGGCACTTTCACAAATCATCTTTCTCACAAATCAAATAGGATTGCTGTATAAATTTGAGTGTTCAAGCTCAAGCTGCGTAAAGCAGACATTACAGATCTGCGACTTTACTAAAGCCGCAGATCTTAATTCCTCAGGTCATTAACCACCGAGTCACACAGGCAGTTTGCTCAAATGAGGATAGAGTGGGAAGCGATCGCACAGTTCGGCAACTCGCTGCCGACAGCTTTGAGCCATCGTCTCGTCTTCTGGGTTGAGCAGGCGATCGGCAATGATGTTGGCGATCGCAGTAAATTCTGCTGTGCCCATGCCACGAGTTGTCATCGCGGGAGAGCCAAGCCGCAAGCCGCTAGTGATAAAAGGCGATTCGGGGTCAAACGGCACCGTATTTTTGTTCGCTGTAATGTTGACTCCGCTAACAAGCTGGTCTGCCTGCTTACCCGTCATGCCGATGCAGCGCAAGTCCAGTAAAATCAAATGATTGTCAGTGCCGCCTGAAACCAGCTTAAAACCCCGCTGCTGAAACTGGGCCGCCATTGCCTGAGCATTGCGAATCACTTCGGCTGAATAGGTTTTGAATTCGGGTTGAAGGGCTTCACCAAACGCAACCGCCTTCCCCGCAATCACGTGTTCTAGCGGACCGCCCTGGGAACCTGGGAAAACGGCTTTATCCAACTTTTTGCCAGTTCTGCATCGCGGGTCAAAATCAGGCCGCCACGTGGACCGCGCAGCGTCTTATGGGTCGTAGTAGTGACAACATCGCAATAGGGCAGCGGGCTGGGGTGGTGTCCGGTGGCGACTAGTCCAGCGATGTGGGCAATGTCTGCTAGCAGTAAGGCTCCAACTTCGTCAGCGATCGCCCTAAACTGGTCAAATCGAATCACTCGCGGATAAGCCGAATATCCACAAATCAGCAGATTGGGGCGATGCTTGAGTGCCAAATCTCTCACTTCGTCATAGTCAAGCTGTTCTGTTTCAGCGCTAACGCCGTAGTGCTGCACCTTGAACCACTTTCCTGACACATTAACCGGAG
>JAAUQZ010000015.1 GCA_012033355.1 Leptolyngbyaceae cyanobacterium RM1_406_9 | reverse complement strand
TATTTTGATCAAAAGGCGACAGCGATCGCCAATGGTGAATTGGGCTGCATTACTTTAGAAATCAGTCAGGCAATCGTCCAGGCTGCCGATGAAGTGTTGCAGGGTAGGCTGCGGGATCAGTTTGTGGTAGACGTTTATCAGGCGGGGGCAGGCACTTCCCATCACATGAACGTGAATGAAGTGCTGGCGAATCGCGCTCTGGAGATTTTGGGCGATGAGAAGGGGAACTATAAACGGGTGAATCCGAATGACCATGTGAACTATGGGCAATCTACCAATGACGTGATCCCGACTGCGATTCGGATTGGGGGCTTGCTGGCGCTGGAGCATTCGCTCTATCCGGCTCTGGAGGGGCGATCGCCGCTCTCAATCAAAAAGCTGATGAGTTTCACGACATCATTCGTTCAGGACGCACTCACCTGCAAGATGCCGTTCCGGTGCGATTGGGCGAAAATTTTCGCGCTTGGGGTCAAATTCTCACGGATCACCTGACGCGAATTAGACTCGCCGCAAAAGATCTGACCATGTTAGGGCTGGGTGGCAGTGCAGCGGGGACAGGGTTGAATACGCATCCCCAATACAGACAGCGAGTTGCCCAAATTTTGTCAGAACTGCTGGATCAGCCCTTGCAGCCTGCACCTCACCTGATGGCAGCGATGCAGAGTATGGCTCCGTTTGTGAATGTGTCGGGTTCATTGCGTAACCTGGCTCAAGACTGCGCCAAAATTTCTCACGATCTGCGACTGCTCGATTCTGGCCCCAAAACAGGCTTCAAGGAAATTCAACTGCCGCCTGTGCAGCCCGGTTCCTCAATCATGCCAGGAAAATACAATCCGGTGATGGCAGAAATGACTGCAATGGTTTGCTTTCAGGTGATGGGCTATGATGCGGCGATCGCCCTGGCTGCTCAAGCCGGACAGCTAGAGCTAAACGTAATGATGCCGCTGATTGCCTACAACCTGATTCACAGCATTGAGATTTTGGGCAACACATTGGCTGCGTTAACCGAGAAGTGCATCCAGGGAATTACGGCTAAGGGCGATCGCTGTCTTGCCTACGCGGAGGGCAGTTTGGCACTGGTGACGGCGCTCAATCCCCACATTGGCTATCTCAATGCCGCTGCGATCGCTAAAGAATCGCTGGAAACAGGTAAATCTCTGCGTCAGATTGTCCTGGAACGGGGACTCATGGATGAGTCAGCCCTGGCTCAAGTGCTGGATCTGGAGAAAATGAGCCTGCCTCCCAATGTTTGATCCCCGTTATAGCGGTAGTCCTGTAGGAATGGGGAGCTTACCCGTTCAAGCCATTACTGAGTGGCAGAGTCACGGTGAAGGTAGTGCCAACGTTGACCTGGCTACTGACTGCGATCGCTCCACCCGCCTGCTCTACCACCTGCTTGACAATGGCCAGCCCCAAACCTGTCCCCGGAATTTTACCGACATTACTGGCGCGATAAAAGGACTCAAATAGCCGGACTTGATCAGCAGGGGGAATGCCAATGCCCTCATCCTGCACTTGAACTACTACTGCCTCGGCTTGACACTGCAACCTGAGCCAAACGGTGCTGCAAGGCGGTGAATATTTAATTGCGTTAGAGAGAAGATTGGTGAGAATCTGCCGCAGCAAGGCTTCATTTACGTGAACGGGAAAGCATTCGTTTTCACAGTCAAACTCAATCGTGCGATCGGTATTGTTTCCGACTTTAATTTCTTCAATCAATTCGCGGCAGAAAGGTGCGATCGCCAGTGGAACGTAGTTAGCCGCCAAGCCGTTTGCTTCAACTTTGCCAAACTCTAGGACATCATTTAGCAAAGCCGTCATAGAGTTAACCGCCGCTTGAATTCGCTGAAAAAAATCGGCTCGTCGTTCAGATGGCAGGTCGGGCTGCTCTAATAGACGAGCAAACCCAGAAATGATGTTGAGCGGATTGCGAAATTCGTGGGAAACCATTGAGACAAAACGCGATTTGAGTTCCTTCAGTTTTCGCTCTTGCTCTAGTGCAACCTGAAGCTGAAGGGAAAGTCGGCGCGATCGCAGCAGCATTTCTACCCGCGCCTGCAACTCTAACTTTTCGATCGGTTTACCAATCAGTTCATCAACCGTTTGCCAGAGATGGCGCGTTAACAGCTTGACATCAGCCTGGAGAGTAATCAGCAAGACGGGCAAAAACACAGGCTGCTCGGCGTGTTTCCTTGCCTGTACCCACTCCCACAAATGATGCAGGGCTGCGCCATCAAGAACGCACAGGTCAAACGGTTCATTCAGCAGCGGCACGGCTTTACCCGCCTGCACCGCAGATTCTCCGACTACGACTTCGTAATATCGTCCCAGCCAGTCTGCTAGCAGGCGGCGGTTTTCCGTTTGCTCAACAAAAATCAAAATTCGCATCTACTCCCCTTCCGGCCATTCGGGGATACCCGTGAGAATGCCTCGAAGCTGGCTGAGCGGATTGCCAACCTTCACCCCATAGCGACTGATTTGAAATTCGCGCAGGGTTTTCTCAAAATCGGTCATTCGCTTTTTGAGTACGCCGATGACGCGACGCAGTTCGCCCCGCAGTTCTAGATAGCGCAGAAAGATAATTGTGTCAGCTAGATAGCTGATGCCAATTTCGGTGGCGCGAAATTCGCCCGTAATCGTTTCCAGTTCGTTGATCAGCAGCACTGCCACCCCCATGTTTTGCAGATACTTACACAGGGCATGGAGGTGAGGCGTGAGGTCTTCTCCCCGCACCGAGAGTCGATAGCCAGAGATACTGTCGATCATTACAATTTGCGCCTGCTGCTGCTCAACCTCCTGCCGGACCAAGTTAGCAAATTCGTCTGGGGTGTAGTGGAGCGGTTCAATCTGCACGATCGCCAGAGTACCGCGCTCCTGCATAGCGTAAACCGGAATGTTGATGCCTTCAGCGCGATGCATCAACGTTTCCTTACTTTCCTCAAAGGTGTAGATCACCGAGCGCTCACCCCGTCCGGCGGCCTCTTTCATAAACTGAAGCCCCAGAGTACTCTTCCCCACGCCGCTTGGACCGCTGACGATCGTGATCGTGCTGCGCTCAATGCCGCCGTGCAGCAGTTCGTCAATTTCTGGAATTCCAGAGGAAATAGATTCTGTGGTAAAAGCTCGTTCAAAGGTTTCTGGCAGCAGGCGAGGAAAAAGCTGAATGCCGCTGTTAGTGAGGCGCAGGCTGTGGTAGCCGTCTCGAAAGCCACTGCCTCGAAACTTCGAGATCCTAAGGGCGCGATCGCCCTCGTTGAAATTCAAATTTAGCACCCCATCACTCATGAACTGCAAATCATCATCAGGGGCTTCGGGGCTATGTTCTGATGTGAACAAAACCGTGATATCTCGCTCGACTAGAAACCGTAGAAACGACAGCACCTGCTTACGAAACTGGAAAGGATCGGAGGCAAGATAGCGAAACTGCGTCATTGAATCAATAAAAATTCGCTGTGGTTTCAGGGTTTCAACCTGCTCTACAATGCGTTGGGTCGTCGGTTCGCGCTCGACTTCAGCGGCTGAGAAAATATCGTAGGTTTGCACCTGAGCAAAAAATTCAGAGGTAGGGCTAAGGTCTAGAAAAGTAACGCCCTGCGCGTCAAATCCTAGCCCTTCAGCCGTCTTTCGCAATTGGGCAACCGTTTCTGCTAGCGTAATAAATAGAACGGATTCACCATTTGCGGCTCCCGTCGTTAAAAAATGCATTCCCAGGGTGGTTTTGCCTGTTCCTGGCCCCCCTCGAACTAGATAAGCCCGACCGGAAACATAGCCGCCATGAAGAACTTCGTTGAGACCCGAAATTCCCGTCGATAACCGATCTTTAGACATTAGGAACCCGTCTTTCTGCCTCTATTGACACTACAGAATTGTGATATGACGTACTCTTTCTGCTGCGTCGGGTTTGACGATCCGTTAGGAGCCAGAAAGCTCAGGCTTCACTCAGTTGAGACACCTTTTCTGCGGCATGAATGCAGACATCCATTGTTAGGCAGAACTCAAGGCTAGGTCTGTTAGGTTTGAGAATATCATTAAAGTCCATTCCCAGAAGTCTATTGTCAAAAGCTATTGTTTCCTTTGCCTTCGCCTTTCGGTATATATCTGGGCTTGTCTTAATCGCAATGGATTAGCAATACATTAAGGAAAACCAAAATCGTAAAATTATGTACCCTTCCACGCTCATAGTGTATGGTATCCCCTAAAACAGGTTGAGAGGCTCAGATGTACAGCCAAGACGGTTATACCCAACTGACGTTTCACTACATTGATGGTCGCAGTGAGTCTTTTACGGTCTACGAGCCGCTTGAAGACGCAACCAGCCCCGCAGGGGTGCATCTGGAGGTGCGGCACCTGCTAGAAAAAGACTGGTGGATTGTGAATTTAGAAGAACAGACGGTGTTTATCAATATTGATAACGTGATCAAGGTTGAAGTAAAGCCCGCTATTCCTAACATTAGAGGAGAAGGAGTTTTCTCTAACGCCGACCAGGTGACTACAATAAATCGGATGCGGTAAACCGGACGCAATAAACCAGATGCGGCAAACCGAGATGTGATTGAGGATGACAACCATGCAGCCAAGTGTAAGTCTCATTCGGGCTGAGAATTATGAGATTCAGCAGCTACGAGCCGATTTGGAGAGGTTGCTAGAGCCTTTGGGTGGAATGGCGGCGTTTGTCAAACCGGGCGATCGCGTCCTCCTGAAACCCAACCTGCTTACAGGGGCACGCCCTACGAAGGAATGCACCACCCGTCCAGAAGTCGTCTATTGCGTCGCTCAGATGGTGCAAGAAGTCGGCGGTAAGCCATTTTTAGCAGACAGTCCCGCCTTTGGCAGTGCCGCAGGGGTAGCCAAAGCAAATGGCTACTTGCCCTGGCTAGACAAACTGGGTGTGCCGATTGTAGAACTGCGGGGCAAGCGCTACGAAACTCTGAGCGCAGATTTTAATCATCTGCTGCTGTGCAAAGAGGCAATGGAAACCGATGTGGTAATCAACTTACCTAAAGTAAAATCCCACGTGCAGTTGACGCTCACTCTAGGCGTAAAGAATCTATTTGGCTGCGTTCCTGGCAAGATGAAAGCCTGGTGGCACATGGAAGCCGGAAAGGACAGCGATCGCTTTGGCAATATGCTAGTGGAAACGGCACGGGCGATCGCCCCTAACCTGACCATCATAGACGGCATCATCGGTCACGAAGGCAAAGGCCCCAGCGGTGGTGAGCCTCGGCAACTCGGCGTTTTGGGCGCTTCTGCTGATGTATTTGCGCTCGATCGGGCGATGGCAGAAATTCTCAACGCTGATCCGGCGACCATTCCAACTGTTGCAGCATCCCAGCGGCTAGGCGTTTGCCCCGAACTGGAAGCCCTTCACTTCCCGCATCTGACTCCTCAATCGCTACAGATCCTTGACTGGAAGTTTCCTGAACAGCTCGTACCAATCGACTTTGGCGCACCTCGTGTGCTTAAGTCTACCTTTAAGCACCTCTATATTCGGTTTATTAAGGAACCCATTGCAGCCTATGCTTCCCAGGCTCATTCTTGAGTGTGTTCGGAGCTATAGCTCTATCGAGGATAGGAGTCTGGGAATCGGTAGAAGGTATTGGGTTTCTCCTAGCTTCTCCTGCAACGTGTCTACCTGCTGTGCGATCGCATTATATCGATTGACTAACTCAGAATAATCGGCGTACAGCGCATCATACTTTGCCACAGCAGCGTTATGGTCAGTTGCTATCTGATTGTGTTGCTCAACGGCTTTGGTGTACTCCTCTTGCAAGTAAGCCGGGATTCCACCGGGATAGTCCTGGTCAAGTGCCGCAATTTTTGACTGCAAGGTTTGAACTTCAAAGCCAGATGAGCTTAACTCCAGCGTCATTTCCTTCAACCAAGACTCCATCTCTTGCATTGCAGAACGCTTTGCGCCAAGTTCTACCTCAAGATTGCTGAGCTTAACCCGGTCGTCCCGCTTGTCAAAATTTTGGACGCTGACGAAGACCAGATTTACGCCCAAAAGAAATGCGATCGCAGTCACCAGTCCTAGTAGCCGAATTCTAAACATCCCTGACTCCAGATTTTCCAACCCGTCATTTTAGATCAAGCGTCTAGGAACCAGCAAGCCAGTCCACTGGCGATCGCCAACAGCAGAGATAAGCCAAACGCCAACCGATACCAGACAAAAATCCAGGTGCTTTGACGCTGCAAGAAACGAATCAACCAGGCGATCGATAGGTAAGAAAAAATGAAGGTTGATATAATTCCCACAATTAGGGCAGGCAAAACATCCAGGTGATTTCTGACTTCCGTGGACTGGTAGAGAGTGGCGATCGCCAACGTCGGCAAACCCAATAAAAAAGAAAACCGGGCTGCTGCGGGTCGCTCCAATCCCAAAAACAGAGCCATTGTCATTGTTGAACCAGAGCGAGAAGTCCCTGGGATAATAGCAAGCATCTGTCCCAACCCAACCAGAATGCCGTCCTTAATTTCGAGCAGGTTAAACCCCCGCTTGCGGCTACCAATTTTTTCGGCTAGCCCCATCAAAAGCGACATCATGATAGACATGAAGGCAATAACTAGCGCTCCTTCCAGTATCGATTGAGTTACCTCTGGCAAGGCCTTCTTGTAAAACAGTCCTCCGACCAGAGCAGGCACAGTCCCAATCGCGATGCCTACAAAAATCTTCCATTCATCCTGTTCCCAGTTCTTCTTACGAAAAGCTACCCAGCTTCCCGTTAAAGTTTGCTGAATATCTGACCAAAAGTAGATCAGCACTGCAATAACGCTGCCAAACTGGATAGCATCGACAAAATACTTTTCGCCTAAAACATCCCAGCCAAATACTCTGGTAAACACGAGCAAATGCGCTGTGCTGCTAATTGGCAAAAACTCAGTTATTCCCTGGACAAACCCTAAAACGACGGCTTGCAGCAGATTGACTTCCCCACCAGCAGCGGACTCAGTTTGAGCAATCAATGGGGACATGAAGGACGGTAGCATCAGATAGTGGGGTAGGGCGAATGGCGATATATCTATAGCCGTAGTCCAACTTGTATTGCTCATGAGAGCTAGACCCGCGTTGATTCCGGTCAAACCCATGCTCACTCCTCTCTAAAGATCCGTAATTCAACAAAACTGCTGCCCTAATTTAAGCCCGAATTGCTGGACGTGTCTGCCCTAAAGCCGCATCTACACCAAATCTTCTAACCTTTGCTCTATTTGGCGATCGCTTGAAATGAGCTAAATTCCTCAGCAAATCTTACGCACCCATCGGCATCTATCCCGGAATTTTTGAAGAATTTCAAGGTGACAGAAAAACTAAGCTATTGTTGTAGATATGCCCCCCAGGGGGATGCATTTGTGATATGTTAAAAAAGGTAAATTAATATTCATAATACTTTGTCTTCTTTTACTCCGTCATCAGTCGCTCTCTACCAGGCTCGTCTAAAAGAAACTTCTTTAACTGAAGCTCCTTCAAGCTGGGTTGGCGATCGCATTTCACTCAGCCACATTTCACAATCCTGGCTGTTTTTCACCGCTTCGGTCTTCTTAGTGTCGGTGCCCGTTTTCTTCCAGGCTCCCCTGGTCAGGTGGTCGCCCTGGCTCAGCCTGATTATGACTCTGGGCTGGCTGGGGTTAAGCCAGTGGCTCAAGTCTCGTCCCTCTAGCTACCTTTGGGGCGACCTATTATTTGGGTTTACCTGGACGTGGCTAGCAGGCTCTATCTACTGGGGCTGGTTCAGGTGGGAACCCTTCCTGCACCTGCCGATTGAGTCTCTGGGCTTACCGTTTACCCTTTGGTGTCTAGCCAAGCAGCATGGAAAAGTGGGCAATTGGTTCTATCTGGGTTCCTTATTCGGCACGGTCATGACGGATCTGTACTTTTACGTAGTTAATCTGATTCCCCACTGGCGGCAGCTAATGCAAATTGAGCCAAGCCAAGCTCAGTCGATTTTACAGAGTGCGGTGGCTCAGATTCAAACACCTTGGGGAACGAGTTGGGCTATATTTTTGATTAGCGTTCTATTAATCGTTGGCTGTTTACCCGTGCGCTCTCGACAGCTACACTGGAGAACGTTTGGTGGAGCCGTTCTGAGTACATTGCTGGTCGATGGTTTGTTTTGGCTAGCTGCCTCCTCGGTCTGAGTCAGGATATGATTTGAGGTATCCTGAGTCGGTGTGGCAAAGTGATTTGCTGAAGATGCAGGTATTTGACACGATTGCGCTAGTATAGAGTCTCCTGCTAAGGAGCGTTTGCGCTATGGCATCGTGCTGAAAGCTGAATCTACAGAGAATTATTCGAGGTTAAGGTTTCCAAAATCTAGACATTGGAAACCTTTGTGAGTTATGGATAGATGCTTCAGGATGCATCATAGGGAAAGATCAGCGGTTCTTAGCCTGTGGTGACTTCACAACCCGTTCCCCATCTGATACTTCGTAACGAGTCAGGCAATCGTTATCTCTCTTTGGCAGGCAGCAACTGCTGGACTGTTGGAAGAGGCGACGACAACAATTTCGTGCTGCCTGACCGCTGGATTTCTCGTAACCATGCCATGCTTCAGCGGATGGAGACGGGAGAGTTTTACCTGATTGATTTAGGAAGTCGTAACGGTTCGTTTGTCAACGGACGGCGAGTGAGTGTGCCTGTGACGCTACAGAATGGCGATCGCCTCACCTTTGGCCAAACTGAACTGGAATTTTACTGCCCGCCCATCGAACATATGACCGACCCTTCGATGGGCATAGATTCCCAAGAATTTACGGCCACAGCCACGCTACACGTGCGGCGGCTGATTTCGGTATTGGTGGTTGATATCCGCGACTTTACGGTGATGACCCGCCAGATTGACGAAAAGGTGCTGTCTGAGGTGATCGGCACCTGGTTTCGCTGTGCTGGAGACATCATCCGCGAATATGGAAGCTGGGTCGATAAGTACATCGGCGACGCAATTATGGCGGTTTGGATTCATGGTGCTCAAGGGGTTAGCCACGACGAGATGATCCGAATTGCCCACGCGCTTAGCGCCTTGCACAAAATGACCAGTCAGCTACACGAGCGCTATCCCTTACCATTCCCGCTGCGGGTTGGGGCAGGGCTAAATACGGGCTACGCGATGGTTGGAAATACGGGAACAGGCGATCGCCCCGACTACACCGCCCTGGGAGATACGGTCAACGCTGCCTTCCGCTTGGAGTCTTCAACGAAGCAAATCGGCATGGACGTTGCCCTGGGTGAAACCACCTACAAGTATTTAGAAGCCTCTGGCGCGAACCCAAAGCTGTTTCGCCAATATACAGTCAGTATGAAGGGCTACGACTCGCCAACGCTGACCTACGCCGGATCTTTTGCCGACTTGAATACTTTTTTGCAGGCAGCAGGGAAGGTTTAGGGAAGGGATGAGGGATGAGGGATGAGGGATGAGGGATGAAGAAAATATTTTCTTGCCCTAGCCCCTAGCTCCCTCCCACATACCCTACGGTGTACACACAAGTTATGCTCGACCTCAAAATTCTGTATTTCGCCCCCACTGGGGGACTTCCGAACCGTGTGCGGCGCAGGGATTCCAAGTAGCTCAAAGTCCCCCAGAATGGAGGATTCAAGGGGGCTGAGAGGACTTGTGTGTACACCGTAGCTCATATACCCAGGATCAACTGCTGCAACTGGGGATCGTTTGAAAAATTTGGTCGGAAGATTCTGAGGGGTGACGATCAGATTGACCAGCGGAAGTGGTAGTCTCTAAATAAGCGCTGTGTATAGCTTTCATTGCATAGGTTTAAGTTTGATCGATTTAGATTACTTGGAGCGGGAGGGATCTGACTAATGAGACGACTGGTAGGCGTAGTGCTGGTTTTGGGTTTGCTGGTGGGCTGCCTGGGGTGGTTAGTGCCTCAATCGGCCATCGCAGCAAATTTGAGTAGCCTGACCTTCAATTCATCCCCAGTCTTGGCAGCAGAAATCCGAAATAGTGTCGATGACAAAATTCGCGAACTTGGCAGCAAGCTGGACTTGAACAACACAAATGTCCGTGCTTTCACCCAATATCCCGGAATGTACCCAACGCTGGCTCGGATGATTGTTAAGAATGCACCTTTTGATGAAGTTGAAGATGTTCTGAATATGCCCAACCTGACCGATCGCCAGAAGGAAATTTTGCAGGCAAATCTGGATAAGTTTACTGTGACTCCACCAGCAGATGCCTTTGTTGAAGGAGGCGATCGCTTCAACAACGGTATTTATCGATAGAACGGGTTAAAATCTGGTTAAATTTAATTCTTTCATCGCTGTCGAATTGGATTCGCTCTTTGTACAGTAGGTTTAATCCAAAAGTTATTTCAGGTTAGCCTGCACTAGCTTTTGCCACTGTTCTCAGGGAGCGATTTTTAATTGCCACATCCGTTATCTGACTCTGAACTTGATTTGGCGGCTCAGCCGTTTGATGTACTGGTCGTAGGCGGCGGGGCGGCGGGGCTATACGCAGCACTCTGTTTGCCGCCGCATTTTCGCGTCGGTCTGATTACCAAAGATACACTCTCGCTCTCTGCTAGCGATTGGGCCCAGGGCGGTATTGCAGCGGCGATCGCCCCCGAAGATTCTCCTACCCTGCATATTGAAGACACGCTTAAAGCTGGAGTTGGGCTGTGTGATCCCGCCGCCGTGAAGCTGCTGGTTGAGCAGGCTCCTCGCTGTGTTCAGTCTCTAGTTGAGATGGGCGTTAGCTTCGATCGCCACAATGGAGAACTAGCGCTGACTCTAGAAGCTGCCCATTCCCGACGACGAGTGCTTCATGCCGCAGACACGACCGGACGAGCCGTGATCACGACGCTGACCGCTCAAGTCTTGAGTCGCAAAAATATTCAGGTATTCTCGCAGGCGTTTGCAGTAGATCTCTGGTTGGCTGGCGATCGCTGCAAAGGAGTCAGTCTGGGCTATCAAGGAAAAATTACCTGGCTGCAAGCGGAAGCCGTTGTCTTGGCTACTGGTGGCGGCGGGCAGGTTTTTGCTCAGACGACCAATCCGGGTTTAAGCACTGGGGATGGTGTAGCAATGGCCTGGCGGGCAGGTGCACAGCTACGCGACCTGGAGTTTGTCCAATTTCACCCCACCGCGTTAACCAAACCAGACGCACCCCGATTCTTGATTAGTGAAGCAGTCCGGGGAGAGGGCGCACATCTGGTCGATGAGCAGGGGCGACGGTTTGCATTTGACTACCACCCCGACGGAGAGCTTGCCCCTAGAGATGTGGTCAGTCGGGCAATCTTCAGCCACTTACAGAAAACAGCAACGGAGCTAGCAACAGCCCACGTTTGGCTCGATTTGCGACCCATTCCCGCTGAAACGATTCGGCATCGCTTTCCCAACATCATTCAGGTGTGTCAACAGTGGGGTGTAGACGTATTTCATGAACCGATTCCTGTTGCCCCCGCCGCGCACTACTGGATGGGCGGAATCATAACCGACCTGATGAGCCGCACTTCGATTTTAGGGCTATACGCGGTTGGGGAAACGGCTAGCACAGGCGTACACGGAGCCAATCGACTGGCAAGCAACTCGCTCTTAGAATGTCTGGTTCTGGGAGCGCAGCTTGCTCATCTGGAGCTTCAACCCGCTTCGAGTCCAGAGGGCGGGGAGAACTGGGATCGGGAAGACGATAAAGTTCCCTTGCTCTATACTCCAGATGCGGCGGAGGTAATTCAGGTAGAAGCGCTGAGGCAAGACATTCCGAAGCTGGTTTGGCAGAGTGCTGGAATTTGTCGGGAGCAGCGATCGCTCGAAGCGGCGATCGCCCAGATTGAAACCTGGCAACAGCAGTTCACCACGCTCTCACTGACTCAAACTCTGGTTAATCTGAAAGTAAACCACTCCTTGCAGCTAGACACCCCTAACTCAGACCTAATGCTACGAACCTGGGGCGAAACGCGCAATCTTCTGGACGTTGCCTATCTCATCCTAAAAAGCGCCGCCTTCCGGACTGAAAGCCGAGGTGGACACTATCGGCTGGACTATCCTCATACGGAACCGAGGTGGCAAGTTCATACTCTTGTTTGCCGTCAAACTTGGCAGATAGGGAGGAGGGAAAACGGAGGACGGAGGACGGAGGCGGGCGGGCGGAGGACGGAGGGCGGATGAGGGAAGACGGAGGAAGCCACTAATCATGAGCAAACTGGCGATCGCTAAACTACTCCCGACCGCTGCCCAATCGTTTCCGACCGCTGCCCAATCGTTTTTGGACAGCGCTGAATTGTTCCTGACTAGTGCTGAATCATTTACAGGCAGTGCTGAATCTATCACAGGCAATGCAAAAGTATTTCCGACTATGCTGGAGTTGCTCTTAACGGACTCCTGCGGTTGAGATGACTCCTAATACTCATCCCAAACGTTAGGGCTACAGAAGGAAGGGTGCCCACTTTGCAGGGTGCCCTTCCTTATATTTAGAGAAATGGTAGAACCTCAGTGACAGTCGTCTCGGCATGAATAGCCGCTGCTTGTGATAGCTAGAACAACGGATTGAGAAGGCGATCGCCTGATTCTCCCTCTTCATCCCTCATCCCTCATCCTTCACCCCTAAGAAAGGGCTTTGCCAACAGCAAGCTACATATTGTCTTCGCGTCTACTGCTTCACCCGACAAAATTGCCTGCTCTAGCTCTTGAGGAGTCATCAGCACCGTTTCCATGTCCTCGTCTTCATCCTGGCTGGGTGGAACGTCAAGCTTTTCCAGGTCTTGCGCCAGAAATGCGTAAATAATCTCATCGGAGTAGCCAGGAGCCAAGAAAAACTCGCCCAACTTTTGCCAGCGATGGGCCCGATATCCGGTTTCCTCCTCAATCTCTCGCTGTACGGTTTTGGCTGGATCTTCATTCAGTTCGATGGTGCCAGCCGGAAACTCTAGCAGGCGACCCTGGGCGGCAAAGCGATATTGTCGCACCAGTACTAGCTTGCCGTCTGAAGTGACTGGAACCGCCAGCGCCCCTCCCGGATGGCGAACGCATTCCCAATCGCCCTCAACCTGGTTGGGCAAGCGCAAGCGAGTAACTTCAAAGCTAAACTTTCGTCCCTGATAGAACAGTCGCTTGCTGAGAAGTTGGGGAGGTTCTTGACCGAGTTGCATGGAGCTAACCTTAATACGCAATTTGATCAGGGCTTAGGCATTTTCCTGTAAAACAAGAGGCTTAAAACCCGCCCTGGAATCAATTTCAGGCTCTACTGGACGAAGTTAGCAGCAGCGTTACTAGTGGAGGTGAGGTAGAAGGTGCTGGCAGGCTTCATAGCCAGACCAACATCCCGAATTCCTTTGATAGCTAGCATTGCTTCAGCATCGGGCTTGGCGGGAACTTGGGCGGTTTGGAAGCCGTTGGTTAGCTGGGCCAAAGCCTGCTGCAAAAGCTGCCCTGCATCCATTGCTAGCCAGCCCTGGTCGGTCTTCTGGCGAAACTCAAAGTGCAGGTGAGGGCCGGTAGAGTTGCCCGTGCTGCCGACTCGACCAATCACTTCTCCTTGCTCGATCCATTCTCCGGGCTGGACAAACAGTTCCGATAGGTGAGCATAGAGCGTTTCGATGGTTTCGTCGCCGTGAGCCATGACGACCGTTAGCCCATAGCCGCCCATGAAGTTGGCGATCGCCACTTTTCCAGAGTAGGCTGCGACTACTGGAGTCCCCATTGGTGCGCCGATATCTGTGCCCTGGTGAAAGCGATAGCCGCCTGAAATCGGGTGAATCCGCCAGCCAAAGGCAGATGTAATCACAGAGGGAATCGACACCGGAAACATCAGGCTAACGTTGCCATTTCCAGGCAGGGCCGCAGGGCGAATGGTGCGGCTAAAGAATTCTCTGCCCGAAGGCGCGTTGCTGCCAAACGTAACTCCGGTGGGTCCAATGCTGACGGGACCTAAGCGCATGGAGCCACCGTTTTGTGCTGCCGCCCCGTTTTGAGGTTGAGCATTGCAGATGCTAGCGGGCACATTCTGACCGTTTGCTACTGTTGCCTGACAGCCCGTTGAGCGTTCGGATAACACTACCGCAGGCTGTCCATAGCGCTGGGTTGCACCAATGCTGTAGTCGGTCGAGTCGATGTAGCTGTTTTGCTCGACTGTGGGAGCCGAATTTGGCTGATTCAGAGTATCTGCTGTGATAGGAGCGTCGCTCGACAGCCCCGGAACTACAATCGTTGGAGCATCGGCTGCGGGTAGGCTGGAGGCGGGGCTGGGAGAAGGGCTGGAGGCGGGGCTAGCCGCTGGGGGTTGGGGCACAGCGGGAGCCGCAGGTTCTGGTTCAACCACGACGGGAGCGGGTGCTGCGGGTTGCGGGCTGCTTTCAGCGGGCATCAGCAGGTCTTGAGCGCTAGGAACAATCGCTTCTGAGGCATCGGGCGATTGGGCAAAAGCGACCAGACCGCTGCTGAGGATGCCTAAGCTGCCCAGCCAACTGATCCCTTGAACGAGTAGCGATCGCTGAATAGAAGTTGAAACTTGAGTAGATTTACGTCGTTGAGTCATCACTGCGTCCGCTACGTTAAAAACTTGCCCTAGCAATTTACGCCAACTTAGGCTGTCTATTTAAGTCTTGTCTATGTTGCACTCAAATATGATGATGCAACAAACAGGGCAAGACTTCCCCCAGTTGGTCATCATTCTAGTCGTCTAGTTGGGGCATTCAGTTCCATCCGATTATGGCCCATCCTAATTTGCTAGCAAGTTGAGATTACGCTCCATTGCCTGAATGGTCGTATCCCAGACTGATTGTACCTGGCTCAAGGCTAATTTCGGTTGAAATAGCGGGATTTTCCCCATTTAAACAAACCCGTAGGTCGCCTGTCGCAGAAATGCCTGTGACTCGTGCAGGTTGCTCTGCTCCAGATTGATGGATCGTGACCCGATGCCCGATGCTAGTTAGAAGTGCTTGATAGCGCGGCAAGATGGCCTCAATTCCGCGCTGCTGACAGAGTTGATAGCCAGCTATTATGCCTTGAAGGCGATCGCCGCTAGCATTTCCAATGAAGTGATTTGTGGGTTAGGCTGTCGCTCTAGAATTTCCTGCAAGTTGATTCCTGTAGGGGGCACCGGATTTTGCCAGTTGATTCCTACGCCGACGACTGCTTGAGTCACCTGTCCGCTCTGCATTCGCGTCTCAGTGAGAATGCGCCCAGCTTGCGGTTTTCGACCACTAGATCGTTTAGCCATTTCAGCCCTACTGGAACGCCGTAGTTTCGCAGTGCTGCCGCAATTCCCCAGGCGCTACAGAGCGTCAGTTGAGCGCTGTTTTCTACGGGCAGATTGGGAGTTAGCGCTACCGATAGATACAAACCACCGGGAGGAGACTGCCACTGTCGCCCCCATTGCCCGCGCCCAGACTGCTGCTGAAGGGCGATCGCCACTGTGCCTTCAGGGATGCCCTGACCCGCCAGATTCCAAAGAACGCGATTGGTGGAGTCAACCGTTTCAAACAGGTGAATCTTGAAGGGTGGCTCGTTGAGTTGAGCCAATTCTAGATCTAACCTGATCTGATCTCGGCATTTCGACAAGGCAATGATGAGTTGATTTAGATCGAATCTCAAAGCTGAAATTAGTTGAATCAGTGCGGATTAGACTAGCATAGATTTTTTGGCAACCTTTTTGGCGACCTTTGATTTTTGGAGATTCTTTTAGAACCGAATGTCTCCGTAAGGGCTTAGGATCGTGGATCAAATAACCTGTAAAACCAGAATCTCTGTAGGGACATGGCAATGCCATGTCCCTACACAGGAGAATTACACATTAATAAATCCACAATCCTTAGCGTTCGGGCTTAGCGTTCGGTAAATAAATCTCGAAATCAACCAAAATTTTTGTCCGAATGCTAAGCCCCTACACGCTTCTGGGTTACAAATAGACTTTTCAAACATTGCCTTTTACCGCCCTCTTCACCCATGACAACTTCTGCAACACTGTGGCAGTGGAAAACTTGGCAGGGACTCCCCTACCTCACCTGTAGCCTCCTGGAACCCTGGCTACACGGGTTCTTTACTCAACAGTTCTCGCCGCGATCGCCGCCGACTTGGTGAAAGTGCTTGATCCAGCAGTTTCAACCTATCGAATTCGGCAAGTGCATGGCAACATGGTGTTGATGCCCTCTGAGGTTGAGCAGTTTCAGCAGGAACTCTCTGAATCATCCGCATCAGACGACGGGGAAGTAGTCTTTCCCCCTGCGGATGGTTTGCTGACGGAGCAGGCGGGGCAGGCAGTGTGGGTGTGCAGTGCAGATTGTGTGCCTGTGTTAATTGCTGATGTGGAAACCGGGCAGACAGCGGCGGTTCATGCAGGTTGGCGCGGTACGGCTGGTGAAATTGTGCCGAAGGCGATCGCCCGCCTTCGGGCACAGGGCAGCAAACTGCACAACTTGCGCGTGGCACTGGGGCCAGCGATCGCTGGAGAAGTTTACCAGGTGTCAATCACCGTTGCGGCTGAGGTCGGTTTAACGGTGGTTCAGGAAATTGCCAAATCAGTAGCTACTCCAGACCCAGAGCTAATTCTATCTGCCCTTCGAGAACTGCCAGAATCCCCGCTGTTAAGCGACCCCCAACCCGGCAGGGCGCGGCTAGATGTACGGCGAGTGAACGCGCTTCAGCTCGAACAGGCAGGCATTCTCACCGAACACATGGCGATCGCCCCCTACTGCACTTATCAGCACGCCGAGCATTTCTTTTCCTATCGCCGCGATCGCCTGAAGCAGGTGCAGTGGTCGGGAATTGTGAGTAGGGAGAAAAGGGGCTAGGGGCTAGCCTCTCCTAATCTCGCCAGAGGGCAATTCCGCCGAGTAGCCCCATGATGTTTTCTACGAGGGTGACGTTAGCGGGGAGGTCGAGGGTGACTTGTTTGGCTTCGCCGCCGCCGATATAGAGTCGGTTGTAATTAAACAGATGCTCTAGAGTGGCGATCGCCTTCTCTAAGCGTCGATTCCAGCGCTTTTTGCCAATGGATTCCAGGGCTGCTCGTCCAAGCTGTTGCTCGTAGGTTTCATCCTTGCGGAACGAGTGGTGTCCCATTTCCAGATTTGGCACTAGTTTCCCATCGACAAATAAGGCAGAGCCAAATCCTGTGCCGAGGGTAATCACTAACTCCACGCCTTCCCTGGAAATTGCCCCTAATCCCTGGATGTCGGCATCGTTTGCCACACGGACGGGTTTGCCGAGTTTCTCAGTCAGAGTTGTTCCCAAGTCAAAGCCAATCCAGGAAGCGCCAAGGTTTGCCGCCGTGCCGATGATGCCCCGCCGCACCACACCCGGAAAGCCGACAGAAACCCGATCAAAAGTTTGGTCAGAGGCGAGTTGGCGATCGCCCCAACAATCTTCTCTGGCGTAGCGGGCTGAGGCGTGTCTACTCGCGATCGCTTGCTTTGAGGCTCACCGGCCTCGTCTAAAACTAGCGCTTTGACCCCACTGCCACCAATATCAACGGCTAAAGTTTTCATTCCCTAAGTTTTATAGTGCTAATCACTCAGATTAGGACAAAAGCAGGACAAAAAAGGGAGGCGCTTTAACCTCAGAACATGACGCTTGAACTCCAGATCATGACGCTTGAACCTCAGAACATGACGGCTGAACCCTAGAGCATGGCGGCTGAACCCTAGAGTATGAGTGCTGAACTCCAGAACATAACGCTTGAACTCCAGAGCATGACGCTTGAACCTCAGAACATGACGGCTGAACTTCAGATCACGACGCTTGCACCCCTGAAGCATGACGGCTGAACCCTAGATCATGACGCTTGAACTACAAAGAATTGATCTTGACGACTTTTTCCAAGAATCCCCAATTCCCTGGTTCCTAGCCTCTGGCTGGGAATCGAATGAGGAGGCTCTGCCTCCAGTTGCTCGATTCTGGAGGCAGAGCCTCCAACCCTTGCATGACAAGGCAGAGCCTTGTCACGAGAAGCAAACGCCTAACACATCCTACAAATCTACTGGAAACGAGGTGTTTGTAAGGTTTACAGGCGAAAGCGATAAAAGACGTATCCATCTCGAAATGGGTAGTCTTCTGAGACGTGCTGAATGATTCCCTGATCGAGCAGAATTTGTCCTAAATGGATGGCTTCTTCACGGGTGCAATTTTGGGTTTGCACTAGCCACGCCACCGCTTCTGAGCCAATGAAGCAGGTGGGATAGAGGTTGTGGCGATACCAGCGATCGCTCACCTCAAGTCCTGAAGTTCCCTGCATCGCAGTGGCGATCGCCTGGATTTTTTCATCGGTCAGCAGTTCCGCTGGGGCGACAGTGGGCGATCGCCCAATTGCCTCAGCACTGTCAGTTGAACTGCCGATCAGCGATCGCGAGTAAGGCTCGGTATCGCCATTAGAAAACTTTTGAGGATTTCCATCATGGATGCCTGGCAACTGTCGCCACGAGGCAACAAATTCTTCAAGGTGGGGCGATCGCAAATGCAAGTCACGCTGAGGAAAGGGAATGGTGATGCCGTGTCGCCGCAGGCTAGCCTCAATTCGGTAGTAGAGGTCGCTCTTGACGCGAAACTGCTTCTTAGGTTCGCCCGTCCAGACCATCAGTTCAAAGTTCAGCGCACTGTCTCCAAATCCCTGAAACCAAACCTGGGGAGCGGGTCTGATCAGAACATCGGGATGGCTGCGGGCAGCCTCTAGCAACGCGGTCTGCACTCGGTCGGTATCAGAATCGTAGGCAATGCCAACGGGAATGCGAATGCGCGAAACCGGATCGCCGTGACTCCAGTTGACCACCTCGGTTTCTAAGAAGCGGGAGTTTGGCACGATGATTGTCACCTGATCGAGCGTGCGAATTTCAGTGCTGCGGGCCCCGATGCGCTCGACGGTGCCCATTAACTCTGCGACTTTGACAAAATCCCCTACCTGAATCGGACGCTCCAGGGTAATAATCAAGCCGCTAATAAAGTTGTTGGTGATATTTTGAATGCCGAAGCCAATTCCCACACCCAGGACGCTGGCAATAATGGCAAGTGAGCTAACGTCTAAACCCCAGATTTGCAGCAGGACGATTAGCCCTAAGAAGGCCAGCGTGTACTGAGTCAAGATGGTGATGACTTCTTGAACCCGCAGTTCTGCACCCGTTCGACTTAGGACATAAATTCTAAACAGACGGGTGATGGCGCTGACCGCAAACCATAGCCCGACGGTGAAAGCGAGCAATAGCAACAATTGCAGCGCTGAGTAATTGCTCTCTCCGACATTGATGATGGGGGTGTTGAGGAAGTTAAACAGCGCATAGCGCAGGCTTCTGACTCCGGGAAACAGGTCGGTGACGTAAAATGCGACGGCCGCCCAAAGTCCGATTTGAATGCCCAATAGGGCAAGCTGCAAAAACAGCCGAGTAGTTTGTTCTTTGGGATGAAATAGTGCGGCGGGGTTGCCTAACCAGTCGCTCAAGCGGCGTGACACCCATCTGCCCAAGAACCACAGTCCCAGATGGACGACGATCGCCCCTGCCGCTACAACCGCACTGAAGATCACTGCCTGCCGGACATAGCTGGGCGATCGCTCCAGTTGCCCCTGCCGCAAAGCTGCTTCGATGTCGCTGCGCCAGAGAGCCGCCTGATTCGCAGGACTCGTGCCCGTTGTGACATCTCCCTCGTTAACGGTGAGCAGGTTGCGATCGCTGGCTGCACTGCGAATGATCGTCAGCTTGCCATCGCGCACCACCTGAATGTCAGCAGGGTTAGGCGATCGCACTTCTTGCTGAAGCGCTTCGTTAATAATTTCAGCCCGCTCAACGGCTGTGAGATTCCCCGATCTGCCAATTTGAAATAGCTCAACCCCATCAACCACCACAGGTGCTTTAACGGTCTGAGTGGCTAACGGTACCTGAGCGATTCCCGGAAAACTTAAGCTCAACAGCAGGGTAAGCGTTCCCAGCACCAGCCAAAGCCAACGACGGTTTCGGTAAAGGAATGGGGGAACTAAGGGAAGTGGTGGCATAAAAAGGGGGGGGAAGACGGAGGAGCGTCATGGGTTATGAGTTATTGCCGATGGGTGATCAAACAAACGGCCTTGCTGCTCTGCTTCGGGGACGCGGGGACGCAATTGTTCCAACACGGTAGTTGCTACAAACCAAACGCCCAACCCCATGAGCAGTAAAACGCCCAGCCCGACCAACCACATCAGCAGCGTATTTTTCTGCAATGGGTTTCCCTGAGCATAGTGAGTGTGTTCTCGAACGTTCAGTTCCGTTGAGTTGCTGTCGTCAAACTGGGTTAGGGTGGCAATGATTTTGTAAGGACCGATTCGCAAGGTGTCTTTGCTAGACAAGGGCTGACTTCCTTTCTCAATCAGGCGACCGTTGAGGTAGGTGCCGTTGGCGCTGCGGTCGGTGATGTAAAGCTGGCGATCGGCAAGGGTAATCAGGGCATGGAAGCGTGAAACCTGTTTATGAGGTAGCTCCAGCCGCGAAACGGCCTTTTCACCCAAACGTTCGGGCATTTGGTGGGTTTCTCGCCCCAGTGCGATCGGCGGAACTAAGACGGGCTGCTGTAGCTCACCTGTCACTGGGTCTTCCCACGTCAGCTGCACGTAAAGAGATGCGTCATCAGACATAGCAAGGTTTCCAGCGATTATTTGCAAATTGGACTCACTTCTGAAAGTAACCTAAACTTAAGGCGAAACTCAGTCTAATATTCTGCGTCTTAGGTGAGAAAGGGATGCCTCAACGGGTGCCTGTCTCTGAACTGCACCCGAAATTCTCCGGATTTGACCCAAATTATCGGCTAAATTTGAGCGAAGGCTGCGATCGCCCTGCTATTTCCAACTCAGCAAGTGAATATTCTAAAGCTGTTTCAACCCATCGATCCCGACCGACCTCTGGGGGGACGCTACAAAGTCGTTAGCCAGCTTGGGGCGGGTGGCTTTGGTCAAACCTTCCTGGCAGAAGACCTGCATTTGCCCGGAAACCCTCGTTGCGTAGTCAAGCAGCTTCAGCCCCAAGTTAAAGACCCCACCAGTCTACAAATCGCCAGACGGCTGTTTGATACCGAAGCCCAGGCGCTTTATAAACTGGGGAACCACGACCAGATTCCTCGGCTGCTGGCCCACTTTGAGCAAGACCAGGAATTTTACCTGGCGCAGGAGCTAATTGAGGGAGAGCCGCTGAGCGAAGAGATGACCGGGCAGCCCTGGTCCGAAGGTCGGGTCATTGCGCTGCTGCGAGATACGCTGACAGCTCTTGCCTTTGTGCATCAGCAAAACGTGATTCACCGCGACATTAAGCCGTCTAATCTGATGCGGCGCAGGTCAGATGGCAAGATTGTGCTGATTGACTTTGGAGCCGTAAAGCAGGCCAGTACGGTGCTGGTGAACCCAGAGACGGGCCCCACCCAAACTATCTCGATTGGCACGCACGGCTATATGCCCAATGAGCAGTTGGGCGGAAATCCTCGGTTTTGCAGTGACGTTTATGCGCTGGGCAAGCTGGCCATCCAGGCGTTGACTGGGGTGCCGCCGAAGCTGCTGCATGAAGATCCGCACACCTGCGAAATTGTGTGGCGCGATCGCGCTCCCCACGTCAGTCCAGACCTGGCAGACATCATCGACAAAATGGTGCGCTATGACTTTCGCGCCCGCTACCCAACCGCAAATCAAGCTCTGGCAGATGTAGAGCAGTTGCCCGTTCCCGCCGATGAATCGGTTGTGCCGCCTGTTCAGCAGGCGATCGCCGAAGTTTCTCTGGGAACGCAGTCATCTCAAAAGGCAGAAGTAGAAGCTCCTCTGGGAACGCAGTCATCTCAAGAGGCAGACATTCCTACGGCAACGGCTCCTACCCTGGCCGCTGATGAACTGTTAGGTAAACCCGCTGCCGCCCAACCAACCGAATCGCTATTGCCTCGTCCGGTTTCCCGCCCTGCCTCGTCACCCGCCCCGTTACCCGCAGTGGCGCTGGCAGTTCCCAAAGCTTTGCAATCGGGCATTCCTTCAACGGTAATTCACTCCATTCTGACGCGAATCCAGACGCTCAGACCGCTCCCCGTTGTGGCTGGAGCGGGAGCCGTCATTCTAATTTTCCTGGTTGGCAGAACTTTTACAGCCCCTCGTGCTGAGCAGGCAGTTTCCAATGGTTCCGTTCCCAGTGCGGCGGCTGAAAGCCCAGCCAGCCCTGCTGACCCTCAGGCGCAAGTGACTGCTCTGCTGACTGAGGGCGATCGCCTGCGACAGGCAAACCAATATCAGCCTGCTCTGGATCAGTATGATCAGGCGATCGCCCTCAACCCCGACAACGCTGAAGCTCATTGGGGGCGCTGCTACAGCCTGGTTTATATGCAGCAGATTGATTCGGGCATTACTGCCTGCGATCAGGCCCTCGCAATTCAACCTGAATACCCGGAGGCACTGTGGCTCAAGGGATATGCTCTAGATCAAAAGCAACAGCATACAGAATCTTTGAAGCTGTATGAACAGGCGATCGCCCTCAAGCCCGACTTTGCTCAAGCCTGGAGCAACAAAGGAACTGCACTGCTGCTGTTAGGGGAACCCCAGCAGGCGATCGATGCCTTTGACCGCGCCACCGAACTCGACCCCGACTTAGCAGAAGCCTGGAACAACCGAGGAGCCGCCCTCTGGAGCCTGCGCCGCTTTGACGAAGCAGTTAATTCCATCGATCGCGCAATTGAAATCAGACCCGATTATCAGGATGCACTGAGTCTGCGAGAGCAGATGCGGCAGCAGTTGGGAAGGTAGGGGATGAGGGATGAGGAATGAGGAATGAGGAAATTCTTGAACCATGTCAGGCAGGTATCCTGCCTGTTCGCCAATCAACTGAGGATTGGAAATTAAATAAACTGTACATTCTGTGGGGTGGGCATCCTGCCCGTCCGGGCGGGTGAGACACCCACCCCACAGGTATATTTAATCTGCAATCAACTAAGGTTCCAGGCTTCTAGTTCGCACATTGCGCCCATGTCTTTCACAACCCTCATCCCTTATCCCTCATCCCTCACCCCTTATCCTTCATCCCTCACTCCTCCCTCATCCCTTTCTCCAAACCTTAACCTAAGCTCAATCTTCAAATTACCTCGTCTTTAGTTGAGCGGCCTAATGTAGTGTACAGAACATAGGCTAGCGACTTACAATGCTTCATTCTTTTGCTCTAGAGGCTTCTCCACAGCCCGATCTACGTCAGCTTTTAGAAGATCTTTATCAAGGAAGAAGTTTGCACCCCTACTGTAGTGGACAGGCAGTACCCATGCTGCCTCACGAGATTTGGGTCGTATGCCGAGGAGTGGTGCAGCTTGGAACGCTCTATGACACTGGAGATGAAGCTTTGCTGGGGTTAGCTTGTCCTTCCATGCCCTTTGGTTTATCGCTGGCTCTAATTCGTCCTTATCAGGCAGTTGCGCTATCTGACGTTGATCTGATGCGTCTGACACTAAGCGAGATCGAGCAGTCACCCATGTTAGCGCAGGGAATTTTTCGTCATGTGACTCGTCGCCTGCGTCAGACGGAAGCAATTTTGGCGATGGTAGGCTATCGTCGTGTCGAAGATCGGCTACGGCATTTGCTGTTATTGCTAAAGCAAGAAGTAGGTCAACCTGCGGCAGGAGGAACTCGACTGACGGTGAGGCTAACGCACCAGCAGCTTGCAAACACAATTGGCACTACTCGCGTCACTGTTACCCGTCTGTTAAGCCAGCTAAGAGAAGAAGGCTGGTTAACAATTGACAGGCATCGACACATTATTCTTTTGCCTCATGCGACGGTATAGCAGTCAGGACTAGTAACAAAAACAAAACAGGGAACACCACAGTCAACGGTCGTAGCTGTTACAGGCGAGCAAGCTCTCTGGGCACAGAAGTGCTTGACGGTTCGGTAGGCGGTTCAGATTGAACGGGCTGTAGGATGATTGCCTCGTAGGGCACTACGCCAGATGACTCGCTTTGAATGCAGCGGGCAGCCTGACGGGATAGTCAAGCGATCGCCCTCAATATAGGGGCGCGATCGTTAATCCGAACGATGACCCACTTGCCGTTTCGCAAATTGGTCACTTTGATGTAGGTGTTAAACGGCAGCGTGCGATGGGCAGCAGTCAGGTCATTTTGATTGAACACTTCACCCGTTGCCGTAATTCGCCCATGAAAATAGGGACCATACCAGGATGCAAGTCCTCCAAAGGTTTGCTCCGTTTCAGCTAGCCCTGTCAGGTAGGTGTGGGTTTCTGCGACTGAGAGCGTTTGCCCTCCCAGGGCGGTGCGGAGGTTGTTGACCCAGGCGATCGCCAGTTGCTTGCTGTCGTAGTTGATATCTTCCGCTAGCTGCTCATTCACGACAAACAGCACCTCCCCTTCTGCTCTGGCTCCGGGTTTGCTGTCTATCAGTGCAGGGCGCACCGCAGACGCAGCCAGGTCGCGGTCTTGCAAAGCTTGCCTGATCTGGTTAGCAATTTGGCTGGCGTAGGTCTGACTGGGAACTTCGGCAACCAGGTGCCCCTTAACTCGAATCTGAAATACGGTCTCGCTAGCCAATTGGCTCAAGGCTGGGCTAGGTTGGAACACATTGCATTGACTCGCACCTGCCGATTCAGACTCTAAACCCGCGTTGTTAGCAAAAGTGTAGCGACCCGCCCGCACCACAGTAACCGAAGGAATACCTGCCCACAGGTTTTGACGAACGACCTGGGGCAGATTGGGTAGATTGTTTAGCACTTGCAGAATTTTATGAGAATCGCTGTTTGCGCTGTTCTGCTTAGTGCTATTCTGCATGGCGACACGGGAAGCCATTCGAGAGCCTTTGACGATTGACCGATTTGAATTTTGGCCTCGGAGAGTGGCGATCGCCGATTGACGGACTCCTCCAGGGCGAACCAGAGAATACCCCACTACGTTCCACCAGGGGCGAGTGGTCGTGGGTGACGAAAGGGTTCGATTGGTGATTTGATTCACCGAAGAATGTGAGATAGAACTGCTTACTACAGCCAAAGCTTTGTCAGAAAACACCCTGAACATCTCGTCCGGGACTTTGAAAAAGCTATGGGGCGAGAAGAAACTGCCGATGTAGGAAGCAATCCAAAGAAATCCAAGAAAGTTCATGAATCAAGAATGTTACGGTAGATTGCGCTAAATTTGGCACAGTATTCGATTATACGGTTTTAATGGCAAGACAAATCCTCCCCAGGAAGAATTGACGATCCCCATCATTTTTCCCGAAGGCGACGGATTACTCTCAATTTGAAGTGGATATCCGCTGATTTTGACTGATTTACTCCCCCACAGAAGCTGGGACTCAAACTTAAGGCAGCGCTTGCAAACGCACCTGCATCAACTGGCTCGCGATCGCCATCCTTACCTGGCTAGCGCGGGACATTTTTTTGTGCAGCAATATATCCGTCAGCAGCTTGCTCAGTGGGGAACGGTGGAAATTTTCGAGTTTGAGTTTCAGCAAAAATGTCATCAAAATTTAATTTTGAATCTGCCGGGACAGTCTTCCGCAACGGCAACGGCACCCATTTTAATTGGCGCACATTTTGATGCTGTTCCCGGCTCTCCTGGGGCAGACGATAATGCAACTGGCGTAGCGGTTTTGCTAGAACTGGCGCGTTCATTTGCAGCTAGACCCGCTCCTTATCCGATTCGTCTGGTTGCGTTTGACCTGGAAGAAATGGGGCTAATTGGCAGCGATCGCTATGCTGCCTATTTGCGCCAGCAAAACCAACCCCTGCGCTTAATGCTGTCGTTGGAAATGTTGGGTTACTGCGATCGCACCCCCAACTCCCAGCGCTACCCCGCCGGACTCGCCCGACTTTACCCGAATCGGGGCGACTTTATCGGACTGATTAGCAACCTCAAGACCATTCCCGATTTGATTCGCCTCAGCCACAGCATTCGTCAGGTTGGCGTACCGTGTGAATGGCTACCCGCCGGAAACCGAGGCTTAATCGTACCCGACACGCGCCGCAGCGATCATGCGCCTTTCTGGGATCGGGGCTACCGGGCGCTGATGGTGACTGACACCGCAGACTTGCGAAACCCGCACTATCACAGGGAGAGCGATCGCCTCGAAACCCTCGACCTGAACTTTCTCACAGGAGTTTGCCAGGGACTTGACTACGGCATTCGCTACCTGTAAGCCATTAGAGCCATTAGTTTAGATAGATCAATCGGCGGGTAAATCGGCTGCTGTAATCAATTCATGGTCCTTAAAAAAAGAATCTGATCAAAATCCATATCCCTGCATAACCGACCTATATTAATGAAGCTGAGGGCTTACAGTCACGCCCCTCCTTCTCATTCACCTGCCAAAAAACAGTCAGGTTTAATCCCTCTACAGCCCTATGGAGTTGGTATGTCCTACGTTAATGGCACCATGATGCAGTTCTTCCATTGGTACATTCCAACCGATGGAAGCTTGTGGAATGAACTCAAACACAATGCAGCAGAGCTAGCTGAGGCAGGTTTCACCGCGCTCTGGTTGCCCCCCTCCTACAAAGGCAGCGGTGGCAGCTATGACGTGGGCTACAGCGTTTATGACCTGTTTGACCTGGGTGAATTTGACCAGAAAGGCTCCGTTCGCACTAAATATGGCACTCGTGACGAATACCTCGCAGCCATCAAAGCAGCCCAAGCCGCAGGCATTGAAATCTATGCTGATGGCGTGTTTAACCACAAAAATGGCGGTGATGAGATTGAAGAGGTTGAGGCTGTTCCTGTCGCCTTTGATAACCGCAATCATGAAATTGGTGGATCGCAGCACATCAAAATTTGGACACACTTTAAGTTTCCGGGACGTGGCGACAAATACTCCAGCTTAAAGTGGCACTGGTGGCACTTTGACTCGGTAAACCACAATGCAGACCGACCTGGCGATAGTACAATCTACCGATTTAAGGACAAGCAGTTTGAAACGGGAGTAGACCCCCGACTGGGTAATTACGACTTTCTAATGGCTTGTGACCTGGATATGGGAGTCGATGAAGTTCGGGGTGAACTGAAATACTGGGGCGAGTGGTTTCTTGACACGACAGGGATTGCTGGCTTTCGCCTTGATGCCGTGAAGCACGTTCGCGCCTGGTTTTTCAACGAGTGGCTCGATCATCTGCGACAGCACACCGGACGCAATCTGTTTGCAGTGGGCGAGTATTGGGCGAATGATGCAGAAGCGCTACACTGGTTTATTAAAGAAACGGGCGGGCGAATGTCGCTGTTTGACGTGCCGCTGCACTACAACTTCCACCAGGCCAGCAAGGGCGGTGGCAGTTATGATATGCGGCGTATTTTTGACGGTACGCTGGTACAGCAACAGCCTGCCCTGGCAGTTACGTTTGTTGAGAATCATGATTCTCAGCCGCTCCAAGCGCTTGAATCAGTAGTTGAAGGCTGGTTTAAGCCGCTTGCCTACGCGATTATTCTGCTGCGACGCGAAGGGTATCCCTGTGTGTTTTACGCCGATTACTATGGCGCACATTATACCGATAGGGGCTATGAAATTTGGCTAGACAAACACGGCTGGCTGATCGACAAATTTCTCTACGCCCGTCAGCATTTTGCCTATGGTGAGCAATACAACTATTTTGACCATCCTGACCTGATTGGCTGGACTCGTCTGGGCGACGAAGCTCACCCCAAAGCAATGGCTGTCTTAATGAGCGACGCTGCGGGCGGCAGCAAATGGATGGAGGTCGGCAAGCCCAATACAACCTTCTATGACCTGACTGAACACATTGATAGACCGATTCAAACTAACGAACACGGCTGGGCAGAGTTTTGCTGTAGTGGTGGGTCTGTCTCTGTTTGGGTAGAAAGGTGAGAGAGGTGGTCACAGGCGCATGATCGAGTTTCTAAAAATGTAACCGATTTAACTTCTGCTCTGGGGAAATGTCACATTAGGGGGATAAGAGTTTAAGCGCTGAGCCAAGTTTGATTTAGCGCCATCCCAGTGAGGAGAATGATTATGAAATTTGCGCCTTTGTCATCGCTACGCAAGGTTCGTTACGTTTTGCCTGTGGCGATCGCCACCACCCTATTCAGCTTGCCAATGGTTTCACCCGTTCTGGCTCAAGAGCAGCTAACCAGAATGGTAACGGTAATGGGACGCGGGGTTGAAAATATTCCAACCACGATTAGTCAGGTGCGTTTGGGGGTTGAGGTGCAGGGTAGAACGGCTGAAGGGGTGCAGCAAGAAGCAGCCCAACGCACAAATGCAGTTGTAGAACTGCTGCGATCGCGCAACGTGGACCAACTGACCACAACCGGAATCTACCTTAGCCCTCAATACAATTACGAGAATGGCTCCCAGGAGTTAGTCGGCTATACAGCTTCCAATACCGTTAGTTTTGAGATTCCGACTGAGCAAGCAGGAGACATTTTAGATGCCTCTGTTAGTGCAGGTGCGTCTCGAATTGATGGCATTAGCTTTACGGCTGAGGAAGAGGCGATCGCCACTGCCCAAAACCAGGCGCTTCGAGAGGCAACCCAGGAAGCTCAAGAACAAGCTGATGTCGTGCTAGCCGCATTGGGATTATCCCGTGATGAAGTGGTAAATATTCAAATTAACGGCGCAATGCCCCCAATGCCTCCGATTCCACTGGCTAGGGGTGCAGTGGAGCAGTTAGCTTTATCTGATGCGCCAACCCCTGTTGTCGGTGGTGAACAGCAAATCGAAGCGTCTGTAACCCTTCAGATTAGCTACTAGGGGAAGTGCTGAGTAGAAACAGAGGCTTACGCCAATCCCAAAAACAAAAGATTGAACAGGGGTGAGCGACTGTTCACCTCTACCCTTAACTTGCAGCAGTTTTCGTTTGCATAAACCAAAGGCAGGGGCGATTGCCCCTGCCTTTGGTTTAACCCATCTTCAAGACGCTGCAATTCCAGCTTCCTTTGATACTAAGGGGGCGCAGACAAATCGTAATTGTCCATGCCCCTTAAACCTGTTGCCTCTTGAGAAGCAACCAGCTCCAGTAACGCAAAGGAATGAAAACTTAAGAGTCCCCCGCAACGCCGTCTTACCTCAGCTTTTGACCTGGAAAAATCCAGGTGGGAATCACGGCCTCAGTTTTAAGTTTCCGGGTACAAGCCCGGTATACTGCCACTGAAACATCTAGTTTCCCTTATAAACAAGGCATAGATCATAAAACATTATTGGCAGTCACCAACGCCGCAGCAGAACTACGCTTATTTTAACGATCTTTGTGGGGGCGATCGCAAGGGCGGTGAACCGTAAATCGATAAATCTTGACCTGAGCAGTAGGAAAAAGGAGGAGGTTATGGCTGAAAGTAGAATTGGTGAGCCGGGATTGAGGGCGAGCTTAGAGGGGCGATCGCTGCTATAGCAAAGGTTTGACTTGCAGGTGAGCGGACAGGTCAAGGAGAGATAACCGCTGATAAGCCTGGTCAATCGCTCGTTTGCCTCGGAGAAAACCGGTGTTGGCTCCTGGGCAAATGAAGCTGAGCGTTTCTGGCGTGAACTGGTCAATGATTCGCTGAACGTTCTGGATTTGTCTGGGCCAGTGGAAAGTCTTAGCAATTCTCAGGGGAGTGGGATCGCCGTGCTGGTTAGGTAGCAGATGCCGTCCTGTAAAAAGAATTCCGCTGTGGCGATCGCAATACAGGCAAGCAGAGCCAGGAGAATGTCCCGATGTCCAAATTGCATGGCCCTGCTGATTAATTTGAAAATCTTGCTGAAACCGAGTTAGCTCAACACCCGGCAGCAAATAAGCTTCCTGTTCTTGAATCAGCACCTCACAGCCAAATCGTTGCTGAATCTCGCGCACCCTGCCAATGCCGCCCCGGTGAGTCAGAAAAAGCCAGCGAACGCCACCTTGTTCTTGCAAAAAGGTCTGGTGGGTCAACTCCCAGGCAGGACAGTCAACCAAAATATTCTCAGAAATATCCTCAGACTGACCCCCAGTTTGGCGAATTAAGTAAGCCGTTCCTCCCATCGTGTCGCGGTTAGGTGGAAACGCAAACACATCTTCAAAAACTTCACGCGGTTGCTTCGTAGTAATCTGATCGTTCAAAATCGGTTTGACAGTAATCAGCTAAATCAATTGTAGAATGATTATTTTAATAGGGTTAATTCAAATAGTGTTCTGCTTAATCCTGAAGTTATGAAGCTCTTGGCTGGTTTCGTCAGGCTGTGTGGAGCAGGTTCTGTTCTAGGCGTTGCCTAATTCGGGTATGAATGGGTGTGTGGTGGCTGCACCGCCACACACCCATTCATAACTAGAACCAGCAATCCTCTGTTCTGTGCGGGTTTGAATCAAAGCTTTAGAATCCATTGCCGTGAGGATTGGTTGAAAGCGGTATGCTGGAGATCTACCAGTGATCAATCAGTGATCGATTGAGTTGAAGAAATTGAGACCCGCAGCATGATTTTCTGGTTGCTCCTCTTGGGAATATTCACATATTTCATCGTCCAACGGACTGTGGCTAGCATTACCCGAACTCCAATTTGGGTATTGTGGCTGGTGATGATGACCCCTGCTTTTATCTGGACAGGCTGGATTTGGGTGAATGGAGAAAATGAGCCAATGCCAGCAATTCTGCTGCTTGGGCCGTTTATTCTCTGTCCGCTGCTCTACTGGTTTTTAATCCAATGGGGACGCTCATCAAAACCCAATGTTGAGCCGCAGGCACCGACACAGTCCCAGGGGCAGCAGGCGATCGCCCCACCTACTGTAGATAAGCGTCCCACCCTGCGACCCATTGATAAAGAAGAAGAAGCCACCCTACAGAACTGTTTTCCCTGGTCAATCTACTATCTGCAAAACGTTGAATATCGTCCCCAGGCTTTGATCTGTCGGGGTCAACTGCGAACTTCACCCGAAGTAGCTTACAAAACAATTCGAGAGAATGTAGAAAAGCACTTTGGCGATCGCTTCCTAATCGTGTTTCAAGAAGGCATGAACGGCAAACCCTTCTTTGCCCTGGTGCCCAACCCTCAAGCTCAAGCGGCGACAAAAGCAATTACCTCTTCCCTAACCCGCCCAGGTTTAGCCCTGACTCTGCTACTCGCTACAATTTTCACCACGACGCTGGCAGGAGTTTCCTTTTCAGGCGCGGCTACCGAAGACGTAGAAATTACTGGCGCTTTGCTGCTGAGCGGTCTACCCTACGCTCTGGCGCTGATGGCTATCCTGGGAACCCACGAACTAGCTCACTATTTGACAGCCCGTTTCTACCGAATTCGAGCCACTTTGCCCTACTTCATCCCGGTTCCACCAGCAGGTTTCTTTCCCTTTGGGACTTTTGGTGCATTCATTCAAATGCGTTCTCCCGTCCCCAATAGAAAAGCTCTATTTGACGTAGGAATTGCCGGACCGATGGCAGGCTTTGTGGTTACAGTCCCGTTGTTGCTGTGGGGATTGGCACACTCCACCCCTGTTAGCTTGACAGAGGAATCTGGCATCTTGAACGTCACCTCTTTTCAACCTAGCTTGCTGTTGCTAGCTTTGTTGAGTAAGCTAGCTTTGGCAACGGGTTAACCGAAACAACAGCGCTTAGTTTGCACCCCGTTGCAGTAGCAGGTTGCCTGGGATTGCTGGTAACAGCCCTAAATCTCGTACCTGTGGGTCAGCTTGACGGGGGGCATATTGTCCACGCTATGTTTGGACAGCGAGTGGGTGCAGTGATTGGTCAGGTTGCACGGCTACTGGTTTTGGCTCTATCGTTTGTTCAGCAAGAATTTTTCCTCTGGGCAATCTTACTGTTTTTCATTCCTGTGGTAGACGAACCTGCCCTGAATGATGTCAGTGAATTGGACAATCAACGTGACTGGTGGGGATTGATTGCGTTGGGGTTATTGGTCAGCATTATTTTGCCAGTTCCCCAATCTGTCAGCCAAGTTTTGTTTTAGACTCTCTAGCATGGGCTGCATGAGGAGTTGGTGGAAATGTCTCAAGATGTTAGACAGTGGTTGTTAGAGATCAAGGCACTTCAGCAAAAGCTGGCTGAGGTCAATCAAGAACGTGATCAGGCATATGCAAGCGCTGCAAATTGGCGCAAGCTTTATGAAACAGAAGCGCAGCAACGGCGCACCGAGGCGCGCCTAGCACAACAGCAAATTGAGATGCTAAAAGCTGAACTGCAACAGCTTCAGCAGTTGCCGCAACCTTTTACAAGCGATGAAATCACTCAGTCCGCAATTCAGGCGCACCTGGAGCAACTGCAAAGCCCCTCAGAGATTAAGGAAAATTTGGTTAGAGCGCTGATGGAGTGCGATCGCCTGACCCAATCACTCAAAGCAGAACAAGCAGACCACGCTCAAACTCGGCGCAGCCTCACCACCGCTCTGGGAGACACGGTAAACCTATTGGCAAAAGAACGAGCGACTCGCGACCAGACCAAATCTGGAGCGCCAGTCACTAACGGCTCAGTTGTGTAAATGTTAAGGAATTTTACTTTCATAGCCATTAGCGCTGATTAGCTGAGCTGCGGTAGAAGGAAGCTTTTCGTCTCTGACCGGAAACGGTGAAGTCGATGATGAATCTCCAGGCAGGTGTAGCATTGACGGCGATCGCCATGCATTCCTCAAACAATTGGAGCATCCACATATGACGCGCAAAAACGAGACGAAAATTCTCCTTCTGGCTCTGGCAATTACAACGGCGTTAGTAGTAATTGGTCTATCTAGTCTTTGCAATTTTGGTGGTAGCCTTGCAATTTTTTGTCCGGCTCTTGATTCTGTCCCTTTACCTGCTCAAACGGCTCCTGACCAGACTCCTGCTGAGCAAACCTCTTTTGCTCAAACCTCTGCCCGATCGTTTGCCGAAGTCGAAAATGTTCCCAACGGACTGTTCAGCTATGGCGGCAGCACGGTTTGGGCACCCATTCGCAAAGATGTAGATTCCGCAATTCAGACCGTTTTTCCACAATTCCAACTGCGTTACAAAGACCCCGACGGAGAGGCACCCAGTTCTCCGGGTGGGATTGCCATGCTGCTCAGAAACGAAATTGACTTTGCCCAATCTTCCCGTGCCGTCACAATGGAGGAATTAGAAGAAGCAGAGCGGCGAGGAGTTAGCCTGAAGGAAGTGCCAGTGGCAATTGACGGCCCAGCCGTAATTGTGAACCCTAGTTTAAATATTCCTGGGCTAACGGTTCAGCAGTTCGAGGCAATTTTTGCAGGCGAAATTACCAACTGGCAGGAGGTCGGCGGTCCAAATTTGGCAATTCAGACTTACGGCAAGGAAACCAGGGACAGCGGCGAACATTTCAGGCTGATTGGAACGACAACTGAGGCAGTGCAGGCGATCGCCAACGATCCATCAGGTATATTTTGGTCTTCTGCTTCTCTAGTCGTTTCACAGTGCGGCGTAAAACCGCTGCCCATCGGCAACACGCCAGATAGCCTGATTGCTCCCTATCAAGGGGCGTTGGTTCCTGCGTCAGAATGCCCAACAAAGCGAAACCAGGTCAACACAGAGGTCTTTCGGAGTGGAGAATACCCGCTCAGTCGGCGGCTACTGGTAATCTTCAAACAAAGTGGCGATCGAGATCAGCAAGCAGGCGAAGCTTACGCCAAAATGCTGCTTACCGCTCAAGGGCAAGATTTAATTGCTAAAGCAGGATTCGTTAGCCTGCAATGATGCTCATCGCTGTAGCCATAGAAGGGATGGGGAAGGTAAGACTTTCCTCATCCCTTCTATGGCTAGCACTTCTCAAATGTTCCTTTCAAACTTAACGTTTACAACAATTCCTCCTAAAGTTTGTGTAAAGCACATCAACATTAAAATTTGGGGTGATGTGAGGATGATATATTAAGTGCCACTCAGGAATAATTACTGAATGGCTATTAAATTTGAATAAATCTTACGCGCAATTGCTGATATTAATTCTGCTTGAAACCGCGCCTATTTCGAGCCTTAAGCAAAATTAATATAGCACTACTTTCCGCGATTTTCAGAGTTTATCAATTCAAAAAAAGTGTAGGACTTATCAAGTTTAAGCTCAAGTTTCCTGGGTAAGTTTTTCATACTTATCAGAGGAGCCTACCACTAAGATGGAAACACTTTTATCTATCTCCATTCCAACATTCAATCGAGCTAACTTATTAAACCAACAGTTAAGCTGGCTAAGACGAGCTATCAGAGGATTTGAAGCGCAATGTGAAATTTTAGTTGCTGATAATTGTTCTACGGACGATACTCCCAAAGTTGTTGAAAAATGGCAATCTGAATTTAAGGATGTCAGGTTTCAATTCAACCGACACTCAAAGAACATTGGAGCTGTCAGAAACATAGCTTATTGTATCGAAGCAGCAAACGGAAAATATGTGTGGACAATTAGCGACGATGATCTAATTTATGATGAGCGATCGCCTATGTTTTGAAGAATTTGAGTCACAGCCCTAACTTAAGTTTGCTGCTTCTAAACTATTCTAGTCATTTCGCAAAAACGGGTAAGGTTCGTTTTAATCGTTGTTTCTCCATAGAGGGAAATGGTTTTTCTTCTAATGGCAAGCCTTTGTTTGAACACTGTTTAGAAAAGCGCGGTGGCTCTGGTTTGTCACTAACAACTGCATTAATATATCGAACCAAATTAGCAAAGCAAGCTTTGCAGGACTGGAAGCTAGGGCTAGACAATGCATTTGTGCAGCTTTACTGGACTTACTACTGCGCTGTCAGAGGAGGATTTAAAGTAAGTCAAGAAAACTATTTGGAGTGTACTGCTGGGGAACATCATTTCACTAAAAAACCAGAAGTATTCGTGAAAAGTATGTATGCAGATTTGCCAGCAATTTATGTAAAACTAATGGCGGAAGGTTGCAATCCTAGAATCTGCAAAGGATTGGTGTTAAAGAGCTTCAAAAAGATTCAATGGCCGCTTGTACTCAAGGCACTTCTCAGGCATCCGCTATTTGTTCTAAACTCACTGCTTCGCTATCTAGGCTCGATTCGCCGAACTCAACCAGTATCCTTTATGTGCGCTTTCATAGTACATAAAATTAGGGCGAAGTTTGATCCAAGAAGAATCGAAAATAGTAACGCATAGCGACAATGAGTGGGGCACAGTGTGCCCCACTCGTTTTCTTAGAGAATGTTCATCCATGTTGAAGTTTGGGTAAAAATGAAGAAAATTAGATGAAGATGTCTACTATTGCTAGTAATTGATTGAGTTTCTCAGGTTTTTCAAGCACAATTTGAATTGTCAGATGAGCAGGTGAGTGGGTGACGAGAGCTAAGAGCATACTTTAAAGTCCAGGAAGCACCAGTATGACAATTCCTGCCTATGTACTGTGAGGCTTGAAGTGTAAAGTAAGCATAGCCTTCCTCCTGATTTGAGTGATCCGAAGGTGATTACATCAGGTTTGTGTGAAACATTGTTAACTTTTAGCCACAAAATCTATGGTTGACTTCTCTGTAGCAATTCGTACTTACAATAAGTCCGAGCAGATACCCCCTATCCTGGAGGCACTGCGATCGCAGGTTGGCACCGAATCCATCAACTGGGAAATCGTGATTGTTGATAACAACAGTAGTGATGACACAGCCGAACTAATTCGGCAGTATCAAGCAACCTGGGATCGTGCTTTCCCGCTCAGATATTTCTTGGAACCCAAGCAAGGCGCATCCATTGCCCGAAAGCGTGCTATCCAAGAATCCCAAGGGGAGTTTATTGGTTTTTTGGATGATGACAATCTACCCACACCCGACTGGGTAGCTGAGGCTTACTCTTTTGGCAAAGCGCATCCTGAAGCGGCTGCATTTAGTGGTCAAATTCATGGCAAATTTGAAGTTGACCCCCCTCCCAATTTTCGTCAAATTGCCAGCTATCTTGCCATTATTGAACGAGGCAATAAGGTCTTCTCCTACAATACCCGTAAAGGTCGAGTGTTACCACCGGGGGCAGGGCTAGTTATTTGCAAGCAAGCCTGGCTCGATTGTGTTCCTGATAATCTCCTGTTGCTAGGACCTGTCGGCAAGTCATTGGGCTTAAAAGGTGAAGACATGGAGTCTCTAGCCCACGTTCAAAACGCTGGTTGGGAAATTCTATATAATCCCAAGCTACACATCTACCATGAAGTACCTGCGTGGCGGCTTGAGCGTGATTACTTGCTCTCTCTCGTTCGTAGCATCGGATTAGCTCAACATCATATTCGCATGACACGGGCGAAAGCCTGGCAAAAACCATTTATTTTCCCAGTTTATTTTTTAAACGATCTCCGCAAGGTTGTTGTTTTCTATTTTAAGAAACACAAAGTAATTCAGACAGATGTGGTAGCAGCCTGTGAAATGGAACGTTTGACGAGTGGGTTGGTTAGCCCTTTTTACCTTTGGAAAAACCTTCCTGCATACTCTTCCGAACCTCTTCCATGTGCTGAACCTGTTAAAGAGTAAGATCAGTTGTTTCTAAATTTGTTTCCTGCTCATTATTTCCTGCAACTGTAAATATCCCTTACCTAAACCCCTAAGCTAATGAACAGCAGGACTGTTGCCATATACCGCGATTTACTCTTGCCTTATTCTGAAACCTTCATTCCTGCTCAAGTAGAGAGCCTTTCTACATACAGCGGGTTTTACGTTGGTATGTCGCGGGTTGCAGGTGCTAATTCTTTGGTTTCTCAAAAAAAGAGTATTGTGCTTAGCGATTTGGTTTCGCAGCCTGCGCCCTGGAAATTGGCTTTTAAGCTAACTGGGTTTGCTCATCCTGGCTGGTTTCGCGAGATTAAAAAGCGATCGCCTCAGCTCGTTCATGCCCATTTTGGCTTAGACGGGGTGTTGAGTCTTCCGTTAGCGAAGAAGCTAAATGTTCCACTGGTTGTCACATTTCACGGCAACGACGCGACTGGCATGGAATATAAAAGCACAGGACGCGCCAAGTTGACCGATCTTTTTCAAAAGCGAGGGCAGTTTTTTAGGGACCTTTATCTGGAAAGGCGCGATCGCCTGTTTAAATCTGCCAATTGCTTTATTGCCGTTTCGGAGTTTATTCGCTCAAAGCTTGTTGATAAAGGGTGCCCGTCTGACAAAATCTTGGTTCATTACATTGGCGTAGATATCGACAAATTTACGCCAAATCTGAGCATTCAGCGTGAACCGATCGTAATGTTTGTCGGACGCTTGGTTGAGAAGAAAGGATGTGAATATCTGATTCGCGCTATGGCTCAGGTGCAAGCCGTCATGCCAGAAATAGAGCTAGTCGTTGTGGGTAGCGGTCCGCTCCAGCAACGGCTCGAACAACTGGCTCAAAGCTGCCTTAAACGTTACCGTTTCTTGGGAGTACAGCCACCCGAAGCCGTTAAAGATTTGATGAATCGTTCGCTTTTGCTTTGTACACCCAGTGTCACTGCTGCAAATGGCGATTCTGAAGGTCTTCCGATTGTTGTGTACGAGGCACAGGCAATGGGTTTGCCCGTCGTCGGTTCAATTCATGCAGGTATTCCAGAGGCTGTAGTGCATGGAGAAACAGGATTTTTGGCACCTGAAAGAGATTGGGAAATGTTGGGCAAACACATGGTGACTATATTAAATGATGTTCAGTTGAGAGAACGTTTCTCAATGGCTGGGCGCAAACGTGCTGAGCAAGAATTTAGTCTCAAATCAAATACTGCAAAACTAGAAGCAATATACGACCGAATTCTAAGCAACCGCTTGTAATTTGTAACTGTTAAACCCGATAGTCAAAACCATAGTCAAAAAGGAGCTTTTCAGTGGTTGATTGGCGGACAAAAACCCCAGTTGCTATTTTGATCTACAAACGCCCCAGCACGACGGAAAAAGTGTTTGAGGCAATCCGACAAGCAAAACCTTCTAAACTTCTGGTTGTGGCCAATGCCCCTCGACCCGATAAACCGGGAGAGGCGGAGCAATGTGCTGCTGCTCGCGCCATTATCGAGCAAGTTGATTGGGATTGTGAGGTGTTAAAGAACTATGCCGACCAACATCTAAACTGCAAAGATCGCATTGCCAGCGGCTTAAATTGGATATTTGAAAATGCTGAACGAGCTATCGTCTTTGAAGATGATTGTGTGCCTCACCCAACTTTTTTCAGTTCTGTGATGAGGTGCTTGAGCGCTACCAGGATGATGAACGAGTGATGGCAATTTCTGGAACACGTCCAAACGTTGGCACGCTTCGCACAGACTATAGCTATTATTTCTCTCGCTACAACCTTTACTGGGGCTGGGCAAGCTGGCGACGAGCCTGGAAACACTATGATGCTGATATGAAGCTGTGGCCAAACATTCGAGACGAGGACTGGCTGTTTGATATACTGGGCGATCGCCGTGCCGTTGAAGACTGGCGTTGGCGGCTTCAGCGAACGTATGAAGGGGTTGAAATTAGTACGTGGGACGACCAATGTACACTTTCCTACTGGATTCATAACGGGCTGTGTATCGTTCCAAAGGTTAACCTTGTTTCTAATATTGGCTTTGGTCTGGATTCGGCTCATACCAAAGACAAATTCGACTGGCGTGCCAATGTGCCAACCGAGGCAATCCAATTTCCGCTTCAGCATCCAGAGTTTGTTGTACGAGATGCCAGAGCCGATGCGATTATGCAGCGTGAGTATTTTGAACGCATTGCTCAGCAAAAGACGTTTGTAGAAAAGTGCGGCGCAAAATTCGTAGAACTCAAAAACTTTGGGAAGAATTTCGCGCCCAAAAAATATCAAGGCGGCTTTTTAGAATTCATGCAACAAGTGGTAAAAGAATCGTAAATGGCAGAG
>JAAUQZ010000295.1 GCA_012033355.1 Leptolyngbyaceae cyanobacterium RM1_406_9 | reverse complement strand
ACATGGAAACGTCTGGTAGCGCTACTGCCAAAGCAGGCTGGTTGCCCAACCACCTGACGGTATGGCGCGATCGCACCCTAATTGCAGCTGCGCCTCTTTACCTGAAGGGACACAGCTACGGCGAATTTGTGTTTGATCACCAGTGGGCAGACCTATCCCAGCGACTAGGCATACAGTACTACCCCAAGCTATTGGGAATGTCGCCCTTTACCCCGACTGAGGGCTATCGCTTTTTGATTGCCCCCAACGAAGACGAAGACGAGATTACAGAACTGATGGTAGAGGCGATCGACCATTTCTGTACCCGCAACCGCGTCTCCGGCTGCAATTTCCTTTATGTCGATCCGCAGTGGCGCGTGATGATGGAGCGACACGGCTTTGTCAGTTGGCTACACCACAGCTACATCTGGCAAAATCAGGGCTACCAAACCTTTGATGATTACTTGGGTGCATTTAACGCTAACCAAAGGCGCAACATCAAGCGAGAACGCAAGTCCGTTGAGAAGGCTGGCTTACGGTTGACGGTACTCACCGGAGATGAAATTTCTAAATCACTGCTTTCCCAGATGTATGCCTTCTATGGCGACACCTGCGACAAGTTTGGCTGGTGGGGCAGCAAATACTTGACCTGCCGCTTCTTTGAGCAACTTTACCCCCATTATTGTCACCGGGTTGCTCTAGTCGCTGCCTATGACGAGCAAGGGCATCGACCCGTTGCAATGTCGTTTTGCCTGACCAAAGGCGATCAGCTTTATGGGCGCTATTGGGGCTGCTTAGAGGAATTTGACAGCCTGCATTTTGATGCGTGCTATTACACACCGATTGAGTGGGCGATCGCCCACAACATTCAAACCTTTGATCCGGGTGCTGGCGGCAGACACAAAAAAAGGCGAGGTTTCCCCGCTACCCCCAATCACAGCCTGCACCGCTTCTACGACAGCCGCCTGTGCCAAATTCTCAACTCCTACATTGGTGAAGTCAACCGCCTGGAACAGCAAGAAATCGACGCAATCAACCTCGATCTTCCGTTCAAACAGTGCCCTAACGACTCCCTTCTGAACAGTGACCAGTAACTACAGCCGTTTTCAATTGCCTAAGCTATGGTTTCTTGCGTAAATCCTCAAAACCTAAACATCCTTGAGCGTAAGGCGCTGTAAAAAATATGCCTGCCGTAGCAGGAATCAGGTTTAACCAAACTCCTACCACAGCAGGCATATTGCTACCACAACCAGTCCCTTGTCAGACGAGCAGCGTTAGACCGTCTTCGAGGCTAGCAATTAAGAAACTATAGAACCGCAGAATTACGAGCTAGCAGTTTGGGTCGCAAGAAGCTGCTTTAGCTTTTCTAGCTCCTGGGCCCAACGTGGATCGGGCTGCACTGCTTCAGGCTCAGAAGAGCTTACCGCAGCAGGACGCTTGGACTTGCCGCCGCCACCACCTTTGCCGCGCTTGCTGGTAGGAGCAGGAGCATTACTGCTGCTGCTGGCTTCAACTTCACTTGCATCGCCCTCCTCTTTGCCTTTGGAGCGGGGCAGCGCCTTTTCAATTTTGAGGGCACTGTCTTTGAGGACGAAGCCGTTAAACTTCTCAATCAACTGGTCAGCTTGTTCGTCATTTTTGACGGTGACAAAGCCAAAACCGCGACATTTTCCAGTCTTGCGATCGGTGATGACTTTGGTAGAGACTGAATCATCAAATTCAGCAAATACAGCCTCTAGTTCCTGGCGTTCCAGCTCTCTAGGCAAATTGCCTACATAAAGACGAATAGACATAGAACAAAGATACCTCTAGACTTTGGAGTCGAACAAATTTGCTAAAAAGTGCTGCTTTGGGACTGGCTAAGGATAGAGAGCAGGGTCACTAAACTGTAAGACTCGATGAAACTCAATTAGTTGACACTTTGACCAAACTTCAGCAACACATCACCTTAGTGGATACTATTGAACATTCTCTCTGGGGGACTTCATGCTCAAGAGAGAAATGAGGCTTCCGATAATGACTCAGCGACCTCAACAGCTCTCGAAGCATGAAGTTCAGGAGCCTAACTGCGACTCTTCCACCTCAAAATGTCTGCGCCATCCACTAAATTACCATGACCTTAAATCTGGAGCTAGCTTAACCCCTAGTTCCAACGGTAGATTTCGATTTCTGAAGGAAAACCTGTAATCCATAGGCAGCAGTTCCAGGAAGTACTGGAGATTAATCAAACAAAAGCCAGCCTAACACTTTGGGCTGGCTGGACTTGCTGTGTTGGGAGGATAGAACCCGATACCAGAGCAGTGCGTCAGTGTCAGCCTGAAAAACTAGATCTGAGACCTGAGTCACGTCTAGGTATACTTGGTTTCTGTAAAGAAATGTAACATCTAACTCAGGTTTGTGCAACACTTCTTCATGCTACTCTGCCAGACTGCAAATGTGGAAATGAGAGTCAGTGCGATATACCCCACTCAAATAAGTGTGGGGACGTAACGAATTACGCCCCCACACCTTTACCCAATCGGTAGATGCAAATCAGAATATTCAATACCCAAAAGAATTTCTTTGCGATCTCTTCATCGTTCTTCTGGATTTGGCGATCGCCTTTTAAGCTTCACTCTACCGGATGAATACTTAAGCTGCGGTTACCTAATATCAAGCATTTCAGGGCTTGATTCAGGAGCGATCGACACGTTTGAAGCTCTAATATTACCTAAACTCTTTCAATCCCACAACCCCACCATCAATATTTCTGATGTGCCTTTGGAAACTTCCCCTAAAGCAAACTACGAATTTTGCTCTGGTTTGCGAATTGTAAACGAAATGGAATGCTGCGATGAAGCCTTTGGAGGGGTGAGGTTAGGAAGTTGAGGCGAGGGTCGAGGGGATGAAGATGGGAGAGTAGGATGCGGGGAGGTAGAAGATAGGGCCTTTTCTTCAAGGGTTTGGGAGTTAGAGGAAGAGGGTTTGAAGGATTTTGGAGAAGGGCTTTGCCAGGGTAAGCCTGCGGGCTTGTGGCGATTGGAGGCGATCGCCAGCAGCACCCCTGCCACTATCAGAGCAGGCAGAGGCAATACGAAACTCTGTAACCATTGATAGAGTTCTATCATTCCTAGAGAAATCACGAAGAAGATTGCCCAGAATTGCATTTTCCAACCCAGATTTCAACCCCTACTAGTAACGAGGGGTTTACAGCGATGCGATCGCTTAGATTCCGTCTCGTCAGCGTGAATCCTGCACGTATTTTATTTGCAAATTTGACAAATATGGCGCTGTCAAATTCTAAACTGCTCCTCCTGTGAGAACAGCGCTACAGGCTTTGTTTAGACGTTAGACTAGCTCTGGTTACTGGGAGCGATCGCCAGTGGAGAAAACTTGTGGAACAGCCCACCTTTGAAGTTAAACAGCCGCCCGAAATCGAACAGCGGGTTAAAGAACTGCGCCGAGTGCTTCAGCGGGCAAGCTATGCCTACTATGTTCTGGATGCTCCAGAGATGGAAGATGCGGTCTATGACCAGCTCTATCGAGAGCTACAGGATTTAGAAGCAAAGTATCCAGGGTTGATCAGTCCAGATAGCCCTACTCAGCGGGTGGGAGAGCGTCCGGCTGCTCAGTTTTCCTCAGTGCGACACAATATTCCGCTCTACAGTTTGGAGAATGCGTTCAACCTAGAAGAGTTTGCCGCCTGGCAGGAGCGCTGGCAGCGAGTCGCGCCCGTTGAGAAGTTTGAGTATGTTTGCGAGTTAAAAATTGACGGCTCTGCGCTAGCGCTGACCTATGAACATGGAGTTTTGGTCAGGGGTGTAACGCGAGGCGATGGAGTGATGGGCGAAGACATTAGCCAGAACGTCCGCACGATTCGCACGATTCCGCTGCGGCTGGCGACGGACGAGCCGACTGCGGTGGTGGAAGTGCGGGGCGAGGCGTTTTTGCCGCTAGACGTGTTTCAGCACATTAACCAGGAGCGAGAGCAGGCGGGGGAGGCGCTGTTTGCCAATCCACGTAACGCAGCGGCTGGGACCCTGCGGCAACTGGACTCACGAATTGTGGCACGGCGGCGGCTGGATTTTTTTGCCTACACGCTGCACATTCCTGAATCGGGCGATCGCCCCGCCCCAAATTTCGATCAGCAAAATTCTAACCGTCAAAATCCGATTGCAGGCGAACTGCACCGTGATATCTCTAGCCAGTGGGAGTCGCTGGAATTCTTGCAAAGCCTCGGCTTTCGAGTCAACCCAAATCGGCAGCTTTGCCGATCGCTGTCAGAGGTGCAGGAGTATTACGATCGCTGGTCTACAGAGCGACTGGAATTGCCTTACCTGACTGACGGCGTGGTTGTTAAGCTAAATCCGCTGGCGCTCCAGGAACGGCTGGGGTTTACGCAAAAGTTTCCACGCTGGGCGATCGCCCTCAAATATCCAGCCGAAGAAGCTCCCACCGTCGTAGCAGACATTACAATCAACGTCGGTCGCACCGGGGCGTTGACCCCGACAGCGGAACTGCGCCCAGTGCAGCTAGCTGGAACGACTGTTTCACGAGCTACTTTACACAATGGCGATCGCATTGCCGAGCTAGACATCCGGGTGGGCGACACGGCGATTGTGCGTAAGGCAGGCGAAATTATTCCCGAAGTGGTGCGAGTGCTGACGGAGCTACGACCTGCGGGCACCCAGCCATTTCAAATGCCAACTCACTGCCCCGCCTGCGGTCAGCCCGTTATGCGACCAGAGGGTGAAGCGGTGGTTCGCTGCATCAATGCGTCCTGTCCGGCAATTTTGCGAAGGGCGCTGGAGCATTGGGCTAGCCGCGATGCGCTAGACATCAATGGGCTGGGCGAAAAGTGGGTGCAGCAGTTTGTCGATCGGGGGCTAATTCACACGGTTGCTGACCTCTATGACCTGACGGCAGAGCAACTGATGTCTGTAGAGCGGATGGGTAAAAAGTCGGCTGAGAAACTGGTGGGGGCGATCGCCCAATCCAAAACGCAGCCCTGGTCGCGAGTGCTATATGGACTGGGAATTCGGCACGTCGGCAGTGTCAATGCCCAGATTTTGACTGAACGATTTTCCTCAGTAGAACAGCTTGCCGAAGCTAAACCAGAGACAATTGAAACTGTTCATGGTATCGGAACTGAAATTGCTCAGGCAATATATGACTGGTTCCGTGTGCCTGCCAACCGAGCGCTAATTGATCGCCTCAAAGCTCAGGAACTTCAGACGGTGGGTGCTGCTTCTAGCTCCGCCCCTACCGCATCCAAACTGGCAGGTAAAACGTTTGTCATTACAGGGACATTGCCAACCTTGAAGCGCGACGAGGCAAAGGAGATGATTCAGGCGGCAGGCGGTAAGGTCACGGGTTCGGTCAGCGCTAAAACTGACTATCTGGTCGTTGGCGCAGAGGCCGGGTCTAAGTTAGAAAAAGCTGAGTCGCTCGGAATCACCCAACTGTCGGAAGCACAATTACTAGAGTTATTGTCAGATTAGAGGGTGTATGCGTTTCTGTAGACTAAAAGCGTTCTGATTACGGTTTTTTTTAGCTGTAATGGTGTAAAAATCACGGTTATTCAACAAATATTCAACAAATATGAATTGCTCTGATCCTGCCTTGCCTTTCATCGCCAGGCATTTGCGATCGCGCCTAATTTCTTCCCCCGCAATTCGACGATCGGCTCGTTGGGTTGGGGCTAGACTAAAATCTATTCTAATTCCGGCGGTTTTACCCGCAGTTCTAGTGGCCTCTCCTGCTTCTGCGGCTGAGCGCATTTACTTTTCCTATGGCATCATTGAGCGCTCTATTTCTATTGATTCTTTGGAGACGTATGCCAGACAGGGCACCATTGAGGCTGATCTTGAAGCCTACACTCGATACGCTAGCCCAGAGCAGTTAGAGCAATTGCGTACCCTGCTCCAAGCTGAAGCAGAGCTAAGCCCAGTGGCGATCGCCCAATTTCTTTACACCGACCAGGGTGAAATCCTGCTCAGGCGGCTAGGTGAAATCATTCAAACTGAAGCTCGTGAATCAGGGTTTTATGCCCTTCGCGCTGCCCTAATTTTGGCTGCTGATGACCCAGGAGGGCTAACACCGCTCAACGTCCTGAAAAAATTTCCGGTTGCGGGCATCCGCATTGACCTCAACCGCACCCTGGCAGTCGTTAGCAGTTTAGAGCAACTGATCAACCAAACTGCTGAAGCCGTCAATGCGATTGAACAACAATCTGAACTAGAGGCAGCTTCCGATCCGATTATTGATCTGTTATCGCCGCCCGACCCTCGACGGTTAGGGCGGTTTACCTGGCAAAGGCAAACCATTACGCTCAATGATACGAGCCGCGATCGCACCTTTGTCCGCCGATGTTTATTCTTCCCCTTCGTAGGCGACTAGCGACCCAGCTTACCCTTAACGCCTGTCCCTTCTGTTCCGGTGATTATCATGTCGCACGGACTGGGTTC
>JAAUQZ010000014.1 GCA_012033355.1 Leptolyngbyaceae cyanobacterium RM1_406_9 | reverse complement strand
TCTCAGCTATCTCTTGACTACAAATCTTTAACCGCTCAACTTCTTCAGGTGTCATAGGATAGAGTGCTTAATTTTACACCTCTATCCTGACGGACTTCGAGTATTTTTGCAAAAGTGGGATGCTCCCAGTCAGCTTTCGATAACATGGAGACGACTTAGGGGCGTTGCTAAACAAAGAGATGAATAGCAACGTCCGCCCTCTCCATAGGTCCATTCCAAAAAGTGAGAAGACCAAAGATCTAGAGCCGCAATTGAGCGTTCGTAGTCTAGCAATGTTTGCAAATTTGACCCGTGAGATTGTTTGTGGGGTATGTAGCAAAGCAGGATGCAGTAATACTAATGCGATCGCCTATCTTGTAGTGCAATTGCTGATCTTGTAGGGTGCGTTCCCAAGACAACTCCCATCTGATTCGCTGTTTAATTTCTGGGAACGCATCAGAATTGCGCCTTGAGCAAGCGATAGAAGGCTAACAACCGTGCTGCACCGGAACGTGTCAATATGGTCTGTTGGTCTCAGAGGGAATCTGCGTTCGGTGAATCCTATAAGCTGCCTCCGGCAAAGATTCATCTTTGCTAAGATGCCCTGCCCACAAGCTTTTTGGGTATTGCCCAACAGACTGAAGCAAAGCAACTGGCTCTAAATTTAGTCCAAACTCAAGCTTTCAGTAGCTCATCAATTAATTCAGGTCGAAAATCCATTTGTTGCGTCTCAGATAGATTAGTTCATTAGATCTGCTTTTGACCTTTGACACAATCTAATTTACAGTCCCGACCGGGAACGTTAGCCTGCCTATTTACTTGCCTAAGACCGTTTCTTTAAAATCCACCTCAGGGGGACTTTACAATGCTGCATCGCTCTGTTTTTTTGAAAGTAGTTGGTTTAGGTGTCATAACTTATGCAATAGTTCTACTTTTGTACACAACACCTGTGAAGTGAACCCCTGAATTCGGACAGAAAATAGAAGAATTTAAGGAAGTTCTTCTTTCATATCACATTCTTCTTTTGTTGTTCATTCCATTTCTTCTCATATTCATCTGGTGTTAGATAATTCAATGATGAATGTATTCTCTTTTTCATATACACATTCTCTAAAAACTGTTCGATTTGTTCATAGGCTTCTGTGAAATTGCGATACTCTGACAAGTCAACTTCTTCCTCCTTAATCGTTCTCATTAATCGCTCTGCATACCCGTTTTGCCATGCCTGTCCTACTTCTGCCATGCTCAGCTTAACGCCCTGCTGTTGCAGCAGTCTCATATGCTCGTTTGCCGCATACTGCACCCCCTGGTCTGTATGATGGATCTCCGGTCGTCCCTTCGCCAACCCCTTGTTCAATGCGGTTATCGTTAAGCTCACATCCATGCTTCTTGCCAAATGCCATCCCCGAATGCTGCGCGTCAACACATCCGTCAACACGGACAAATAAACAAACTCCTGTTGCAGCCTAATATATGTGATATCTCCTACCCAAACCTGATCCGGTCGCTCGATCGCTAAATTCATCACTAGATTCGGATATCGTTTGGATGCGTGGGTACTGTTGGTAGTGCATTTTCGCTTCACCTGAGGTTTGCCCATCAATCCCAACTCTCGCATCAATCGAGTCACTCGCTTGTGGTTAATCTCGTATCCCTGCCGTTTCAGCATGGCACTGATGCGACGACGATAACCATACGTCGGATGTCGCCCACAGAGCTTGACAATGGCAGCTTTGACCTCGGTTTCATCAACTGGTGACTGTGGCTCGTAATAGATCTGACTTCGCGGATAGTTCAATACCTCGCACAACGTCACAACCGGATACTTCTGGCTCAACTGCATTACCGCCTCCCATCTCTGTCCAGGCTCAAGTAGCTTGATGCTTTTTTTGCGATCTCAAGCTGTACCGTCAACTGCCCCACCAACCGCTCCAACTCGCCGATCTTCTGTTCATGCTCACTGCCCACTTCACCCCGCTCAAAAATGCTGGGGGCTTGCTCCAAGAACTCTTTACGCCACCGATTAAGCACATTTGGATTGAGCTTGTGCGCTCGGCACAAATCGCTTGATGTTTTCTCCCCACTCAGCACTTGCAGAACGACTTTTGCTTTGAATTCTGCGCTGTATTGACGACGGTTTGCTGCCATAATTGCCCCCTTTCAAGAACAAGAATACTACTCTTAGCCTCCTGTCCGAAAATCGGGGGTCATTTCACGATCGCAATAAAGGATTATGTTGCCACACTAAAGGATTATGCCGTTGCACTAAAGGATTGCGTCGCCACACTAAAGGAGTGAGCCGTTACAACGAAGCATTTAGAGAATATTTCTTCTTGTTCCAAAGCTTCAGATTAGGAATACTGAGACCTTACACCAGTGGCAGGAAGGATTGCACTAAAGCCTTGAGATCAATCTCAGGCTTAAAGCTAAAACTCGTTAAAACGAGTTGGAACGGTTTTCTAGGGAGCATTCGAGTCAGTTAAAACTGACTTAAGCTATCAGCCCGGAATTGATTCCAGGGCGGGTCATCGGGCAACAGACCAATCTGGTGCAAGCTCTCAGAATACCAACAGGACTAAGGCAGTGTTGAGAATCTAATTGCGTAAGTCCTTTCAAGAATAGATGCCTTAAGCAGACAATTGATTTTGATTACGTTTGCGCTTTAAGCCAAAAGCACCCAGCCCAACTACCATCAGTGCAGCAACCGTACCTGGTTCAGGGACTAAGACAGGCGGACGGCGCAGCATTGTCGCTTGCTCGTAGTCATAGGCATAGCCAATAATTTCTGCTTCGCCAAAGTAGTTACCCATAAACTCCAGCGACATGGGAATTCCTTCTTGGGAGTAGCCCATTGGCACGGTAATTCCGGGTAGTCCTAAAATGTTTGCTTCAAATCGGGCGGGAAGGCTGCCAAAGGTGGCATAGACTTCATTGGCTCCTTCTCCCTGCGGCGGGGCGAGGTAGTTGAGCGTGGGGAAGACGAATGCGTCAATTCCCTCTTTTGCCATAAAGTCTTCGTATTCTAAAGTGCGTAACTGGGCGATCGCCTCCAACGCTTGATCGACAGCGGGCAACTCCTCCCAGGGTTTTGCATTTCCCGCAGCGATTGTGTCGGCAATTCCCTTAACATAATCATAAAACTCATAATCTTCTGGCAGAATGTCGAGCAAATCAACAAACGACTGAATCTCCTCATCGTCGTACCCTTGATGATCTGCTCGTAGTAAAAGGCGCGAGTTTGCCCAACACGAGAACTGTCAGTCGGGTAGTCATAGGGCGGATTGCCATTCACCAAAAAGTCAATGAACCAGGTTTCGTGAGCTGGAATATCAACTTCAACTAAGGTCGCACCCTGCGCTCTCAAAACCCGTTTGGCTTGCTCAAAAGCGGCAGAAATCTGTGGGTCTAATGGGAAGCTTTCCCCCTTTGCCGGATCGCCCTTGCCAATGTAAGGACGGGGTAAACCTAATACGACTCCTTCTAGCGAAGTATCATCCAGAGCGCTACTGTAATCCGGAGATTCAGGAATATCTGGAATGTAAGGATTCCAAAGGTTGTTGGGGTCAAACTCAACCAGTGCTTCCATTGCGAAGGCGACATCTGCAACCGTTTTTGCCATTGGCCCAATTACATCTCGTTCTGTGGTGAGTGGCCAGGTGCCATCGACTGAAATGAGTCCGGCACTGGGCTTGAGTCCGACGAGTGAGTTGTGAGCGCTGGGTACGCGAATGGAGCCGCCCGTTTCACCCCCCATTGAAAACATCGCAAAGCCAGAGGCGATCGCCGCTCCTGATCCGCTACTGGAGCCGCCTGGAGTGCGATTACGAGCATAGGGATTAATCACCGGGCCGTATGCCTCACTAATGCCATCATAGGAAAAAGCCCAGGTACTCATGTTGGCTTTACCCAAAATGACTGCCCCCGCTTCACGGAGTTGACTCACCGAAAAGGCATCATCTTCGGCAATGAGTGTTTTAAACACTTCAACTCCATTGGTGGTGGGCAATCCTTCCACGTTAAAGGAATCTTTGATCAGAACAGGAACACCGTGCAGCGGCCCAAGTACTGTGCCTTGCGATCGCAACTCATCTAACGCCGCCGCATCTTTGAGCGCATCAGGATTCAGGAAAGCAACGGAGTTAATGGTGGGACCAGCCTGGTCAAACTCAGCAATTCGATCAAGATACATCTGGGTTAGTTCACGGCTCGTCAACGTTCCTTCGTTGAATGCGGCACTCACATCCAAAATTGTTGCTTCATCCAAAGGAGTTGAGAATGTTGCCGCCTCTACCGCCATTGGAACTAACCCCAGTAGCAGGGACGGAGTTGCCACCAAAACAGCTTGCTTTAAACGTCCAGTCATCAGATGTTGCATCCTCATGAATTAACTACAGATTGGGGGCTATTAGAAGCAGATTCAAGTGATGTGATAAGACTGTGCTGATCCAACTCGCTAACGCAATTTTTGACACAATTTCTAGCACAACAAAACGATTGCCTGAAGGCAATATTTCAATACTCTTTAGAAGACTTTTTAGCAAAGCATCTAACACCACCCACAAATGTGACTTTTGAAAATACCTCTAGAGATAGATTCGTTGAAACCGCCTGAAATTTGCTAGCCTCAACAGAGAAAATTGCTCTGTAAGCTTGAAGTTAAGTTCCATTCCCGAATAGTTTCGTAACTTCTACTACAGTTCATGAAAAGTTTATATAGGGCTGCATAGCGATGATTCAAACATAAGAAGAATAAGATCTGCGACTTCTTAAAGAAGTCGCAGATCTTAGCATTTCTAATCTACTTAGGAGTGCTATAGAATATCTATGTTTTTGTGTAGCAGAAGATAATTTCTCGTTCTTTTAATTGCTAGGTATAAATTGTTATGTACAGGAAATAAATATGCAGAGTAAGAAAGTAATTTATGCTACTGCCCTAAGTCTTTTAGTACTAGCTGGACTAACTTCAAACTCACTTTCATTGCAGTCAAACAAAGTGAGTGGAGTCCTGATTGCTACTCCAGATGTTGCCTTGCCTGAAGGGGCGATCGCCTACATCACGCTCTTAGACGTATCGCCAAGACAAGACGTAGAATCCAGTATCATTGCCCGACAAACCATTCCTAATCCCAATCAACTCCCTGTCTCATTTGAACTGTCCTACAATCCTGACCGAATCCACCCTGACCATCTCTACGCAATTCAGGCACAGGTCACTACAGAAGGGAGAGTTGTTTTAAGAAATCGCTCTGCTTATCCAGTGATTACTCAGGGGAATCCATCTGTGGTTGAAGTTTTAGTCATTCAGAATTTTGATGAGTTGCAGAATACTTCAAATTGATAGAGCGGCTCAAGACACGGCTGATTTCATTGAGATTACTTCGGCGATCGCAAAACACGCTGCTGAAATTCGAGGCAGGTATAACCTACAACTATCCGATGCATTTCAGATTGCAACAGCGCTAGAAGCAGGCTGTGAAGCGTTTTTAACGAATGATATTTAACTGAAGCGAGTCACCGAGATAACGTTCGATCCCTCAGAGGGGGAGATTTAAGGGGCTGTAAGCATCTGCGTATAAAATAAAGAGTACGCCCTTTTGCAAACTATTCTTTAATTGAATTATGACCACTCTGCCATTAACTGAGCCTGTCACCCTGGAGATACCTCCTTTACAGCGGGCCGCACTGGATGAGCTTTATCACTTTTTGCAATATTTGCAGTTCAAATACAAGGTGGATTTAGAGTTACCCCTTGAGTCATTAGAGGACGAGATAGATAGCTTTGATGCGGATGCTGCTTTGCAAGAAACAGGAGAAATATCCCTGTCCAGCCTGAAGGAAGAATTGGGTTTGGGATGACTTGTCAAGTTCTCATTAAACCTGCGGCTCAACTGCTGTAGCAATAGCAGAGGTAGTAATAGTGATGGATATTGTTGAAACGCTCAAAGATGACTACAGCAGGTTTCCTAAAAACCAGACCTATAGTCTTTATGCCGAAGATGTTTACTTTAAAGACCCGATGAATCAGTTTCGCGGGTGCGATCGCTACAAACTCATGATCAACTTCATCGACACCTGGTTCATTAACCCCAAAATGGATTTGCACGAGATTGGGCAAACGGGAAATCAGATTAGAACCGAGTGGACGCTGAGTTGGAATACGCCTTTGCCCTGGCAACCGAGAATTGCGATCGCAGGCTGGAGTGAACTGGAGCTTAATGACAACGGTTTAATCTGCTCTCACGTTGACTACTGGCACTGTTCCAAACTGGATGTGGTGAAACAGCACTTTTTCCCAAAAGACACCTCTAGCGCAAACCCCACTGGAGAAAAACCGATAGATTAAAAGAACGTAAATTTTTAAGTCGTTTCTTTAGGTGGGTTCGATTATCCATGCGCGTAATCTTGATGACTGGCAAAGGGGGAGTGGGGAAGACCTCAGTTGCAGCCGCGACGGGTCTGCGTAGCGCAGAGTTGGGTTATCGCACCCTCGTTCTTAGCACCGACCCGGCACATTCCCTGGCAGACAGTTTTGACATGGAGCTAGAACACGCTCCCCGTGAAGTGCGTCCTAACCTGTGGGGCGCTGAGTTGGATGCGCTGATGGAGCTAGAGGGAAACTGGGGCGCTGTCAAACGCTATATTACTCAAGTGCTTCAGGCGAGAGGGTTGGATGGGGTAGAAGCCGAAGAGCTAGCGATTCTCCCTGGCATGGACGAAATCTTTAGCCTGGTACGAATGAAGCGCCACTATGACGAGGGTGAATTTGACGTACTGATTATCGACTCTGCCCCGACTGGTACTGCCCTGCGGCTGTTGAGCCTGCCAGAAGTAGCGGGTTGGTATATGCGGAGGTTTTACAAGCCGTTGCAGGCGATGTCTGTGGCGTTGCGTCCGTTAGTAGAACCGCTGTTTCGCCCGATCGCCGGATTCTCACTGCCCAACAAAGAGGTGATGGATGCGCCCTACGAGTTTTACGAGCAGATCGAAGCGCTGGAGAAAGTCTTGACCGACAACACCCAAACCTCAGTGCGGCTGGTCACCAATCCTGAAAAGATGGTGATCAAAGAATCGCTCCGTGCCCATGCCTATCTCAGCCTCTACAACGTGGCAACGGATATGGTCGTTGCAAACCGGATTATTCCCGACGAAGTAAGCGACCCGTTCTTCAAGCGGTGGAAGGAAAATCAGCAGCAGTATCGCCACGAAATTCACGAGAATTTCCGTCCTCTGCCAGTGAAGGAAGTGCCGCTCTACTCAGAAGAAATGTGTGGCATGGAGGCGCTAAATCGCCTCAAGGAAACGCTCTACGCCGATGAAGACCCGACGCAGGTTTACTACAAAGAAACCACGCTGCGGGTAGTGCAAGATCAAGATCAATACAGCCTGGAGGTTTACCTGCCAGGAATTCCAAAGAATCAGGTTGAACTTACCAAGACAGGGGATGAGCTAAACATTCGCATCGGCAACCATCGCCGCAATTTGGTGTTACCTCAAGCGCTGGCAGCCCTTCAGCCTGCCGGAGCCAAGATGGAGGACGATTACCTGAAGATTCGCTTTGCGGATGCGGCAAGGGTGTAGCGAAAAGTAAACTTATACCAATTCAATTTGAGCTGCACAGAATAAACCCTTGATGAGACAAGGGGCTTAAGCCCCTTGTTCTATGCAGCTTCACAGAGAATTGGTATTGTTCTTTTTGGTGTGAACCGCCTGGCCCACAACAAAAAATCTGTGGTTGAGGCATTTTTAAGAATTAGACGCTCCGGTTAGCTGCTCTAACTGTTCACGGCTCATAGCCTCGTCTGCTAGAACGTAGAACGTTCCCTGTAGTGTAGAAATCAGGTTGAGATATTCTACCTCGCCGTTCCTGGAAACTTCATACACTCTGAATCCAGGAGTTTCGTCATCCGTTTGCTGCTCAACGTCGTACCCTTTATTTTCCAATTCCTGCTCTAGCGCCCTGGCAACCGATCGCCACTGAGTATCCTGAGTCTGCCAGCAGTTCTCTTGCCCACCGCAGCCCGGTTCCCCACCAACTACCGCGTGGGGAATTTCTGCTGCAAATGAAGTATTTTCTGGTGCCGGGGAAGGGCTTGGTGCTGGAGAGGGACTTGGGGACTGCTGCTCAGATGAGGTGTTCTGGGGAGAAGGGGTTGGGCTGGGAGGAGACGGATTAGCCTGCGGGGTTGGGCTGGGTGAGTTCTGAGGCGAGGGGGTTGGCGAGGTCGGCGGAGGTGCCGTAGGACGCGCCGCAGGAGAAGCCTGGGGCACAGGGGGTGGCGGTTTGGGGGGTGATGCAGGGGAAGGGGCGGTAGGTGCAGGAGAGGCAGGAAGCTGGGTAATCTGCACTGGCTCCTCAGCGAGGGGCGGCTCAGATGTAGAGCGATCGGGCAGGGGAAACAGCAATATCAAAACGTGTAGCCCGACTGAAACAATCAACCAGGGTCGCAAAAGAAGACGTAGAGGCGCGGGCAGATTTTTCCAAAGGCGCGGCTGGGTCATTAGCACAAAGGGTATTGCAAAAGATTTGAAAGTCTGATAAGGGGCATTGAACCCGATTGGAATGTCTCTCTTGCTCTAAAAAGCTTATCAGATATGCCTTCTAGAACATAAGATTGAGATAAATTTGATTTCTTGTAGGCTCAAAAAGTCATATAGCTAAAAAAATTAGCTTCCTAGTTAGGAATTACTCGCATTAATAGTACAATACAGCCTTGACCCAACTCATGAACAGACAGATGGCGCATGGCCATTTGCTGACTGAAGGCTTAATAACTCATAGGAGTAAACCACAGATTATGAAGATGACAAGGCGCGTCTTTGTTGGCGCAGGTGCAGCAATGGCTGCGGTAGCGGCTGGGCAACTGGGGCGAACGGCTCCCGGACAGGCTCAAAATGCTCCTCGTGGCGATCGCTCAACCCGACTAGCCCAGGCTGGCGGAGTCGTCAATCTTTACTCAGCCCGTCACTATGACACCGACAATGACTTATATCAGAGCTTTACAAACCGCACCGGGATTCAGGTAAATCTGGTCGAGGCTGAAGCCGATCAGCTAATTGAGCGGATCAAGAGCGAAGGGGCAAACAGTCCAGCCGACGTATTCATCACTGTAGATGCGGGTCGCCTCTGGCGGGCAGAAGAAGAAGGCATCCTACAGCCTGTTTCTTCCTCCGTGCTGGAGCAGGCAGTGCCAGAAAACCTGCGCCACCCAGAAGGGCTTTGGTTTGGTCTCTCTAAGCGGGCGCGGGTGATTGTCTACAACAAATCGCGAGTTAACCCAGCGGAACTGTCCACCTACGAAGATTTAGCGGATGAGAAATGGCGGGGACGGCTCCTGACCAGGTCATCCTCTAACGTCTACAGCCAATCTCTGGTGGGCGCTTTACTAGAAGAACACGGACCCGAGTTTACAGAGGAATGGGCAAGGGGAATTGTCGCTAACTTTGCGCGTCCTCCTGAAGGGGGAGATACGCCCCAGATTTTAGCAGCGGCGGCAGGAGTTGGAGATGTAGCAATCTCCAATCACTACTACTACCTGCGCCTACTCGGTTCTGAGAATCCTGAAGAACGGGCAGCGGCTGAACAAACTGCCATTTTCTTCCCCAACCAGCGCGATCGCGTACCCACGTTAACATCAGCGGCGGTGGTGTGTTAGCCAATTCTCCAAACCGGGAAGCAGCCATTCAATTCCTGGAGCATCTGGTGAGTCCTGAAGCTCAGGCAATCTTTGCTCAGGGAAATAACGAATACCCCGTCCTAGAAGGGGTTGAACTCGCTCCTAATGTTGCTGCCCTGGGTGAGTTTAACGAAGACGATATCAATGCGTCTGTGTTTGGTCGCAACAATCTGGAAGCGCTTCAGATTATGGATCGGGTAGGTTGGGCTTAGATGAGGGGCTAGGGGCTGGGGTGTATTCCAAAACTCTTAGGTGGAGCTTAATGTCTCTAGAGATCCCCCTAAATCCCCTTTTCAAGGGGGACTTTGAGCGGTTTGATTCCCTCCTTTTTAAGGAGAGTTAGGGGGGCTCAAGCGGTTTTACAAACACGGACTAGAGGCTAGGGGCTGCTTGAAGTCTCTTTGCCCCGCCCTGCCCAGCAAAAAGAGGGGTAAAGGTTAGCTTTATCCCTCATTCCTCATCCCTCCCCTTTCCGCCCAAAGTTAAAGAAAACCTACTTGCTGTGCAAATTAGGGGCTAAAAAAAGTATGGTTTGGAGAAGGTAGCCCCCATTACCGACCGGAAGTTGCCGCCGCAGACACACAGCAAAGCACTATGTCAGAATCCACGATTGAATCCATTCTTCAAGAAAAGCGATTGTTTAACCCGCCTGCTGCTTTTTCTCAGCAGGCCCACATCAAAAGCCTGGAAGAATATGAGCAGTTTTATGAACGGGCTAAGGCTGACCCAGAAAAGTTTTGGGCAGAACTGGCGCAAAAGGAACTGCACTGGTTTGAGAAGTGGGACACGGTGCTGAACTGGCAGCCGCCCTTTGCCAAGTGGTTTGTCAATGGCAAAATCAACATTTCCTATAATTGCCTCGATCGCCACCTCACCACCTGGCGACGCAACAAAGCGGCTCTAATCTGGGAGGGCGAACCGGGCGATTCACGAACCCTCACCTATGCTCAGTTGCACCGAGAGGTATGTCAGTTTGCCAATGCGCTAAAGCATTTGGGTGTGCAAAAGGGCGATCGCGTCGGTATTTATATGCCGATGATTCCTGAAGCGGCGATCGCCATGTTAGCCTGTGCCCGCATTGGTGCGCCCCATACTGTGGTGTTTGGTGGGTTTAGCGCTGAGGCATTGCGCGATCGCCTGGTTGATGGTCAGGTAAAACTGGTCGTGACAGCAGACGGGGGCTGGCGCAAAGATGCGATCGTGCCATTGAAAGCTCAGGTCGATAAAGCGCTAGCAGACGGCAATGCGCCCAGCGTCGAGAATGTGCTGGTTGTGCGGCGAACGGGACAAGACATTCCCATGCAGCTAGGCGCTCGTGACCGCTGGTGGCACGAACTCCAGCCGCAGATGTCAGCCGACTGCCCCGCCGAACCGATGGACAGCGAAGATATGCTGTTCATTCTCTACACCTCTGGCAGTACCGGAAAACCCAAAGGCGTGGTGCATACCACTGGCGGCTACAACCTTTACACCCACATGACCACCAAGTGGATTTTTGATCTGCGCGATGACGATGTGTATTGGTGTACGGCTGACGTAGGCTGGATTACCGGACACAGCTACATTGTCTATGGGCCGTTGTCAAACGGCGCAACCAGCCTGATGTACGAAGGTGCGCCCCGCCCTTCAAACCCTGGCTGTATGTGGGATGTAATTGAAAAATACGGCGTAAATGTGTTCTACACTGCTCCGACGGCGATTCGTGCCTTTATCAAAATGGGTGAAGACTTGCCCAAAGCCAGAAATCTTTCCTCGCTGCGGCTATTGGGTACGGTCGGCGAACCGATTAACCCAGAAGCCTGGATGTGGTATCACCGCGTGATTGGGGGCGATCGCTGTCCGATTGTCGATACCTGGTGGCAAACCGAAACGGGCGGCATCATGATCACGCCACTGCCGGGGGCTATTCCCACCAAACCCGGTTCCGCAACCCGTCCGTTTCCCGGAATTTTGGCGGATGTAGTCGATCTGGAGGGCAATTCGGTTAAGGAAAACGAGGGCGGCTATTTGGCGGTGAAACATCCCTGGCCGGGGATGATGCGAACTGTCTATGGCGACCCCGATCGCTTCCGACGTACCTATTGGGAACACATTCCGCCTAAAGACGGGCAATATTTTTACTTTGCTGGGGATGGCGCACGGCAGGACGAAGACGGCTATTTTTGGGTGATGGGTCGCGTCGATGACGTAATTAACGTCGCCGGACATCGCCTCGGCACGATGGAAATCGAGTCTGCACTGGTTTCTCATCCCGCTGTGGCAGAGGCGGCAGTAGTCGGCAAACCCGATGAGGTGAAAGGGCAAGACGTATTTGCTTTTGTCACCCTGGAGGGTAGCTACACGGCTAGTGATGATCTCAAGAATGAGTTGAAAAAGCACGTCGTGCAGGAGATTGGGGCGATCGCCGTCCCGGTGAGATCCGCTTTGCCGATGCCCTACCCAAAACCCGCTCTGGCAAAATCATGCGCCGTCTGCTAAGAACGATTGCTAGCGGTGAAGCGGTTTCTGGCGACACCTCCACCCTTGAGGACATGAGTGTTCTAGATAAACTGCGAGAAACTCCGTAAATCTGTCTTAGTCGAATGAGGGATGAGGGATGAAGCCAAACTTTACCCGTCCGCCTCGTTACCAAATTCTGGCTTGGCAACGAGTTTAAAGTTTTAGAAACCCTGGTTTCCTGTGAAATGGGCATCTTGCTTAATTTGGACGGGTAAGATGCCCATCCCACAGGCGCCTGGGAAAAAGTTCACATCCTGTCAGTATGAATTGGGATTAGTCCTCTTCCCGGGAAGCACGACCATCCCGGCGGCCCAACTCATATACCCCACCGCCGATCGCCGCCAGAATGCCCACGCTAAGGGCCCAGCTTTGCCCTAACCCAACTTCTACACCATAGTTGAACAATCCACCCACAATCAGAAACGGCACGATGCTGAACAGCGATGCATAGAAGGCATTCAAAGATTCTCTGCCTTTCCGAGTGCGCTCAAACTCTTCTACTGAGGTGTAGAGAAACTGCTCAGCAAAGTTAAACCAGCGATTGAGTTGCTCCATCACCCATTCGCTGATCGGCGAAAAACCCAGATACAGCGCTAGCGACCACAGACCAATGCCCGCCAGCGTTGTAGCATCTAGTTCAAACCGGAAGGGAAATTCGGTCAGCATGGGGAGAGCGATCGCCTCAGAAACTTTACTAATTGTAATATAACTAGCCTCTCAGTTGACTCAGTTTGGGGCTGATGGATACCCCCAGAGCGATGTTAGTCTGGAGCGGCAAGACACAACTGAGGAGTCCAAATATGTCGCCAGTTCGACCAACTATTTTAGTCACAGGGGGTGCAGGATACATCGGCTCTCATGCAGTGCTAGCGCTCCAGCAAGCAGACTATGAGGTGGTTGTTCTCGATAATTTGGTGTATGGACATCGAGATTTGGTAGAAAAAGTGTTGCAGGTAGAACTGGTGGTCGGAGATACCTGCGATCGCCCCCTACTAGATCAGCTTTTTGCCAGCCGCAAAATCGCTGCTGTTATGCATTTTGCAGCGTATGCCTATGTGGGCGAATCGGTGACTGACCCCGCAAAATACTATCGCAACAATTTCATCGGTACGCTAACTCTCCTAGAAGCGATGCTAGCGGCTTCGGTCAACAAGTTTGTATTTTCTTCAACCTGCGCTACCTATGGCGTACCTAAAACAGTACCGATTCCAGAAGATCATCCCCAAGACCCGATTAACCCTTACGGGGCAACCAAACTAATGATTGAGCGGGTGCTGGCTGATTTTGACCTAGCCTATGGGCTAAAGTCGGTTTGCTTCCGTTACTTTAACGCGGCGGGGGCCGATCCAGAAGGGCGATTGGGCGAAGACCATAACCCCGAAACTCACTTAATTCCTCTGGTGCTGCTAGCGGCTTTGGGTCAGCGAGACTCTATCTCAATCTTGGGAACAGATTATCCCACCCCAGACGGAACCTGCATTCGAGACTACATTCACGTTGCTGACTTGGCCAGCGCCCATGTTCTGGGGCTGGAATATTTGCTGAAAGGGGGTGATACCAACGTGTTTAACCTGGGGAACGGCAATGGTTTCTCAGTCAAGCAGGTGATTGAAACGGCAAAACAGGTGACAGGACGCGAGTTTAAGGTTGTGGAGGGCGATCGCGCCCTGGAGATCCACCCGCTCTAGTCGGCAGCGGCGAAAAAGCCACCAAAATGTTAGGCTGGCAACCCCAATACGCTGACCTGAACAAGATTCTGACCCACGCATGGCAGTGGCATCAACAGCGACATTCTTGATTTGAAGAGGCTAGGAGCTTGGGGGCTGGGGGCTACAGGAAGCAAGATCCTCATCCCTCATCCCTCATCCCTCATCCCTCATCCCCCATCCCCCATCCCCCATCTCTCATCCCTAATTAGGCATACTATTTGCAGTCGAAATAGAGTCGTCAAACTGCTTTTGATCAAATAGGTACACCGAACGAATGGGATAAGGGATATTCAAATTTGCCTGATCGCAGGCTTGCTTTAGCGCCATCATCACGCGAGTTTGAGTTTGGCGCACGTGTAGCTTTTGGGGCAGCGTCCAGTAGCGCACCACAAAATCAATAGAGCTATCACCAAAGCCCACCACATCGACCTCGGCTGAGGGGTTAGATAACACCCCTTCCACATCTGTAAGGGCCATCAGCAAAACCTGCACGGCTCTGGGAAGCGGTGTATTGTAGTCCAAACCGATCGCCAAGTCTGTGCGGCGGTAGGGGCGATCGGTCAACACTCGGACAGGGCTAGTAAACACGGTTGCATTAGGAATTACAACCCGTTCGCCTTGATAAGTACGAATTTCTGTAGATCGAATGTTGATTTGCTCAACCGTTCCCTCGTAGTCATTCACAATGATTTGGTCGTTGAGCTTAAATGGCTCGTTAAGTAGGAGCAATATGCCTGCCAAAAAGTTCTTAAAGATATCCTGAAAGGCAAAACCGATCGCCACAGAACCCAAACCCAAAAGCCCAATTAAGTCACCCAAACCCAAATCGGGAAAAGCAATGACGCAGGCAAATAAAATTCCGACGATCCAGGTAGCGACGTAGGCAATCTGAATAACGAGCGATCGCAGCGAAGGGCTTTTAACAACTCGATCTACGGCAGTTTGAGTGACGGCTCGAACAGGCTTAACAACATATCGAGTAATGAGCAGGATGGCGATCGCCACTAAAACGATGGAAAAAACGCAACCGCCTGAGAGACTAACTCCAACAGACTTGAGTTAATCGTTCGCACCAATTCTTCCACAAGCAAAAGACAGAACTCACCTCAACCAGTATTATGGCGCTACGCGCCTGGATTGAGACGTTTTTGTATGAATGTCTCCACCCATTGGGAGCTTCTACACAAAAACGAGTCCGACAAAAACGCGCGTCTTCAAATTCAAAGCCCCGCACCTGAACAAGCAAGTGCGGGGTCAAGTCATCTAGACAAGCAGAAGCTCAGATGTGGCTCATAACCTGTATGACTTACAGCTACGGATGAAAACCCTTACAGGCTGGGAGGCAAGATCACCTGATCAATCACATGAATTACGCCATTGCTAGCCATTACATCCGGCTGGACAACGGTTGCCTCATTGACCATCACGCCATCTGTACCGACTTCAACCATCACAGGCTCATTTGCTGCGGTTTGCACTTCTCCTGATGTGAGTTGGCTAGAGGTAAATTCACCGGGAACCACATGGTAAGAGAGAATCTGTATTAACAACTCCCGATTTTCAGGCAGCAGTAGGTCTTCTACAGTTCCTTCGGGTAGAGCAGCAAAAGCCTCATCGGTAGGCGCAAAAACGGTAAAGGGACCTTCCCCTTGCAGTACCTGATCTAGCTCAGCCGCTGTCAATGCTGCTACCAGCGTTTCAAAGGAACCGTTAGAAACTGCTACCTCGACAATGGTGCCCGTCTCAGCGGCTTCAGTAGGCGCTTCAGGCATTTCCATCCCAGATGGAGCTTCCATTTCTACTGGAGCTTCCATCTCCGTAGGGGCAGACTCTTGGCTGAGATCAGCAGGAACCTCACCCGATTGATTATAAGGCGCTTCGTTAAAGATACTGGGACGTGGGTTTGTCTGCGCTACTGCGGGGAATGCCAATAGAACACTAGCGGCGCTGATGCCTGCAATGTTAAGAAATTGCTTGATCGAAATCCGTGAACTCATGGATACTCTCCCTATGTGTGAAAAAAATGTAAAACCACGTTGAGTATTATGACGTTTCCGTAAAATCCCGGTTCCGGACTCAATCATCAGAATTGTGGATGGGTGCGGATGGCTTCGGTCAGAAATAACAAAATCAGAGCTACTGCTTTCCGCCTCTCGGTAGATACGAGTAGCGTTAAGTTATGTAACGAGCTAGATGAAGCGGGGATAAACTTCAGTTTGTCCATTTGCTCAAGCTTGCTCGGACTATTAGGCGATTGTCCTCTGAGTGAACATCGCTGATATTAAAGTCATTACAGGAGGTAAATCATGCTGGAACTGTACCAATTTGAGCTATCGCACTACGCTGAGAAAGTGCGGCTAATTCTGGATTACAAGGGGCTAGCCTATCGCAAGATTGAGGTTACGCCAGGAATTGGTCAGCTAGAGCTATTTCGGCTGTCAGGTCAACGGCAGGTGCCTGTGTTGAAGGATGGCAGTGAGGTGATTGCAGATTCAACGGCGATCGCCGAATATCTCGATCGTAAATATCCCGATCGCCCTATCCTTCCAGCCGACTCCAAACAGCGCGGGCTGTGTCTGCTAATGGAGCAGTGGGCAGATGAGTCCGTCGGTTTGAATGCCCGTAAGGTAATGCTAGGAGCGTTGGGGCAAGATCAGTCTTTCCGTAAGGCTTTTCTGCCCGCAACCACACCAGATTTACTGAAAGGGTTGGTCGGCTCAGTGCCAAATGAAATTTTCAGCGTTTTAGGCTTTGGTGTGGGTCTAGGGCCAGATGCACTAAAAACGGCCCAGGATGCTATGAAGCGAGATTTGGCATCGCTTTGCTTTATTTTGCTAGACCAACCTTACTTGCTGGGAGATTCTCCCACGCTGGCTGATTTCGCGGTTGCAGGGCTGACGATGTACGTCAAGTTTCCTTCAGGCTCCTATCTTGACATCCCTGAAAATCTGAAGGGCAAAGGGGTTCCTGGTATCGCAGATATTGGTACTTTTGAGCCATTTTTTAAGTGGCGCGATCGCCTCTATGCCGACTACCGTAAGTCCTCGGTGTCATCAACACCTTCTGCTTCATCGTCTGCTCCGACTTCGATCAATATTGAATAGGGAGTAGGGAGTAGGAAATTTACTCGTTGCCGAGCTTACTCGTTGCCAAGCTCCAACTTGGCAATACAGTTGAAGAAGCTCCCGCTTTCTTAATGGCGTTGCTGACTGTGGGTATGATCCACGGATCTCAATTTCCTCTGTAGGGGCATGGCATTGCAATGTCCCTACGCAATTCATAGGTCAGATCAGCAATGCCGGAAGCGGGAGCTTGGTAACGAGACTGAATGAATGAGGCTGAATGATCGATAACCAACAGCTAAACGATCAACAACCAAAAATTACTACCAGAACGAATGTATTGAAAACAAATGTATTAATTTGGAAGTTATTCAAGTTACGATAGCTCAAGAATTGAGCTTGGAACGAGTTGCCATGACAGAGAAGCCTTTGGGTTCAGTCATTCAGGGTTCTCTCAGCCAGGGGTTAGAGGTGCGGCTGCATCCCGATGTGTTGGTAGAAGATATGCGGGTTGGTAAGTTTTTGGTCGTGCAAGGGGTGCGATCGCGCTTTTTCTGTATGTTGACCGACGTAGCACTAGGAACGGCCAGCCAGCGCATCATGGCAAATCCGCCTGATCCCAGCAACACGTTTTTGCAAGAAGTGTTAGCCGGAACGGGGACTTACGGCACGATCAATCTAACGCCGATGCTAATGTTTACCCCGGAGGAGGTCAGCCAGAACGGGCACGACATGGGGAAATACCGAGCCAGCGGCTATGGGGCGAATCTAACTGAAGCTGGGGATGGTAAGGGCGGAAAGATGGCGATCGCCTCCCATCAGGCTCAGAGCAGCGCCAATATCGAACTGCTGCCCGTCAAAACGATCCCCAGCCATTTCAGTCAGGTGTTTGACGCAAGCGAACGCGACTTTCGAGCCGTGTTTGGCTGGGAAGATGACCCGCATCGACGCAACTTTGCGATCGGGCAACCGATCGATATGGACGTACCCATTTGCCTTGACCTCGATCGTTTCGTTGAACGCAGCAACGGCATTTTTGGCAAATCGGGCACGGGCAAGTCATTTCTTACGCGGCTGCTGCTATCGGGGATCATTCGCAAACGGGCGGCTGTAAACCTGATCTTCGATATGCACTCTGAATACGGCTGGGAAGCGGCCAGTGAAGGCAAGCGCTTTAGCACCGTCAAAGGACTGCGGCAGCTTTTCCCAGGACAGGTGCAGATCTATACACTTGATCCCGAATCAACCAAAAGACGAGGCGTGCGGGATGCTCAAGAGCTTTACATCGGCTACGACCAGATCGACGTGGAAGATTTAATGCTCGTGAGAGGAGAGTTAAACCTTTCCGAAGCCAGCCTGGAAAATGCAATCATTCTTCGCAACGAGTTTGGCAAAGCCTGGATCACGCGCCTGTTGGCGATGACCAATGAGGAGATTCAGGAATTTTGTGAAACTAAGATGGGCAGCAAGTCGTCAATCATGGCATTACAGCGAAAGCTAACCCGCCTGGATGAACTGAAATATATCCGCAACAGTTGCCCTCACAACTACGTTGGACAGATTTTAGAATCTCTAGAAGCGGGAAAGCACGTAGTCGTAGAATTTGGCTCCCAGTCAAACCTGCTGTCCTATATGCTAGCCACCAACGTCATTGCTCGCCGAATTCACGGTAGCTATGTGCATAAGGCTGAGAAGTTTTGCAGACCAAGAATGTCAGCGATCGCCCCCACCAGCTTGTCATCACGATTGAAGAAGCCCATCGATTTCTTGATCCCAGCACGGTCCGGCAAACTATTTTTGGCACGATCGCCCGCGAAATGCGGAAATACTTTGTCACCCTATTGGTAGTCGATCAGCGTCCTTCTGGGATTGACAATGAGGTAATGTCCCAAGTGGGCACCCGCATTACGGCCTTACTAAATGACGAAAAAGACATTGAAGCAATCTTTACAGGTGTTTCGGGTGGACAAAGCCTGCGTTCGGTGCTATCAAAGTTAGATTCTAAGCAGCAAGCGCTGATTTTGGGTCACGCTGTGCCCATGCCTGTCGTGGTTCGCACCCGCCCCTATGATGAGACCTTCTACGCCGAAATCGGAGATACACCCTGGGAAGAAATGCCAAGTGCTAGCGTCTTCAAGGCGGCTGAAGCTGCGAAAGCAGACTTAGGGTTTTGAGTTAGGACTCGCCGGACGAAACCTTAAAAAATCCTTAAGCTCAGTTCTCAGTTCGGTTATCACTCCGTATTCTCCCTACCTGTGCGCCAGGAAATTAGTTCATGCTTATAAAAGCAGAGAACGCCTGTATGCCTTTTCCTGAGCCATCAACACATCCAGGCTAGCTGCGAACAACGTATATCTTTTGAGTCTGCGGCGTTCGCAAAAGTCCATCCTTAAGTTCATCCAAAAGGATGAATCGCCGTCTCTTTACTGGGGTCTAAACTTGTACTACCATTTAATTAAGTCAAACTCATAATGACTCCGACTTTAGGCCGAGTGTTTTGAGTGCCGCTGGAGTCTGCACAGTTTCCCTAAAGACCGCTGGATTCTGAATTGTTGCTTATTGTTGAGATTGAGCCTGCATTCGCAGAAAAGTACGATACCTAGCCAGATTTGTAGTTAACCCCGTTTTTGTTGCTGAGGAGGATTGAATACCTCAGCCACCTCGGCTATCTACCTATCCTCTGCTCCTCATTTGGGATAGGCATTCTGTAGACACCCTCCTATTAGAGCATTTGGGAGTAAATTCTAACCCAGCTTCTAAATAGTTCCTTCCTCGGAAAGCCGAATCCCTTGTTTTCTCTAAGTTGTGTTCCAAATTTTCATCTGACGGAGTTTACCGTATCACCCATGCCAACTGCAAACACCAAAACCAAGGCTGCTGCCAAGCCCATGTTTACCGCAGATATGGTACGTACATATTTGCATGAAATCGGTCGTGTGCCCCTGCTGACTCACGAACAAGAGATTGTGTACGGTAAGCAGGTACAGCAAATGATGGCGCTTCTAGAGTCTAAGGAGGCGCTGACTCAAGAACTAAATCGCGAACCTACGGATGTTGAGTGGGCAGAGCGGGCGAAACTGAGCGAAGCAGATCTGCATCAGGCAGTCCGTCAAGGACAGCGGGCTAAGCAGAAAATGATCGAAGCAAACCTGCGCCTGGTGGTGGCGATCGCCAAAAAGTACCAGAAGCGGAATCTAGAGTTCCTCGACCTGATTCAAGAAGGAACGCTGGGGCTAGAGCGCGGCGTGGAAAAGTTTGACCCGATGCGCGGCTACAAGTTCTCAACCTACGCTTACTGGTGGATTCGTCAGGCAATCACGCGGGCGATCGCCCAGCAAGCCCGTACCATTCGCTTGCCGATTCACATCACCGAAAAGCTGAACAAAATCAAGAAAGTGCAGCGTGAGCTAACCCAAGAGTTAGGTTACAGCCCTAGCCCCGCTGAGATTGCTAAGGCGCTGGATCTGGAGCCTGCTCAAATTCGGGAATACCTGATCATGGCGCGTCAGCCTGTTTCTCTTGATCTCAAGGTTGGAGATAATCAAGATACCGAGCTACAGGACTTGCTAGAAGATCAAGGCGCATCGCCTGAAACCTACGCAGCCCAAAAGTCACTGCGTCAGGATCTTGAAGGTCTGCTAGCCGAACTCACACCCCAACAGCGCGAAGTTCTGGTTCTGCGATTTGGTTTAGAAGACGGTCATGAGCTATCTCTGGCAAAAGTAGGCCAGCGAATGAATATCAGCCGCGAACGGGTACGACAGCTTGAGCGGCAGGCTCTTGACCATCTGCGCCGCCGTAAAGCCAGCGTTGGAGGCTATCTGGCAAGCTAAGCAGGGATGCGGCAGGCTGGCGGCTTGCTGATCTCAGTGCCCTAACTAAAGGCAACCGTTTATGAAAATAGCTTCCACAGCACCCCAAAGGGCCGTCTTCCCGATCTGAAGGTACCTTTTGCGGGTGCTGTTTCAGTTATAGCGGTAGCCATATCGATTAGGACATTTTGGTGGCGCGGCTCCGCCGCGCCACCAAAATGTCCGTGTCCTAACCTCGCTGACTACGGCTATAGGTACTGGTTGGGTGAATCAGTCGGGTGAATCAATAGGATGAAGCGCTGAAACTGCACTTTGCCATAAATTAAAGACAGGTCAAGGAAAGTGTGGCGATCGCTCCAACCATTGCCCAGTCATTGCCCCAATTCATCCAATTCGTTTCTGGAATCGAGGGATTTGCTGCTGTAGTTCCATTTACGGTCGTGGCTCTGCTCTAAAGGCATAGTCTACGGAAGGCAAATCATCCCAAATAGTTATGTAAAGTCTTTCCCTAAGGTGAATAACTGTACATAGCTTCTCCAGTAAATTTAATAACACTTCTTCATTTGTTCTTGTTTTCTAGTTTTTCGGGAGGAAACTACGGTGTTTAATTCATCTCTTCGCGTATTCCCGCCGTTGCGTACTCTCGCTCTTACTTTCAACCAACCGCTCGCTGGCTTACTTCTCGCTTTAGGGTTAGTGGTGAGTGGCGCGGGTTCTGTGGCTGAGGCAACTGAGGCTCCAGCTGCGATTCGTGAGAGCCGTGCCTCAGTGGCCACTTCAGCAGTTAATGCTGCAAGCCTCCCTGCCCTGCCGGATGGAGTCTACCTATACGGTCAGTCTCCCGAACCGGAGCAGGTCGGGGCTGCTTATATGGTCTTTGAGGTAAACAACAACCGGGTCGTGGGCGCTTTCTATATGCCCTATTCCTCCTTTGACTGTTTTGATGGTCAACTTGCAGCAGACCAGTTAGAGTTAACTGTCATTAATAGCTATGAGCAGACTGCTCATCCCTATACCGTTGCGCTGAGCGAAAATTCATCGGTAGCGACGACAGGAAGTGCGATCGCCCCGGTTGGGTTGGAGGGTTATCATCGGATTCAGCAAATTAGTGAGAATGACCAGCGAATTTTGACCGCTTGTCAAGCTGATTTAGGTGAAGGCATTTAGGCGCAAGATGGCGCTGTAACAAGTTTGCATCTACCAGGCAGAGCAAAATTCTGCCCTTCAGCAAACGGGAGTTAGGGAAACCTGGCTCCCGTTTTGCTTATTCTCGTTCAACCAGGATGACGTTTTCGGTGACTTGCTCGAAGGTGTCGTCGTGGCTGATGACAAAAAGCTGACGAAACGTTTTGATGTTGGCGATCGCCTCTGCCAAGCTTGCCCGACGGGGACGATCCATGTTGGTTGTGGGTTCGTCAAAGAAGGCAATGTCGATGTCTGCCAAAACTCGCAGGAGTGCCAGTCGCACAGCTAGCGCGGCACACATCTGTTCGCCGCCAGAGAGGTTGATAAAGCGGCGAGAGAATGCGCCTTCCTGCACTAAAATTTCGTAGTCTCGCGTCCATTCCAGGGCAACGTTTTGACGATTCATCAATTCCCGAAACAGTTTGTCGGCTTCGTAGGAAACGCTCTGGACGTAGCGTTCGGTGATGCGCGGGCCAGCTTCTTTGTAAACCTTGCGGGCAAAGGTAATGAAGCGACGGATGCGCTCTCGCTGTTTCAGGTCGATCTGAGCGCGATCGCGCTTTTCTGCCAGTGCCTCAAGCGCCGCCAGTTGGTGATCTAGCTCGGCTAAAAGCTTGCGCTGCTGGGGCAGCCCACCCAAAATCTGATCTGCCTGACTGCGGGTCGTGCTGTAGGCTGCCTCAACCTGCTGCCACCGTTCGGGATCGTAAGTTTGAATTGCCTGGTCATAGTTAGCTTTGATCGCAACTCGCTCAGCTTCTAGCGTTTGTAGCTGGGCGATCGCCCCTTCAAGTTCGGCTTGCAAGGTTGGCAAACTTTCAGCGTCTTTCTGGTGCTGTAGATAGGTCAGGTAGGCGGGCTGATCGGCTTGACGCAGTTGCTTTTGCTGCTCTATCTGCTCGTCCAGGTTGGCAAACTGTTGGAGAGCCGCCTCCAGTTCTACAATTTTCTGCTGAATGCCTGCCTGTGCCTGCTGAAGTTGGGCATGAGCAGATTGAATCTGGGGCTGCTGCTGAAGCTGTCGGGCTAAAAGCTGGCTGCGCCCACGCGGGTCGCCCAATTGCTGAAGCTTTACCATAAGCTGCGATCGCTGCTGCTGTAGCACTGGCTCTGCCGTAAGCTGAGCCTGAAGCTGGCCGATACGAGTTTGAACCTGCTCAACTTCCTCCTGCCACTGAGCCTGCTGGGTCAGCCGAGTTTCTAAAGTGGCAAACTCTGCTTGCTGCCTGTAAACGCCGTCTAGCTGCTTTCTCACGTCGCGGAGCTGTTGCTCAAGCTGCGGCAGGGAAGTTTGCTCTGCCAGGTCAGCCAAAATGTGTTGCAGCGCATCAAGCAGTTCTTCGTTTAGCTCAACCCCCGCCCGAATTGCGGCCAGAGCTGCATCAACAGAATCTGCTGCGAGCAGCGGTACGGTTTGCTGCATTTGTGCCAGGGTAGACAGGGCTGCGGTGGCCTGAAGCTGATGGCGATCGCCCTTCTCTGCCCCAACTGTAACCAACTGCCGCAAATCTGCCTCAAACTGCTTGGCAGCGGCGATGCGGCTGAGCTGTTCTTGAAGGCGATCGCGCCGCTGCTCTAGGTCGGGAATTTGCCTGATCCCCGGTTCAAGCCGTTGAATTTGAGCGATTTCTTGAATCAGCCGCTCCAGATTTGCCTGAATCTTGGTCCGTTGCTGGGTCAGGTTTTTAGCTTCCGCTCCAGAGGCTTGAAGCTGCTGGAGTAGCTCAACGGTTGCGGTTTGCTGCTGCTCCAGGTCTTGCTGCTGTTGAGTTAACGGCTTTAGCTGTTCAACTTCCAACTCGGTCTGCTTCAGGTTTTCGAGCTGCACCGTCAGACGGGTTAACTCGGTTTGCTGATCCAACAGCATTTTTTGCTGAGCGTCTCGCTGTTTAACCAGCTTTTGGCGATTTCGTCCTTGCTGATCTAGTTCTCTCAGGGCTGCCTCTGCTCGTAGAAATGCCTCATAGCCTTGCTGGTTTGAGGCACAGGTGCAGACTGCCTGCTGCGATCGCTCCACCGATTGCTGCAACAGCCCGTTTGACTGCCGCTTGCTCTCAAGCTGTGCGTCTAGCTTTTGCAACTGGGCTTCTAGCTGCTGCACCTGCCGCGCCTGGGCCGTGAGGTCATCTTTCTCAACCTGGAGCTTTGCCAAATTTGCCTGCAACTGCTGGAGGGTTGCCTCTGCGTCAGCAATTTCCTGGTTAAGCTGCTGTCGCCGCTGCCGCAAGGTTTCCCAGTCTTTGAGCGAGTCCTCATACTGGGCGATCGCCCCCTCCAACCGCTCAACCTCTGCTTTACCGTACTTTTCCAGCGAGAGCATCTGCTGATTGGTCTGCCGATATTCCTCAACTTTGAGAATTGCGTCAAAAATTGGCTTCCGCTTTTCCGCCGTTTGCAAGAAGTCTGCGGTGAACGTGCCCTGCGGTACGCCAATCGTGTTGGCAAATAGCCGCCCCAAATCCGTCCCCGCCGCTACGCCTAAATGCTGCCTGAGCCAGGGCATTACTTCGTCTTCAATGTGCTTGTAGTCCAGGCGTTGACCGAGTTGCGGATCGTAGAGGGTGTAGCCCCTGGTCGTACAGCGCTGCACTTCATAGGTGCGCGTATCGCGGCTGGAGACAAAGGCAACCGTCGCCTGGGCGCTATTTGCTCCATTGCGAATCAGGTCTTCGTTTTTGTATGCCCCTCTGTAGTTAAACAGCGTCCAGGCGATCGCCTCCAAAATGCTCGTCTTTCCTGCGCCGTTTTCCCCACAGATGGCATTGGTTCCAGGCTGAAACTGGAAATGGCGATCGCTATGCGACTTAAAGTTCTTTAACGTAACCGAGAGAATTTCCATGAAGCCCTATTTCACCTGGATGCCACTGACTCACTATTCTGGCAAATTCATTCTGGCAAATTCATTCTGGCAAATTCATTCTGGCAAATTCATTCTGGCAAATTCATTCGCGATGGTATTTGCCCATAATCCTTAGTAAGATACGGAAGTGTAGCCATCTCAAGCAGATCGAGAGATTTATCATGAGATTAAACATCGCCATCAAAGACCACAACGGCAAACCCTATAATCTTCCTGAACGCTACGAATTTGCGCCAGAAGAGCTAGACAAATTAGCAGCAGATTTTAGCAACTACTGCTCAGCCAACGGGGAACAACCCACTCGAAAAGGAGGAGCTTACAAATGCAACGTGGGCAGCGAAGAGAAAATGCTCTTCCTCAAATTTGACGAACTAGTTTACATCGGTTGATCCTTAACTCTTCAGCAAACCGTCTAGAAGAGGTGTGAGTCCAACAGCACTTTAAGGTTAAGGTGGGCATTACTGTAAGCTCCTTACTCTATGAAGCTTCGCAAAAAATTAGTACAAGAAGGCTTTAGATCAATTTAGATGAATAGTGAAGAATTAGCCTGCTACCTCGAAGCCACAGACAGCACCTTCAAACCCTGGTTACTCGCCCAGCTTCGTCTCAAAAAGCTAGAAGAACGACGTGCTGACATTCCGTCAGAGGAATATGCTTGTGAACTAGCCGACATTCACCAGAGTGTGATGAACTTGGGCGAATGGTGGCGCGATCGCGAGGATGAAGTGTTTTAACTTTAGTAGCAAGCTTTACCAATTTAGGATTAGCTAATTTGCGATTAACGTCTGGCTGACGACTGACCATTCCGGTTTAAGCGAATGGTAATCTGTCACAATAGATCGACGTTAAACGCTATGCCTAGACTCAAAAAGACCTCCTCAACCATAGATCTGAGTGACCCCCAATACTATTTCAACCGTGAGTTGAGCTGGCTAGAGTTCAACAATCGGGTGCTGCATGAAGCCTTTGACCCCAGAACGCCGCTGTTAGAAAGGCTCAAGTTTATGGCAATCTTCGGCAGCAATCTAGACGAATATTTCATGGTGCGGGTCGCAGCCCTTAAAGAACAGGTTGAAGCGCACGTCAGCAAGCTTCCCCCTGATGGCCGCACACCCGAAGAGCAGCTTGACCTGATTAGCCTGCGACTCCGACCTATGGTGACTCAGCAACATCGCCACTTTGAGCAAGCATTGCGCCCTCAGCTTGCCGCAAAAGGCATCTATCTGCTGGACTACATGGACTTGAACCAGGAACAGCGCCTCTATATGCAGCGCTTTTTTGAAGAGCAAATTTTTCCTGTTTTGACCCCGTTGGCGGTCGATCCGGGACATCCCTTTCCCTACATTTCTAACCTCAGTCTGAATTTGGCAGTGGTTGTGAAAGACTCAGAAACACAAGAAGAACACTTTGCTAGAGTCAAAGTGCCGAATGTGTTGCCTCGCTTTGTTCCTCTGCCACCTGATTTGCGGGTACATCAAAAAGGGCGACCAGCCGTGTGGACGGGCGTTCCTCTAGAGCAGGCGATCGCCCACAACCTGGAGTTCCTCTTTCCGGGAATGAACATTCAAGAATACTATCCGTTTCGCATTACCCGAAATAACGATCTGGGCGTAGAAGAAGACGACGCAGAGGATTTGCTTCAGGCGATCGAGCAAGAATTGCGGCGGCGGCGCTTGGGAGGGTCTGTCGTCAGAATGGAAATTCAGGCTTCTACACCTGAATCTGTCAGAGAAACGCTGATGCGTGAGATGGGTTTGATTGAGAGGGATGTCTATGAAATTGAGGGACTGCTAGGCATGAAAGATTTGATGTCTTTCATGGAGCTACCAGTTCCCAATCTGAAGGATAACTCCTGGATGCCCGTAGTTCCGCCTCGATTGCGCCGAATTAGCGAAACAGATGCCGATAGCAATCTTCTGGAAATAGAAGATGGAGAAGACTTCTTCTCCGTACTACGTCGCGGTGACTTGCTCGTTCACCATCCTTACTATTCTTTCCCAGCAACGGTTCAGCGGTTTATCACGCAGGCTGCCCATGACCCGGATGTGTTGGCGATTAAAATGACGCTTTACCGCACATCTGGTGATTCACCGATTGTTAGTGCGCTGATTAGTGCAGCAGAAATGGTAAGCAGGTTGCTGTGTTGGTTGAGATCAAGGCTCGATTTGACGAAGAAAATAACATTAACTGGGCACGAAAGCTAGAAAAGGCAGGCGTTCATGTTGTTTATGGGTTGGTAGGGCTAAAAACCCACACCAAGATTGTTCTGGTTGTACGACATGAAGAAGAGCGAATTCGTCGCTATGTTCACATTGGTACAGGCAATTACAATCCCAAAACGGCTCGAATTTACACAGATGTAGGGCTACTAAGCTGTCGGGAAGGTCTGGGGGCAGACCTGACCGATTTGTTTAACTATTTGACGGGCTACTCTCGGCAGCAGTCTTACCGAAAACTTTTGGTTGCACCTGTGAATTTGCGCGATCGCTTCCTCTCTCTCATCCATCGCGAAATTGAACACGCCAAAATGGTGATCAGGGTCGCATTGTCGCCAAAATGAATGCGCTGGTTGATCCACCGCTCATTGTGGCGCTGTACGAGGCATCCCAGGCAGGCGTTAAAATTGACCTGATCGTGAGAGGAATTTGCTGCTTGCGTCCAGGCGTGAAAGGCGTAAGTGAAAACATTCGCGTCATCAGCATCGTCGGTCGTTTTCTAGAACACTCGCGTATCTTCTACTTTCACAACCAGGGCAACGAGGAGATCTTTATTGGCAGCGCAGACTGGATGCCGCGAAATCTAGATCGACGAGTGGAGGCGGTTACTCCCGTTGAAGACCCCGACCTTTCCAAAGATTTGCAAGAAATTTTAGGGGTCATGCTGGCAGATAACCGTCACGCCTGGGGATTGCAACCCGACGGTCACTATACTCAGCGGCGACCCGCCTCAGGAAGCGGAGAACAAAGTTCGCAAAATGTTTTGATGGAAATGGCAAGCCAGTCTGTCAACTAACGCCAGTTAAAACTGCTGGTTTTGCGTATGAATGGGTATGTGCTTAGCGCTATTTCAAAGTGAGGGGCTTCGCCCCTCATTTAACACTTATCCTCAATTACACTCATACGCAGAAAAAATGAAGCGGAGTTTAAAATAATAAAAACCCTCAAACTGGGGTGCCTGAGGGCTGGAGTTCCTGAAAATCGTCACTAAATGCATTCTTGCAACCCTCTGTAAAATTCACAAGAGGGGCGTGACCCACCAAGGGTGACATCACGGAACGTTATTCTGCGATTAGAGTGGCTAGAAAGGCGCGATCTAAAGTCGATTGACGTTGCTCAATCGGGATGTAAGACGCATTTCGAGCGCCAGTATAAATTTGTGTAGGGCGGAAGATACGGTTTTCGGCTAGCTGCTCTTTCCAGTGGGCTAGCCAGCCTGCAACGCGGGCGATCGCAAACACAGGTGTAAATAAATCAGTCGGAATGCCCAACTTGCGATACACCAAACCCGAATAAAAGTCCACATTTGGATAAATTCCCTTATGACCCAGCCTCTCCTCAACGGCGTGTTCTAGCTCAACCGCAATGTCATAGTAATCATCTCGCCCAAACTTCTCAAACAGTTGCTCTGCCAGGTCTTGCAAAATGATCGCACGGGGATCTTTGACTTTGTAAACCCGATGCCCAAAGCCCATAATTTTGGCTTTACGCTGCAAACAGTTATCTAAATAAGGACGCACGTTTTCTACCGAGCCAATTTCTTCAAGCATTGTGATCACTTCTTCGTTAGCACCGCCATGCAGCGGCCCAGCTAGCGTTCCTACTGCTGAGGCAACGACCGCGTAGGGGTCAGTTAGTGTTGAAGCCGTCACCATTGCCGAAAAGGTCGAAGCGTTGATCGTATGTTCAGCGTGAAGCGTCAGACATACATCAAAAATATGTGCCGCCAACTCATCCGGTTCACGCTCGTTGAGCATATACAGAAAGTTGGCAGAATAGTCCAGGTCATCACGGGGCTGCACCGGGTCGTTTCCCTTTCGCATCAGTTGGAAGGCCGCTACCATTGTGGGAATCTTGGCCAGCAGCCGCACCACCGCCGCCCGAATGTAAGCCGGATCGTCCAACGCACGACGTGAGTAAAATAGCCCCAATGCTGCTGCACAGGCTTGCAGCGCATCCATTGGATGACCGCTTTCAGGAAAGCACTTCATCATGTCGCGAATGCGATATTTGAGCCGCCGATGGTAGCGGATTTCATGCTCAAAGTCTAACAACTCGTCCTGGGTGGGCAACCCGCCCCAGATTAATAGATACGAAGTCTCCAGAAAATTACTCGACTTTGCCAGTTCTTCAATGTTGATGCCCCGGTATTCCAAAATGCCTTTCTGCCCATCGACGTAGCTAATACTCGATTGAGTGGCAGGAATTCCCTCTAAACCGGGTTTATATTCACAAAAAGTCATAGCTCACCGTTGCTTAATCTATATGTCATTAGAATACGCAACAGATTGACATACTCCCACTGCTGGTTCTGTTATTTGGGAGCAATCTGTTATCGATAAATCCCGGTCTTCGTTAGCTTCATAACCAGCTTAGCGAAGCCCGTTTTTATCTCGTTTCTATAGATTAGCGGTTGCGCGTACAGGGTGTGGTGGGACTAATGCTATCCCTAGCTTCAGAAAGTAGAAGCAGGCGGGGGCACATACATACCAGGATTGCCCGTGACTGCTCCTCCCGGCGCTGCATTCGGTACGGTTCCTGGTGCTGCATTGGGAATAGCAGGAGCCATGTTAGGGACGGCACTTGGCACGGTTGGAACTGGAGCAGCAGGAGCCGGGACAACCGGGGTAGATTGAATGGGGGATTGAGGTGTAACTTGAATGTTGCTACTTGGCGGCGGAATTACAGGCTCACCCGTAGAAAATGGAATTGTTGCTGGACTTTCACTCGGAACGGGAGTGGCTGGAGTCACCTCAAAGGTTCCGAAAGGAGAAGGGCTTGCAGATTCGCCTGTAGGTGAAGTTGGCAGCGGACTGTAAATATCAGGTGCGGGGGAAGTTACGTCAGTTTCGCTGTCTGGCACTGGAGACGGTTCAATGGGAGGAATTTCTAAGGGCGGTGGCGTGACTGGCTCAAAGTCAGGTTCATCCGCTTGGCTACAACTGCTCAAGCCTGCCGCTAGCAGAGAGACACCCAGTACTAGCAATAGGGTGCGAGGACGAGATTTATAAGATTTAACTAACATCATCTTCCGACTTAGCCAATATAGGTCAACTGTTTCAGACACTGTTTCAGACTTGGAAGACTGCCTTTCCTTGAACAACTGGATTGTCCAACCCTTGCGTTACATTTTATTTATTTTTTCTGGCCTGGACTCCCTAATTTCTTAAGGATTTGGTAAAGCTTTTTCCACGTTTAGTTAGCTTTAAGCGTAACCAGCGTGATTAGATCAGGTGACACCTTCTGACTGAGGTGAAGTTCCGCAACCGCAGCCTCAAACGATCGCCCTTGAGCAATGCGATCGCTAATTTCCTTTACCTCAGTCCAGGTTAAATCGCTCTCAACGTAAGCTTTGGCAACTGCAATCAGCAGGTCTACACATTCGTTGCCCTCAGCCTCAGTCATCATCGTGTGAGGAATGTCAAATTCTTTGTCAAAGCAGTGATACCAGGACTTTGGGTGATGTTTGCGAATTGATTCAAACAGCGATCGCAGATCTTTGTTGCTGACCGATGCGTCACTGCCGCTGGATACAATCAGCGATCGCGCAGCAGGTTGCTTTTCAACGCGATCGAGGACTTCCTGCCCCATTTCTAGAAACAGACGTAGGGCTGGCATTCGGAATCCGTCATAGCCAAAGTGAGTCGTTCCGGGTTCGCTTTTCCACTCGAAGTAGATGTTGAGAATGCGAATCACCCAGTCCAGCACAACATTGCTATTGCGGAGGTAAGGAGCAAACAGCAAGGTTTGATCGACCCGTTCGGAATGCTCTAGCGCCAGCCAAATCGCCAGAGTTGCACCCCCTGACAGTCCGCCTAAAACCACTTCTTCCCCCAAATCCTGAACCCAGTTCAGCCAGTCCTGCCCAAACTGCTGATAAATTTGCCGATCTTCCGGCAGCGGCGGTGGAGATCCGCTATCCCAGTCTCCGGCTAAGCCATGCCCTGGCAGCAGCGGAATCAAAACGTTATAGCCTGCCTCAAAAAAAGTTTTGCCAATGGGGATAAACTGAGCAGGCGCAGCCGTAAATCCGTGAAAGAATAAAAATACTTTAGAGGTGGGGTGTGGGTGGAGCAAAAATCGAGAACGGCAGTTCGCATTTATCAAAGACAGGTCGTCCTCGGCTGCTGCAACTGCCTGTACCCATGTCGCTGTTAAAGTGGAGTAATCAGACATCTTGCTATATTGGTCGAGCGACGATTACAGTAGCGTTCTCAGTTCAACCTAAAGCAATTCGCTTAAGTTAGACAATCCTCCTTTAGATGACTGATTTTACGGCTCGTCCTAAACTTTTACAGCCCCTTGACCGATCTGCACTGGCTTTGATGCTGGTGCTGGGTTTGGCGATCGCCTCCTGATCCTCAAGGGCGATCGCGCTGCTCCGCATATACGTGACTTTAGCTGGCAAAATGCCCACATTGGCGCAGAAGACACTGCCTTTTTGCTCACCTTTAGCCGCCCGATGGATCGCGCCAGCGTCGAAGAAAATTTGCGTCTGGAGCCACCGCTACCCGGAAAGTTTAGCTGGTCAGGGCGACGGATGGCTTACACGCTAGAAAAGCCTGCACCTTACGGAACTCAGTTTGAGGTACGGCTCCAGGACGCACGCGATCGCTTCAGTAACCCAGACGACGAACGAACCGCTATTGATCCGTTCGTTGGAAATTTTCAAACCCGCGATCGCGCCTTTGTCTACCTGGGCGTGGAAGGTGAACAGGAGGGTCGCTTGGTGCTGTATAACCTGACGCAGCAGCAAGAGCAGGTGCTAACACCAGAAGATTTGGTTGTAATGGACTTTGAGCCTTATCCAGAGGGCGATCGCGTTCTCTTCTCTGCGACCGATCGCACGGCCCAGCAGCAAGGCAGCCTCGACCAGCGGATCTACGCTGTTACCACTGGAATTCAAGTGCGATCGCCAGACAGTTTGGGTGGACAGCAAAACGAGAATTTAACTCCTGTGGAACCCCAGCAGGCTGGGGTTGTTCAACAATTGCTAGACAGCCAGGACTACCAAAACCTCAAATTTGACCTTTCTCCCGATGGTCAAACCGTAATTGTGCAGCGCGTCAGCCGCGAAAACCCAGGAGCCGACTTTGGGCTGTGGATTTTGCAGCCTGATGCAGCACCCCGTCCGCTGGAAACGGAGCCAGGAGGCGATTTCTTGATTGCGCCAGATAGCAGTTCGGTGGCGATCGCCCAGGGACAGGGGATGGCCATTCTGCCGCTAGAAGATCAGGCAGACCCGCTCGACTTTTTACCCCAATTTGGTATGGTGCTAAGCTTTAGCAGAGACGGCACCGCCGCCGCAATGGTGCGGTTTAATGTGGAGCCGCAAAACCCGACGCGATCGCTTTTTCTAGTGACAAACCAGGGCACTGAGCAAGAGCTATTTCGCACGGATGGCTCGATCCTTGCAGCAGAATTTGACCCCACCAAACGAGTCCTTTACTGCCTGATGACAGAGCTACTGCCCACCGAAGCTTACTTGGAGCAACCCTACCTGATTGCGGTAGATCTGGAAACTCAAGAGCGAACTGATTTACTGCTATTGCCAATTCAGCGCGACATTCAGATGAGCCTTTCACCCGATGGACTGGGCATTTTATTTGACCAGGTTGTAGCTGAAACCGAGGAGGGGGAGGAACCGGGAATACTTCGCAATCAGGAAGGAAAGGCGATCGCCTCCAGCAAGCTCTGGTTTTTGCCCGTTGTGCTTACAGCAGAGGGTTCTCCCGCTCCAGTTGAAGCACAGTCCTTACCCCTGGCAGGACTAAGACCGCACTGGCTGCCTTAACGGCAGTGCGATTTTGTGCCATTTCAGCCGCACGGCATACGGCCGAAATGGCGCTATCGAATTCACGCCTTAGACAAAGTGATAGGGCGGCAAAGCCTCTCCCAGGCTCAACTGCCAGTGAGGGCATTGGGATTGCCAAATTGGTAAGCTGTGGTGGGGCGTAAAACTTGCCAAAAAGCTTCCCAGCAGGTAGATTCGCTCAACTCCATCCTTAGGTTCAGAGCGGATTGAGTCAGGATAGTGTTGGGCGATCGCCCGCATCACCCGCTCTAACTCGTTCTGTCGTTGCTGCTGTTGCTCTGTCTGACTTTGATAGCGCTGCTTTTTCGCCAAAAAATAGTCCTTTCCCTTCAAATCCGACGCAATCGATTCTTCTGGTAGTTCAAGGGGCACTAACTTCAGCACATACTCAGCCTTGCCCTGCAAATTAGCCAGCTTTTTCAAATACTCAGAGCTACGAGCTTCTAAATGCTCCAGCAACCCTTCACGAGAAACAAAATAAGTGCCAAATCGTAGAGGCAAAACAACTGTCTGGCGAAACAGTTCTCGAATCACCCGATCGTGCGCCAAAACAGCCTGCATCAGTTGCTCATCGCTGGCTTGCAGTTGCTCAGCCTCAAGCCCAAGCTCCACCACAGCCGATAAGTATGCCCCGTCAATTAAAGCAAGGCTACCTAAAATACCTTCTGGCAACTCCAAAAGTACCTTAGAGCGAGGAAAAAAAGCGTAGGTATACATCCCTAAGAGCCTGCTGCCTTTCTTCCAGTAAAGCAGGAATTAGCATTAATGACTGATGTTGATTTCTGGGGAGAACAATCAAGTCATATTTGAGATGTATCTCAGGAGGTCATTGTCCCGGTTTAGCCAACCTTGAAGGAAAACCCGCTGGCTTGGATCTTGGCTCACCCGTTTGTAGCGGTAATCAATTCTTGCCTGACAGTAGCGTCTAGCAGTCGCTGCCGTGTTAGCCCGTGATAAAGCATTTCTGGTAACTGGTCCAAAAGAACCGTCTACCCCGATTCCTAACGTTTCCTGGAGAAACTCCGTCGCGCCACCCACACCAAAGTTAATCGCGGTATCTAAATGCACGATCGCCAACGGACGTACCATTAGCTCACACTGAGCGGGCTTCCAGTACATATCCCGGTAAATCTCGTGAACTTCAGCATCGGTAATGTGGCGAACGCTTTGAGGTGAAAGCCCTTTGCGCCTGCGATAGGACTGATAGGTTGCTGTCGTCACGCCCTTATTGGTTTCACCCCCATAGTCAGCCGGATTGTTGACATAGCCGCCTTCCCAACGCAGCGAAAACCGTAGCCCCTCGCTAAAAATATTGCCTGCCTGGGGGACAGGCGTAGGCGTAGGTGCGGGACGAGGGGGAGCAGGCGCAGGCGCAGGACGGGGAGGCGCAGGCGTAGGAGTGGGAGTGGGAGTGGGCACCTGCACTCCAACAGAACTGACGATGAAATAAGCTGCTTTGGGCGACAGTTCATCTGCCCGAAACCCGTAGTAATCGGCAAAAGATCGGTAGGCTGTACTCGTCTGTGATCCCCAGATGCCATCAGCGCTTCCGGCTGAAAAGCCCATTTTGTTGAGCGACAGTTGGAGACACTGAACGAGGGCGCGGTTTTGCTGAACGGTGCTGATGGGGTAGGTGGTTTGCCCCCTGGCGATCGCTTGTAGATCCATATTTGTAAAGGAAGTTAGCTAAAAGGCAGGCAATAGCTCTAGTGTACCGAGACAAAACCTGTCGTCTACCTTAAGTATGACTTCCGCAATACTTCGTAGAAGTTTGACTCAGATCTAAAGCTGTGCCTGTTACTCTGCATTTATTTTCTACCGAACGATAGTTGTTGCCCATCGCCCATTCAGGTCTATTGCCTTTCACCCGGTTTGCTTCATGTTGATACCGTTCATGCTGAAGGCAGAGCCTTATTACAAGATGTGGTTAACTTAGATTTGCGCCAAGCCCGACGACCCGCCCTGGAATCAATTCCGGGCTAATAGCTGAAGTCCGTTGAAACGGACTCAAATGCCCTAGAAGAGCGTTCCAACTCGTTTTAACGAGTTTTAGCTTTGAGCCTGAGATTGATCTCAAGGCTCTAGTGCAATGCCTCCTGCTACTAGCGCAAGATCTCAGCTAAACTCGTTGCCAAGCTCCAGCTTGGCAATGCGGTTGAGGAAGCTCTTGCTTCGAGGATCAAATTAGGAAGCTGGAGCTTCCTGTGGACGTTACCAAGCCGGAGCTTGGTAACGAGGAGGCTTGGGAACAAGGGAAGGCTTGGCTTCATCCCTCCCCCTTCATCCTTACTGCATATCAAGTTGTGTACTCAGCATTGATTTTTACGTAGTCATAGCTGAGATCACAACCCCAGGCAACCCCTGAGCCGTGACCGCTCCCAACGCTGACCGCAATCAAGACCGTATCGGCTTTCAAATATTCTGCCGCTGCCGCCTGTTTAAGGTAAGCACTGGCAGCAGCCCGATCAAAGTCGAGCGGCTGACCATGCTCCATCAGCAGGAAATCGCCTAACCGCACCTTCAGATCATCTTGCTCAAACGGAACACCTGCCCGTCCAGCAGCAGCGGCAATCCTACCCCAGTTAGGGTCGCGTCCAAAAATGGCGGACTTAACCAGCGAAGAGCCGCAGATGGTTCGGGCAATTTGACGGGCAGACTGATCATCACTTGCGCCATCAACCCGCACTTCCACTAAACAGGTGGCTCCTTCCCCATCACGGGCGATCGCCCTAGCCAAATGCACACACACCTCAGTCAGCATCGCTTCTAGCTTTTCGGCATCCGGACCCATTTCGGTAATTGCAGGAGTGCGAGACTGCCCGTTGGCTAATGCCAGCAGCGTATCGTTGGTGCTGGTATCGCCATCCACAGTAATCTGGTTAAAACTTTTGTCAGCAGCACGACTGAGCATCTCCTGCCACAGAGGAGGAGCGATCGCCGCATCACACGTAACAAACGCCAACAGCGTCGCCATGTTGGGATGAATCATCCCAGACCCTTTGCAGATGCCGCCAATGCGAACGGGGCGATCGCCCAACATCGTCTCTAGAGCAATCGTCTTCGGCACCAAATCAGTCGTCATGATCGCTCTCGCCGCCCGATCTGACCCGTCCCCTGAAGCCACCGCCACTAACTTAGGAATGCCTGCCCGCAGCCCATCCATCTTAATGCGCTGTCCAATCACCCCGGTTGAAGCAATTAGCACCGCTTCCGGGGCGATCCCCAGTGCCTCAGCTAGCAGTTGGGCACTTTCTTGGGTATCAGACCAGCCCTGCGATCCCGTTGCTGCGTTTGCCTGACCCGCATTACAGAGAATGGCACGAGCGCTGCCCTTTGCCTGAAGACGCTGACGGCAATAATCGACGCAGGCGGCTCTCACTTGACTGGTCGTGAATACTCCAGCGGCGATCGCCTCCACATCTGACAAAATCAGCGCCAAATCCGGCGCTCCAGAAGGCTTCAGCCCCGCCGCAATTCCCGCTGCCCGAAAGCCCTTCGGAGCCGTCACCCCCCCCGCAACCTCATGCCAATCAGCCATCAGCGTCTCTCCCCTAATTAAGCCTTATCAGGATAAAAGGAAGCCAGGGATGAAGGATGAGGGATGAAGGATGAACTTTTTAACCCCTAGCCCCTAGCCCCCAGCCCCTTCCCTATTTCTCAATCTTGACCGACAAAATCTTGTCGCCCTTACGAATTGCGTTTACCACATCCATGTCCTCAGTTTGACCAAAAGTAGTGTGAACGCCATCCAGGTGAGGCTGCGGCGAGTGGCAAATAAAGAACTGACTGCCGCCCGTATCTTTGCCTGCGTGGGCCATGGACAACGTTCCAGCTAAATGCTTATTTTGATTGATTTCGCATTTAATTTTGTATCCAGGGCCGCCTGTCCCAGTTCCCAGAGGGCAACCGCCCTGAACCATGAAATTGGGAATGACGCGATGAAACGTTAGCCCGTCATAAAACCCCTTTTCTGCCAGGTCAACAAAATTTTGCACTGTGTTGGGCGCATCCTGGTCGAACAGGTTGAGATGGATAGTGCCCTTCTCAGTTTCCATAATTGCGCGAGTCATAGTTTCTCCTGATCTACTAAGGATGTTCGGGAATCGAAAAAATTGATCCACACCGCAAACGTGAAGCCTAGTTTACGTCAGTCTGCGGCTAGGGAGCCAGGAATTTCAGTTTGACACAGCCAGTTTCAACATGGCTCAACAAATTTGGGCGCAGAAGCCATGCCCCTACGCCCAAGTTTGATTGTTTAAGTTAAACGGCACTGAATTGCCTTGAACTAAAGTTCGGGCTGTCTCGTTTCCAGGCTTCGCCTGGAAATGCCACCTCGGAGGCTCTGCCTCCGCTGCGTTGCAAATGGAGGCAGAGCCTCCACCACTGCATTCCTGTCTAAAAGCCAGAAACGAGAAAAATCGGGAGAATTTTCTTCCTCAAAAGTGGTGAAAGAGGAGAGTCCAACTCGCTCACGCCTTTAGCTCAAGGAAGCGTGACTGCGATCGTAGTTATTGCGGAACGTGGGATGAGGCTGTCCTTGAATGTGGTTCCAATATTCAGCCGCTTCGGGCGGTAGACCCACTTCAGCAGCAGCACGACCGAGCATAGACTGTTGACGCTGTTTAATCAGGTGATGATGGCGCATCATTAGCGCACGAGCTTGATCTTGTGCAGTCATATTAGAACCCTCTGTATTGAATATCTAAAAAATTTCGTCTCCGCATGAATCATACCACAACTTTCTGTAGCAAAGGCTACAAAAAAGATTCATGTCAAAAAATCAAGACTTTTGGTGCGATAGTTGAAGACATAATTTAAGACAAAGCTGGATTATCAATGCTCTTTCCGTCTCAGATTGCAATTCATCCCTCATCCCTCATCCCTCATCCTTCTAACATACGGCTCATGAATTTCCTAAACGCTACAGGAGTGTGCGAAAGCCTTCTACTGGTTTGCTTGATCAAAACCCCTTGCAGCAGTAAGCTCAGACAACACCTGAAGTAAGTTCAGTTCAGCCAATTTGAAACCCTGGCTTCAGGACGGTATTGCCTTTTTAGGGAAGGCGATCGCCACTTTTCAACCTCTTTCTTAAAGCAATTTGTAGAGAACCTTATAAAAACAATTTATTTATCGAAATGGCGGAAACGACAGAAAATCGCATTGAAGCAGGCAAGCTGGAATGGTTTTATCGGGCATCTGAGCCAGTGAATCCAACCAAACAAATTCCTGTTGTGCTGCTGCACGGGTTGCCTGCTCAAAGCTATGGCTGGCGGCACGTTTTACCTGCACTGGCAGAGCAAGGGTTTCGGGCGATCGCCCCCGACTGGATTGGCTTCGGCTTTTCTGCCAAACCCGACCGACGCAAATTTGCCTACACCCCTGATGCTTACGTTGCAGCACTGGGTGAATTCCTTCAGGCTTTAGAAGTTGAGCGATTCTCCCTTGTCGTTCAGGGGTTTCTAGGCTCTGTCGGTTTGCAGTATGCGCTGCGTCACCCTGACCAGATCGAACGCTTGGCGATTTTGAATGCTCCCATTACGACTGCTGCCAAACTGCCCTGGAAAATGAAACAACTGGGGCTACCGTTAGCGGGTGAAATGCTAACTCAAGATCCGCTCTTGGTCGATCGCACCCTGGAAGGCGGTGGCGGCTACCGAGTTGAGGATGAAGACCTGGACGTTTATCGCCGTCCGTTTTTGAAAAGCTCTGATGCGGGGCGATCGCTCTTTGCCACCGTTCAAAATCTCAAGCTCCAGCAGGCAACTGCCGAAATTCAGTCTGGCTTTTCTAACTGGAAACAGCCTACCCTGGTTGCTTGGGGCATCAAAGATCCCTGGCTACCACTTACCATTGCCGAAGCTTTTACAAAAATCGTTCCCTCTGCCGACCTGGTGAAGCTCGAAGAAGTCGGACACTACCCGCAAGAAGATTGGCACGAAAAAGTGAGTGAATCGTTGCTCCCCTTCTTACGACGGCAGGTAGTTTAAGGGGATCCATGTCACCTTTGCAAGTCGCTGCATTCGCCCTCATCCCCCAACCCCTTCTCCCAAGCTTGG
>JAAUQZ010000294.1 GCA_012033355.1 Leptolyngbyaceae cyanobacterium RM1_406_9 | reverse complement strand
CGTGGTTGGATACTTGGGGAACGAAGGATGAAACGCCTGCTCCATGCGCATAGTATTTCTTTCGCTTGCAGTAAAGGATTTAGCAGCCATTCGTGCCTACATCGCTGAAGACGACCCAGAGGCAGCGAAAGCGGTCGCTTCCCGGCTAAAGCAATTGATTAAGCGGCTTTCCTCAATGCCCAACCTGGGTAAACCGGGGCGAGTTTTTGGTACCAGAGAACTGATAACTCCCAAAATTGGTAAAACAGCTTACGTCGTCGTTTATCGCGCCAAAGACACACGTCTGGAAATTCTGCGAATTTTGCCAGGAATGCGAGATTTAGACAGTTTGCTGAATGAGGAATTGCCAGAAACATAATCAGGAGTCGCTGTACCTATGATGCTCATTGAGTAATCAAGAGCAGGTTCTTGAAACTTTACTTCTCCGCCCAGTTAAGAGCGATCGCCACCTCTGCTTTCACTGGCACCCTCCTCAGATATTGCTGTCCAGCCTGCTCCATTACCTGTTGTAGAATCTTTGCAGCCTGATTTGCTGTATCTTCTGGAGCTTCCAGCAAAATTTCATCATGCACTGTACCAATCAATCTAGCTCCCGTTTCCTTAAGGGCTGTAGGAAGCCTTGCCAGGGCAGCTTTGGTAATATCTGCGGCAGTACCCTGAACTGGGGTATTCAGAAGCTCTGTTAACTTCGGTTCATCTTGCCAGCGCCGGAGGCGATCGCCTACTGTTCGCATTTCCCTTGGTAGCCTGCGCTTGATCGCTCCATGCCATCGAGCAATTCCTTGATAAGCCTCAAAATATCGCTTGCGAAAGGTTTCTGCCTGCTTCAGGCTCATCTGTACCCCGTAGTTATTGTAGGCGTACTCTGCCAGACCCTTTGCTCCCATCACGTAAATCAGCCCAAAGTTAACCGCTTTTGCTGCCTGCCGCTCTGATTTTTCAACCTGATCCAGGGGTTTATCAGCGATCAGAGCAGCCGTGAGTCGGTGCAGGTCTTCATCATTCTGGTATGCCTCAATCATGCGGCGATCGCCACTCAGTTCTGCGGCTACCCGCAACTCAATCTGAGAGTAGTCAGCTACCACCAGACAATGTCCTGGAGCCGGAATAAAACAACTGCGAAAGATTTTGTCTCTGGGAATCTGTTGTAGATTGGGGTTTCGACAAGACATTCGCCCAGTGGCAGCTCCCATCTGCTGATAGTCTGGATGAATTCGCCCGGTAATGGGGTGAACGTGCTTGGGTAGGCTACTGGCAAACGCTTGGACTGCTTTGGCTGCTTTGCGGTAGTCTAGCAGCGCTCTAACAGGTGGATGCTCTTCTGCCAGGGGAATCAGAGAGAGCTTGCTGGTATTCTTCACTGGCACACCCATCTGCTGTAGTGCCTCTAATACTTGCTGCTGACTGTCCAGATTGAGAGAAGTTTGATTGCCCAAAATATCAAGTTGAGTACTGAGCAAAGCTGGCTGGAGTTGCTTTCTCAAGCCATCTGCTAACTGGTCTCTACTCCGTTCAAGTTCCTGCCGCAGGTCGTCCCATCGCGAGAGATCGAGCAACATTCCGTTGAGCTCCATTTGGGCGATCGCACCCAAACAGTCAAATTCCAACTTGGCAGTTTCGACCAAGCGAGCATTTTTTAGCTTGGGTTTCATGACCTCACGCAACCGAAGTAAAATTGCTGCATCTCGCGCTGCGTACTCCAATTGCTCTGAAGAAAGGTTTGGATTGCTCCAGTCACTTCGCTGCTGTTCTTTTGACAGCTCTTCTCCCAGATAAACCTTGACCAGTTCCACCAAGTTGTAGCCGTGCGATCGCACCCCTGCATCTAACAACTGTGCAGCGACCATCGTATCGAACAGTCTGCCAGCAATGTGAAGTCCTGCCTGTTGCAAAAATTTCAGGTCAAATTTGGCATTCTGCAAAACTTTAATCGGCGCTCCCTGAAGCAGTTCAGCTAGAGGAGCAAGCATTTCCCTTGAAATCTTGAAGAGATCAACAATAACAACTGGATAATTTTCAGCCGCAATCTGAATTAAGCGAATTTTGTCTTTCAGTGGATCAAGTCCCGTCGTCTCTGTGTCAACTGCAATGACCGGGCAGGTTTTCAAAGGTTTGAGTATTTCTGCAAGCCGCTGTCCATCTTCAACAAACTCGTAGCTGACAACCGCATGAGATGAAACATTGTCTGCTATCTCAGTACAAAAATTTTCCGATTCCATTACAGGTATGCTTTCTACGTCAGAGTTAGAGACCTTTTCTGGCAATGGCATTAAGCAATCAGAATCAATCGACTTTAAACCAGAAAAAGTATCACTGCTACACCAAATACACCAGATATTTTGATGCTGTCGATAAACATTGGCATACATCTCCTGAATGACCAGTACAGCATTTAGCGGAATACCATCAGGAATACGATTAGCATCTGGACAAAAAACAACTTTCTGACCAATCTCAAACGTAGGGGAATGCTGAGTTAGTACAACAGCGGGCTGAGGCGAGAGAGAAGATTTAGGCTCTGAAGCTTGAAGTTCAGACTGGTTTTCTTCTTGAGCTTTCCTTACTTCCCCACCTTCTATATCTGTCGCTTCTTGACAAAGAGCTTCGGAAGGAATGGCTCGCTGTCTAGCATTTCTCGAAGGCAGAGACGGTGGAGTGTACCAGGTTTCGATCCAGGCTTCTGTCTCTGTTTTGATAGGTGATTCTGGATTATTTGAGCTTGAGCTTATAGGACTACCTTTCGCACGATTTCTTAAGAACTGTTGTTTGCGTTCCTTCGCCCAATCCATCAGGTCATTGTAGATGGGATCTGAAGAGTTCAGGTCAGCTGCCGATGCTGATGTGGAGGAGCTAGAGGTCTTCAAATTCATTGTCCCCTCCTAAATCAAGATCAACCGGAACAAAGCGGTGATATGCCTTCTCATAAACAAACATGGGTTCTGCGGTCATACCACCTCGATTCTTGAGCAGACTAAGACGTGCATAAGTGGCTTTTGCTCTTTCGTTCAAAGGAAAGCGAGTCCGGACATCTTGAAGTTGCCGAAGCTTCAAATGATTACCTGCATAGCGTTCTTCCAATAAATCAACTTGATCTCTAGGCTGGTCATTACCACGCTGTGCCTTACCGGTTTGCAACAGCATGATGCAATCTGCCGCATGAGCAATCTTGAACGAATCTCGCAACGCACTCATGTCCAGCATTCCAGTGCGGAGTGCCTCTTGATAAGCTGCTTTATTGATGTCACTAATCGCAACGACCGCCGTATTCGTATCCCGCGCTAATTGTTTCAGCCCGGTTGCCACTCTAGAAACTCGCAAAACCTCATTGGCACCGGAATCCAACTTTTCATCGCCACAGCACATCAGTTGCAGGTAATCAACGACCACTAGCACCGGCGCAGTCTTACTCAAATTAGCCGTGCGTCTGACCTGAGCAATCACCCCTTTAAGGTGAGCTGCTGTCACTTCTGGTCCAGCTTCAAGAATAGTCAGATGTTCTGCAATTTGTTGGTCGTAAGCACGAATCGCCTGAGCAACCTGCTGCTTTAACCACTGAGCATTGGAATAGTCTGGATCATCCCATTGTTTAGACTCAATCAGTCCTGAATTCAGTCCGGCAAGCCTGGATAAAGCACTGACCCAGAGTTGCTGTTTGCCCATTTCAAAGGAGACATACAGCACCGGCGTTCGGGCTTTGGCTGCCTCATCCGCACACCAGGCACACCAAGTCGTCTTGCCTGAGCCAGGAGGCGCACCAATCACATAGAGCCTACCAGGATGCAGCCCACCATTGAGAGCATGGTTGAGCCAATGAGCGGGTGTCGGAATTGCAGTCTGCGGTTGTCCAAACAGGTCATGGATCAGATCCTGGCTGTATGCCACCATTGGCAGCGTTTGAGAGGCACTGCGACGCTGTAGATTCTGAGACTCATTGATCAGGGCTTCCAGGGTTTCAGTGACCGGTTGAAGGCGATCGCCCAACAACTCAGTCGCCGTGGTTGCCTGTTCTTTTGCCAGCAACCGCAACCCCGTATCTCTTACCCTTGTCAAATGCTCAACAAACGTGTCCCAACTACAGGGTGATACTTGTAGCAATTCATCCAAATACGCAGCTGCCTGGTTGATAACATCTGTAGGCAAAGCTGATTTCCCATCTGAAACCTGTTCTAGCTGAGCCAGAATCAAACTTGGGATCAGTTCTCTCCCTGCGGTTTCAAGCGTTACGAGGGCTTCCCAAATCAATTGATGCAAGTATAAAGGAGTTTTTTCATCTGCTACAGATTGGCAGGTTGCAATGAATCCCTCAGCAGGCAGGTCAATCCCCAACGCTTCCTGCATCCCCGCTTCTGGATGACAGAGGATATATCCTAATAGTTCTCGTTCTGCGCGTCTTGCTGCTTCATTGTCACCATCAGGTTTTTCCCACTGCCAGAAGGGGCAGGCATAGCCCGTACACCCCCCACACCGCACTAACTCTTGACTGGCTCGAATGTAACTACAACTCCACTGATAATCTTGAGGATTACGTCGAGCTGAGGCAGAAGCACCCTGAAAGTTTCGTAGCTTAGCATCAACGGTAATTTTGCTAGTGGGGTGATGATCCGATGCCTGAGCCATTCTCTCGGCTAAGTATTCTATCTGAGTGCGATCGAATCCTCTGGTGATGGCATAGCGAGAGAGAGTGAGGTTTACCGCGTTGTAGTCTTGATCAGTCGGAACACCATTGTTTATCAAGTAGTGAATACAGGCAGGATGCTCATCAGGCAATAGGATAGAAAAGTCGGCGGACTTTAGATTTTGGATTTTGGATTTTGGATTAAAGTCTGTGGTTACTTTTCCATTCGCGATCTCCTGTAACTTTTCCTCTGCTAGTCGAGCGATCGCACCTGAATCGACCTGCTGAAACTCAGTCATCAACATTACCTGGTTCTCTGGCACAACAGGGAAACCATCTGCCCATTCCACTACTTCAGACAGGAATCCGTTGCGCCTACCGCTTATTTGATGAATTCCACAGGGTAAACGAATTGGTCGCCCAGAGGCTTTACCATCGTTTGCGATCGTCGCGGTTGCTGGATAAATTTCTTTGGGCTTGTAACCTGATAAGTAGCAAAGATTCTGTAATGCCTTAATCCATGTTGCGCCAGGTAGAGAGGTATCAGCGAATAACCAAAGATGAAAGCCACGACGACCGCTAAATTCTAGGTATGTTGATAAACCGCGATCGGTAGCAGTTTGCTGCACCTTTTGTGCCTGAGCTAAAACTGCCTGAAGTGCTTCAGTATCAGAACCATCTTTGGGAGCATCAAAATCAACGCAGCCCGCTTTAGCGGTGTTAGTGCCTGGCTGCAATAATCGCACTGAAACAGTTTGTCTGCCTTGAAGATGAGCTTTAACAACATCAGGGATAAGCACCTTGTCATACTGCGATTGCAATACATCAGTGCCTTGCCAGACTGCATAAAGCTGCTGGTGCTCATGAAGGATCAGTCGATAAAGCTGTTGAATAAGCTGAGTTGTAATACCGGGCGGCATGATTTAACTGTCGTTGCAACTAAGTTTTGAGATTGATGAGCCTATGGACAAACTTGCACCGACGGCGCGGCGTTTTTTGTTGTCCTAACAATAGCAACCGCTCTGGAAGGCACCCAGAGCGGTTGCTGGATCAAGATCATTAGAATGATCAGATGTGTAACCAAAATCTGAAACCTTTGCTAGAAGCTCGTTTTAAGATTTTTTCTGTAACTTTTGGAACTAGCAAAGGGTATTTTTGGGACAGACCTGGGGTATTTTCTAAGCAACCCTGGGGTATTTCCTTGTAACCCTTGGAAAACAGATCGCTGAATGATCCGAAAAATAAGGCTTTTGAGGAATTAGCCCAATGGTTACAAAACGATCGCCACCTGGACATTTGTAACTATTAGAATTAACCTGCGGTGTTTGTAGCTGAATTTGCTTTTACTGTAACCTTCAGCTTAAACCTGGGGTATTTTGCAACCCTTACGCTGTAACTATTGGAGCTACCCTGCGGCAGTTCTCCAAAATAAGCTTGTAACCTTTAGTTTAGCCTTGGGGTATTTTGTAACCTAGACTTCCCCAATGTAACTATTGGGACAGCCTTGAGGTAATTCTGGTAGACCTGATATGTAACCCTTCTACTGTAACTTTTAGGGCTGTCCTGGGGTGTATTTTTATAGGTTCAATCTTTGTTGTAACTTTTAGAGTTAACCAAAGGTATTTCTAAAAAACAGTAGCTTGTAACTTTTTGGCTAACCCTACGGTATTTCTATTTTGACTAAGAAGGTGTCTCCAAGGTTCAAGTTTGCCTGAAAAGCCTCTCAAACAGGATCTATGCAAGGGTTTCAACCCAATTGCAATATGTTTTATTTGATTAACTGCTTGTAACCTTCAGTCCAAACCTGGGGTATTAAAAGTCGATTTTGAACTTACTTGCCGAAGTATCTAT
>JAAUQZ010000293.1 GCA_012033355.1 Leptolyngbyaceae cyanobacterium RM1_406_9 | reverse complement strand
CAAATAATCCCTTGGCATTGGCGGGGAAAACTTTTTTCTAATCCTTTGCGTTTAGTTGACGGGTCGTTTGCGACGACGCCCTACCGAAAACCGATTGGTACGAAAACCGATTGGTGGATTCTTCCTGAAAAATCTCCTTAGGAACGTGAACTAATTAAACTGCTTATACCAATTAAATATGAGGCTGCACCGAACAAGGGGATTAAGCCCCTTGTTCCACACCGTTTCATTTGGCGCAAGCTCACATAGAAACGGTATTAGTTCCTCTGCTGTAAGGGCTTGGCAGTGCCAAGCCTCTAGCTGAAATACAGCATCTTATTAAATTCATGCTCCTAGATGAAATAAAAAGGATGGTGGGTTAGTTCCACCGTCCTTTTTTGTCGTAGCCTGGAGCGGCTTTGCAGTGACTTAGAAAAAAACAAAACGCGGTTTACGAAAAACCTGTCTGGACTGCTGTAGTTACTCGCGATTTTGGTGAACCTCAAACAATTCATTCAAAGCTGCTTATGAACCTGATGAAGGAAAGGCTTCAAGGCTTTTTGATGATAGCGTTGATGTTTGTTGTGTTTGCGTTGATAGAGCCAGAGAGCGATTCTCTCGATGTCAAAATATTCCCAACCCCCGTCAAGCGACTGGAGGTTGGGTGATGGACATGGCAGATTTGATCACGCCAGCAACGGAAGCCCAAATCAATCAAATTATTACTGCACTGGAAGCTCAAAATGGAGCTGAATTAGCAGTCGTCACTGTTTCCACATCTGAGCCTGCTGATTCTCCTAAAGAACTTGCAACCGCTCTTTTTAACGAATGGGGAATTGGAAAAGCTGGACAAGACAATGGCGTTTTGCTTTTAGTCTCAGAGGGCGATCGCCGCGTTGAAATTGAGACTGGATATGGAGTTGAGGCTATTCTGCCAGATGCCAAAGTAGGTCGTATTATCACTGGCACCATTACTCCTCGGTTCTGGGTAGGAGATTTTGATGGCGGCATTCTAGCCGGAACGCAGGCGTTAGTTTCAGAGCTAAACCCAGAAGCCCCACCTGTTGAGGCTCAACCTGCTGAAACTCAACGGGTTCCGATGCCGCATCCACCAATTCCCGTCTATGTCTTGTTTGTTACGGCACTTGGACTAACTTGGGCAAGCATCGCTTGTTGGCGCTTCTTTGCGATCGCCAGTCGTCCCTTTTTGCTCAATCCCTCTGACCAAGTGAGGCGACGGCGGGGGCAAGTCTGGGAAAAGGATTTTGTGGATGCCGAACAGTCACCCGTTGATACTCGTTTACACTATTGGGTAATTTGGATTGGGCTATCAGGAGTATGGTTTGGGCTAGTGTATTTGCTATTTTGGGCGATCGCACTGGCTCAAAACACTCAATGGATTAATGGTGAAACCAGCTTTTGGTTGGCATTAAGTTGCCCACTGGTGTGTGTGGGACTGCTCTGGCTCAAGCGACTTCTGCCCCAGAAAGATATCGGACGAGCATTGGGCTGGGCTAGTTTAACGGGAATTGCATCTGGTTTTCTAGTTAGTCAGCATTGGCTTTTAGTGTCGGTAAGGTTGGCGATCGCTGCGGCTTTAGTCGCCATAGTCTGCGGCTTATTTCTTGCTGCTGAGCTAGTAGAAGTGGTCAAGCGACATGGAAAAAGACGAGCAAAACATCGTCCATTTCGCTGTACACGTTGTCAAACCCCATTAGAAGAGCTAGACAGTGCTGCGCTACAGCTTCACCTGAGTCAACCTCAACAAGTTGCACAAACTTTGGACAGTTTGACCTGTGAGGGTTGGTGCTGTCAGCAGTGCCAGCCTCACTTGCCATCACCCCCTATTCACCTTCGTCTATACGCGAACAAGCGAGATGATATTGAAATGTGTTCGGTCTGTCAGGAACTCACTGTAAAGGTGCATCCCATGCAAGTGATACAGCAGGCAACCTGGCACCGGGCAGGTAGAGGAGTGATTGTTCAAGAATGTCAATGCTGTCAGGCTCAAAAAAACATTGAGAACTTCATTCCTCGTTTAGCTTCAGCGAAAACTCCGTTTTTGCAACCCGGAGAAAAGTCACAATCCTCAAGCAGCCAAAAAGATTCTCCCTATTGCACTGCCTGCGGACAAAAATTAAAGTTTCACTCTCTTGAACCTGACGAGATTGAGTCTCGCCTCAGCAAACCGGAACGAGTAGCCGCTCAAATTGGCAGTCTCGAATGGATAGGTTGGCAATGTCCACAATGTCTGGGCGATTTTCACATTCGCGCTTATCTGACTCACAAGATTTGGACTAGCGGAACCGCTCAGTGTTGTTTTCACAAATGTCCAACCTGCCAGGAGTTGACGGCAATTAGAACTCGTAAGCAAGTTCAAACGGCTACGGTCGATCGCCCTGGAAAAACAACAATCACAATCCAGTGCCAATGCTGTAGCTACACACAGATTGAGGAAAGAATTAGCCCCCGCCTACCCCTCTACCATCAGTACTACAGCGGCGATGGCTCAGGTTGGGGTTCGGGCGGTAGCTATAGTGGCGGCAGCAGTTTTGGTGGTGGTGAAAGTGGTGGCGGCGGCGCGGGCGGTGGTTGGGGCGGTGATGGTGGAGACGGTGGTGGTGGAGACGGTGGTGATGGAGACTAACTCACTCAACGAACCATGAATGAACTTAAAACGACTGCATTGCTATCGATTTTGAGTGCCCTGCTGATTGCAATCAGCTATTGGGTAGTAGGAGACACACCTGGATTCGGACTTGGATTTGGACTGGCAGGAACAGCAAACTTTGCGGCCTGGTATTATTCTGACCAGATTGTTTTAACTACCTACCGGGCGCGACCTGCCAGCGCAGCCCAGCTACAGCCGCTGAACGCAATGCTGCAACGATTGTGCGATCGCGCTAATCTACCAATGCCTGCTCTATACATTGTTTCAACATCGGAAGCCAATGCGTTTGCAACTGGACGCAGCCCCGATCATGCAGCGATCGCCGTCACTCAGGGCTTACTCGACTGCCTTACCGATGACGAAGTAGAAGCAGTCATAGCCCACGAACTGAGCCATATCCTACATCGCGATACGCTCACTCAAACGGTAGCCGCAACATTGGCTGGAACCATTGCATTTTTGGCAGAAATGATTCGCTATAGTTTTTTCCAAAGAGTCGGTTCTGGCATTCCAGGCTCCAGGCTATTAGGAATGATAGTGACAATTTTGTTGGCTCCTCTGGCTGCGACGGTGCTTCAATTTGCCCTCTCCCGTACTCGTGAGTTTGCTGCGGATGAGGCAGCCGCCAAACTCACCCAAACCCTCTTGCCCTCGCTTCTGCTTTGCAGCGTCTAGAAAAACGGTCAAAGCAAGGCTCTTTTTCGTGCAATCCAGCGTTTACGCCGCTGTTAATTGTTCCTGTCCTCTCTGCAAAGTTTTTAGACAGTCTATTCTCAACTCATCCGCCTACCGCTGCTAGGGTAGAGCGATTGCAGCAAATAGAACGGGCAAACGGAGGGGCACCCAATTGGGTATTTGCAAAGCAGCGATCGCCACAAGGTTGGATAAAGACTGTCTTTAGAAAAGGAATTGCGATCGCGATTAGCCTCTTGTGCATGGTGTTAACTTGGACAGGATTGACTTACAACACCTTCAACAATGCCTCCGTCACCGTAGACGCTAAGTGGGCACAGGTCGAAAATCAATTACAGCGCCGTGCTGACCTGATTCCCCAACTCAAAGATCTTACCCCTGCACAAGAGAGAGAAATTCTTGCTGCTTTAACGCAGTCCCAAGAAACCTATGAACAGGCTATAACTCCAGCCGAAAAAATGGCGGCTCTGGCTGCTGTAGATCGGGCTGTTGAGGAATTTTTGGCGATCGCCTCATCTCGTCCTACCCTGCAAGTCAACTCACAATTTGTGAATCTGCAATACGAGATTGCTGGCACCGAAAACCGCATTGCGACTGAGCGGCGGCGCTACATTCAGGCTGTACAGGATTACAACCAAAAAGTTCAATCCTTTCCAAACTTCCTACTTGCTAAGCCTCTGGGCTTTCATCCCCACGCTCTACCTCAAAGATGATCAGTGAATGCAATTGTAGCGCTGATTGTTTGGTGAGGATAAAAGAGGCAGGGCTTAGCCATTTCCATACACTAACCGCAAACAGTATGAGATTTCGGTAAGCATCCATCTACAGCTAATGAAAATACAGGCTCCCAAGCTACAGAGCGGTGTTTGAATTTACAAAGGATGGGACAGGTTGCCTAGTTCTGAAAATACAAGGTTGGGCAAAGGGCATTCGCCCTTTGCCCAACGCATATAGCAGTTGAAGCGATGATTAGGACAACGTTGACTTGCCAATGCTGCTGATAGCCAGGGTTTCCGATTCATCCCTCATCCTTCATCCTTCATCCTTTTGCTATGGGTGCAACGGGTTTAAATGGGCAAAGCAAAGCGTGCCCATCCTATGGCTATATTGACCGATAACTTATGACCTAAACCTCAGCGCTTTGCAACGCCTGACGCAGGTTGCCCTGGTGGGTTGCCAATAGGCGATCGCCCTCTTCTGCACTGACCTCTGCCCAATGCATCAGTAGGGCTAGCTTGACGCGGCGATCGCTCTTCTCTAAAAGTACAGCAGCAGCCTCCCGGTTCAGCCCGGTCAGGTCTTGGATGATTCGCATGGCTCGGTCGTGCAGTTTGCGATTCGTCACCGCCACATCGACCATGCGGTTGCCGTAGACTTTGCCCAGTTTCACCATTGCTCCGGTTGAGAGGGTGTTGAGGGCAAGCTTTGTGACAGTTCCGGCTTTCAGTCGAGTGGAGCCAGCCAAAATTTCAGCGCCTACTAACAGGCGAATGTCGATGTCTACCTCCGCGCTGACCTGTTCGGCAGGCACGCAGGCAATGAAGACGGTCGTGGCTCCGCGCTGACGGGCGGCTCGCAGAGCGCCATGCACGTAGGGAGTGGTGCCGCCAGCGGTAATGCCGACGACGACATCCAGATCGTGAATCTGGTGGTGGGCGATCGCCGCCGCGCCATCTTCTGCCCGATCTTCCAGCCCTTCGGAACTGCGGACGAGGGCCCCTGCGCCGCCTGCAATGATTCCCTGAATTAGCTCTGGTGGGGTGCAAAAGGTGGGCGGGCATTCGGCGGCATCCAGTACGCCCAATCTGCCGCTGGTGCCTGCGCCAATGTAAAACAGCCGTCCCCCATGACGTAAGGCTTCAGCGGTGCGGTCGATCGCTGCTGCGAGGGGTTCACGGGCATGGGCGATCGCCTCAATCACCTGAGCGTCTTCCCGATTAAACAAATCGACTAGCTCCAGGCTGCTAAGCTGATCGAGATTTTGGCTATTGGGGTTGCTTTGCTCCGTCAGCAAGTGCCCCCGCTCAGCGGTGAATTCAATCTCCTGCACAAATTCTGGCATGAACTACAGCAGCCCTTCTAGCTGACGACGAATTCGGTCTAGCTCAGAATTGGAAAATTCTGGCTTCTCAGAGGCGCTTGTCCCTGGTTCAGAGAGTTCGGGGGAAGCTCCATCAGGACTCCAATCTGGGCGTTCTACATTGGTTTCAGGGGGAACGGCGAGAGAACCGTCGGGCACCAATTTAGATTCGTATCCGGCACTCTGGCAAAACTCTTCGACTTCCTCGTGGTTCAGACCTTCTACGTCGGGGCTGCCAAAGTCCTGCGCTTCTAGCATCATGGCGTAGCGGGTGGCATCGTCCTCCGTCTCAAACATGAGAACGACATTGCGATCGCCAATCTTCAGCGTGTGAATGCCTTCGTTTCCGTTCCGGCGTTGTAAAGTAACACAAAAACTTGCATAGATCTCTAAGCTTGGTTAGAACTGACTGAATTTGAAACTTCTGAGCCAAGATTTCATTCATTTTATTTATGTTCGTCTATGAAATGGGGATCAGTTGTTTCTGGTTTAGAAACGTAGCAAAGTAGGGCTGACAGACCTGTTAAGATACACCTCTCAACGTCTAAGGATTGCAGATTTATCAATGTGTAATTCTCCTGTGTAGGGGCATGGCATTGCCATGCCCCTACAGAGATTCTGGTTTTACAGGTTCTTTGATCCACGCTCCTAAAATATCGGTCTCAACGTTCGTACTGCTGGCTTAATCTACCGTACATCGAGCCGGATTGAGCGACGAAATTTGTAGGTTGGGTGGAGCTTTGCGAAACCCAACTCTCCAGAGATGTTGGGTTTCATGCTTCAACCCAACCTACGCAGCTTCTTCAACCCGCAATCGTGAGATTCAGAAAAACAACCCCTTTCCCCAAAATGCAACCTAATTTGGCGATACCTATTAGATTCACTCTTTCAAGGAACCTTTAAGTAGTCCAGCCTCTAGCCCAAGAACCCGTAGGGGCGCGGTATTCGGGCAAGAACTCCCGGCTCTCTAGGGTCTACCTGCCGAATGCCACGCCCTTACAAGGAGCATCGGTTTCCTCTCAAGTCCTCTCAAGCGGGTGCATCCCACTTTTTGTAGCCCCTCACCCTAAATCCCTCTCCCAAAGCGGGCTACCGTGTAT
>JAAUQZ010000292.1 GCA_012033355.1 Leptolyngbyaceae cyanobacterium RM1_406_9 | reverse complement strand
AATCGGCTGTCGGTAATGCCCGTTGAGGACGCGATCGCCCAAAAGATTTTGGCATTAGCAAAGCAGTGAGAGGGTCATTCGTCTGTCTATCCTCAGAAACTTCCCCCTCATCCCTCATCCCTCATCCCTCATCCTTTCACTACGTCTCTGGATTGCGGCGGCCCAGACGATACTTATCGAGTCGTTTCATGGCGATCGCCAGACTCATTTTCATCCGGCGAAAGGCTTCTGCAAGGCTACCCACCTCATCATTTGACTGGTACTCAAAATCTGCGTCCATATCACCCATGCTGATTGCCTCAGCCGCCGTTGAGATTTGCCGCAGAGGGCGAACCACGTATTGTTTGAGCCAGAGATTGACCATGAAAATGGCGATCGCAAACACCCCCGCGACCGTTCCCATGATTAATACAAACGACTGTCGGGCACTTTTGAAAACTTGACTGGCGGGAACAGACATCACCTGTGCGCCAATAGGCACGTTCATCTCCCAGTTAAAGCCGTTCGTCGTGCCATAGCGTTCAATCATACTTTTGGGCGCAGCTTCAACGGTGCTGTGACAGCGCAAGCAAGTCGCATCCGTGATGATAATTGGACGGGCTGTATAAAAGAGATCGCCACTGGGAGTAGAGCGAAACCCGCTCACTTCTTTGAGCTGACTAGATTGCTGAAAACGCTCTACGATTTCTGTTTCAAAACTATCTGCTTTATCCCGCAAATTTGTTGGGTTGAGCGTTGCTTCTTTATAGAAGAATTCACTGTAAAAAGGATTAGCCCGAAACTTCTCAAACACCTCACGAGCCGAGTAAGACGGTACGCTTTCCGGTAGAAATTCAGTGTCCAGGCGATCGGCTAGTTCTGGGTTAACCTGAGTGTTGGTGTAGGTACGAACAGAGTTCATCGTTTCCATCAGCATCAGGGCTTTAGAAGTTACCTCACGCTGAGCGTTATAGTTCAAAATGTTAGACAAGGCGGCTCCGCTGACTACAATTCCTCCTAAAAAAATTAGAAGTAGTAAAGCCGTAAACTTTTTACCTAATTTGAAATTTTTCAGGAACGGTTCAATTTGCTTTAGCATAAAAAATTGGCGCTATAAGAAATTGGTATAACTAATACCAATTCTTTATGAAGCCACACAGAACAAGGGGCTTAAGCCCCTTGTCTCACCAGAGTTCATTCTGTGCAAGCTCAAGTTGAATTGGTATAACCCAATAATCCTTACATCTTGAGTAAAAGAAGCTCCGGAGAAATGCTTTGATTTCAGAATAAGTTAATTGTCCATTCCTAGACGCTGGCTTCGGGTAGCCAGACGACAAAAGCTGTGCCGCCCTGGCTGGGCGATGCGGCTGGGCGATGTGAAGCACTCCCTTTGGGGTAATCACCCCCCGCTTGCCCAAATAGCCGCTCTACGGGGCTAAACACTTGAATCTCACCCTGTATTCGATTCACGAGATCGTGGGCGATCGCCAGCCCTAAACCACTGCCAGGGATATCGGTTTCTGCCTGCACACCGCGATAGTGCCGCTCAAAAATGTGCGCCTGGTCTGCAAGGGGAATGCCGCTGCCCGTATCGGCAACAATTACGGATTGCCTGCCCTGGCGTGAGGTTGCCCAGACGTAAACCTTACCCCCTGGAGGAGTATATTTCAGCGCATTGTCAATCAGATTATTCAACACTTCCCTGAGTGCCTTTGGGTTGGTTTGTACGGGCGGCAGATTAGGCGGAATGACCGCACGTAGCTCTAGCTGACGGTCTTGGGCGATCGCCTCTGCGGCCTCTAATAGCGGTTCCAACACCTCACTTAGCAAATGCGGCTCCAGGGTTAGCGCAGTTCCGGTTAAGAAATGGGTTCCAGGCAGCAAAGGAACGGGTTTAGGGGCAGCTACAATATCATTTGCAGCGTTGGAATTGTCGATTTGAGCCGACCAACTCGCAGGTTTTGAAGGGTCTACAGGCGGCAATAGATTTGCCTCACCCATGTCAATGGCGGCATCAAACTGCTGCAACAATTCCTGGAGGCGATCGCTTTCCCGCACGATGCTAGTCGCTACATTGCGGTTTGCATCATTTGAGGTCAATCGGCGCAACAGCAGTTTGCCAAAGGTTCTCAGCGCTGTCAGCGGGTTGCGAAACTGGTGCAGCAGGTCATCAAACACATCATGCTGTTGGGTTTGCAACAGGCGCTGCTGGCGCAAATCCTGGTCAAGCCACTGCGATCGCTGGTCAAGGACACAGGCGATCGCCAAAGTTCGAGCAACTTTTTCAATTTGAGCCTGTTCGCTCACTGTCCAATCTGCTTCCGGTCTGGCCGTCACCAGCAAACCCATAACAACCCCTTCATGGATCAGCGGTAAAACAACCTGCTGCGGATAGGAAAGCTCCTCTGATGCCCTATTTTTGGGTGTATAGCCGTGAGCATGGATCTCTCGATTTGGTTTCTCGCTGTCAGGTAGATTGCCCTCCTGTAGAGAAGCTGAGGCTTCAGGCAACAATAGCCGCAAATTAGGACTGGTGCCTATTTGAGTTGACCAGAGGGCAGGCATTTGCTCTTCGCGCCAGGTTTCTGCCTCTGGGTAAGTAACAATGGGGATCAACTGAGCGTTTGCATTTCCATCGGTTAACTCTTCTGTCAGGTAAACCGCACTAAAGGATGCACCTAGCCCCTGTGTCAGCAGCGCAATTTGGGCGCGGCACAGAGCAACAAATTCAGAGCTAGCAGGCATCAACATACAGTCAGGCGGGTGATCTTAGGGCAATCATAGAGCGATCGCAGGACAGCTATAATCCAGCACCAGGATGATCCAGGTGCTTTCACAGCGTACAGCGGAAACAGGGGCGATGCGAAGCAGTTCCTCCTTTGGGGTAATCGCTCTCATGACTCACTACAAAAATTATAAATTCCCGCTCTCAATTCCTACCTGATCCCGGCGATCTTAGCTCAGGCAAACAGTGGGGATCATTACACCGCAAGGCTATAAACATCGTGAAAGGAACTTTTATAAACATCTTAAGACTTTGTATCGAAAATTTAAGGGAAGTTGAAATCTTAGACTCAAGCCGATATACTTTCGACGGTTTTCGTATTTTGTAACTACGATTACACCTGTCAGTTAAGAGAGGAGGTAAGGAGGTTGGCAAGGAGACGCAAGCGTAAGAGTCGTCGTCGTCAGGAGGGGCGCAGAATCCTGGAATTGGTGCCTCAATATAGTATCGAAAGTGGCGAAGAGAAACCCGTCACAGCAGCTCGAAAATTCATTCAAGCCGAAGGCATTTTGCCCCCAGCTTTGCTGCTTGTGAAGCGAAACGAACACACCACAGATCGATACTTTTGGGCAGAGAAAGGGCTGTTTGGCGCTCAGTATGTTGAAGAAAATCATTTTCTGTTCCCTAGCTTGAAGGTGCCAGAAGATGACGAAGCTGAAATGGTGCCGTTAGCTGCTGCTAGTCGCTAGTTTGCTTAGATGCGCTAGTCCTGTATGAGGTTGGTCTACCCTACACAAGCTTCTGTGAAACGCTGACCAGATTTTCATAAAGGCGATCGCAAAAAGCACAACGGCTCAGTTTTTAGGCTCCAGCACAGTCATAGCAAAAGGCAGTCGCAGCAGAGGATTTTTTCTTTTGCTGATCGACCTAATTTCTTTAAGATTGTGAATTCAATAAAACCCGGATTTCCTGAGTGAAAGCATCGCAAAGTTATGTCTCCGCTCGAGTTTTCCGGGTTTTATAGGTTCACTTCCTCTACATAGTGCGAGTTAAACCAGAGTTTGCGACCGATCAAATCTCACAAGGGACTGGACGGTGCTAACCCTGTATAGAATTCATCGCAGCTCTAATTCAAATGGGCACTAAAAAAGCGAGATCAGTCTGATCTCGCTTTTTCATGAACTTACTCCTTTCCTACTAAAAGATCAGGGATGCGCCCCGCTTCCCTGATCTTTTGTGCCTAATCTTTAACCGGGAAGGGAGTAGTCACTCAGAGATAAAAAGGCTCCAGCAAGCCAAAACTATACAAGCCTCAACTTTGTTAGTTACGCTCATCCTTCACCCTTCATCCCGCATCTTGCCTAACCCACATTCACCTTCACGACTTTGTTCTTCTCTGCCTCAACTTTAGGCAAATTCAAAGTCAGAATGCCATCTTTGTAATCGGCTTCTACTTTGTCGTTTTGCACTCTAGCAGGCAAGGGAACAACGCGACGGAATCTACCGTAACGAAATTCTGAACGAGTCACGCCCTTCTCTTCAGTGCGAGTTTCAGATCTGCGTTCGCCGCTAATAGAAACTGCGTCAGCAGTCACCTGAACATCTAAATCTTTTGCCTCTAGACCTGGAATTTCAACTTTTAGGTGAACTGCCTCAGGTGTTTCCTGAATTTCTGCGGCAGGAATGAATGAAACTCTTCCTGTGTCTCCGTTTGTAGCGGGAGCGAGGGTATCAAACAGTTGATTCATTTCCCGCTGCAAGCTCTCGATTTCTCTGAACGGTGCCCAATGAACCAGTGCCATAGTTGTTGTCTCCAATTCTCTCAATTTCTGTTAGAAGTTCAAGAGTTTTAATTCCTTGACTTCTGTTATTACTGTATCTGAGGTGATAAATAGGTTGGGTTCGGTTCCTATCCCTAAATGAAATCGCAATTACCACACCTTCAAAAGCTTTGGCTCGGTTTCTTGAGACAAGGGGCTTAAGCCCCTTGTTCTGGATTTTGTTTGGTTAGAAACAAAATAAATTTCCAACGTAATTTTGTGTAAACGATTTGCGGATTGGCTAATAAAGTAGTGGACAATATTCCTACACATATTTGTTGGCGTTGAGTCCTCGGTTATGCAAATTTTCCATCGTCCCCCCACTACTGAGGTAGAGACGCAAACGCGCATTCTAAAAGCCGCCCAACGGCTATTTGCCCGCCGGGGCTATGATGGCACAACCACTCGTGATCTGGCACAGGCGGCCGGAGTTGCTGAAGGTACTCTATTTCGCCATTTTGAGAACAAGAAAGCAATTTTGATTGAGGTGGCAACGCAGGGCTGGGTAGAGATTCTCACGGATCTGCTAACCGAGTTAAGCGAAATGGGCAGCTACAAGGCGATCGCCCAAGTGATGCGGCGGCGGATGCTCAACCTGCACCAAAACGCCGATATGCTCAGGGTTTGCTTCATGGAAGCGCAGTTTCACCCTGATTTGCGCGATCGCATTCAGTCTGACGTAATTGCCAAAATGACCGACGTAGCCGAAGCCTTCTTCCAAACCGCAATGGATCGGGGTATTTACCGCCCGATGAATCCTAGAATTGTGGCTCAGGTATTTCTAGGGATGTTTACCATCGCCGGGTTTAGCCAGGACACCGTGATGGTAGAAGGGTCTTCCCCGCAGGCAATGCAGGAAATGGCAGAAGGTCTGGCAGACATTTTCCTAAATGGCGTTTTGGCAACGCAGGACTGAGGGGTTGTTGGGGAACTGGCAATTAAAGTGGGATGGGCATCTTGCCCGTCCAAAGCAAACAGGCAAGATGCCTGCCCCACAGAAGTCAGGATTTTTAGATTAGCTGCACATTGCTTCATTTACGTTTCTTAGGAGTCATCCCCTAATTGGCGCTGGAGTCGCTTTAACGTCTGATACATCTCTGGTAGACGGTTGTAAACCGCAGAAGCTTTGAGATAAAGCCTGTGGGGAACTGCCGGATAGCCCGAAACCGTCTCGCCTGGTGGAACGTTACCGTGAACGCCCGTCTTAGCAGAGGCGATCGCCCCATCCCCCATTTGCGCCCCGTTAGCCAAGCCCACCTGACCCGCCAGAATCACCCGCTTACCGATTTTGACTCCGCCTGCCAGTCCTACCTGCGCCGCCATTGCACAAGCCTCACCAACCTGGCAGCCGTGAGCAATGTGAACCATGTTGTCGATTTTGGTGTTGCGGGCAACGCGGGTTTCCCCAACTGCGGGGCGATCGATCGCTGAATTGCAGCCGACCTCAACCCCATCTTCTAAAACCGTATAGCCCGACTGCTCCATTTTGAACCAGCCTTCTCGCGTAGGCACAAAGCCAAACCCCTCGGAACCGATCGCCGCACCGCTATGAATCAAGCAGTCCGCACCGATTTGGGTGCGTTCGTGAATCACACAGTTGGCGTGTAGAGCGGTGCGATCGCCAATTTGCGCCTCTGGATAAATCACCACATTCGGGTGAATGCAAACCTGACTACCAATTCTCACCCCTGCCTGAATCACCACATGGGCACCGATCGCCACCGCTTCACCGATCTGTACAGAAGGATGAATCACCGCCGTCGGGTGAATCTCAGGTGCAGGGCAAAAGGGTTGGTAGAACAGGGCGATCGCCTGAGCAAAAGCCAGACGTGGCTGTGAGTGGCAATCCAGGCGATCTGACGTGCGGTTGCCTGCGCCTGCAATGCCTCATCTAGCGGCAAAATTAGGGCGCTGGCAGCCGTTTTGCTCACTTCAGTCTGCAAACTTTGCCCCTTCCACATAGCTGAGACTGCCGGAAGATGCTTCCTCAATTGCTGCGACTCCAACAATTTC
>JAAUQZ010000291.1 GCA_012033355.1 Leptolyngbyaceae cyanobacterium RM1_406_9 | reverse complement strand
GAAGCGTTAAGCTACCGGGCTATCGTCCAACGGTGAAGGGCAATCCGCGCCAGTTGAGTCAGGCGTTGAAGCTAATCCGGCAGGCAAAACAGCCGTTGCTGTATGTCGGGGGAGGGCGATCGCCGCTGGTGCCCACGCTGAAATTCAAACTTTAGCAGAACGCTTTCAGTTACCCGTCACCACCACCCTGATGGGCAAAGGCGCATTTGACGAAAACCATCCCCTGGCAGTTGGGATGTTGGGGATGCACGGCACTGCCTACGCCAACTTTGCCGTAAGTGAATGTGACCTGTTGATTGCAGTTGGAGCAAGATTTGACGATCGCGTGACGGGCAAGCTCGACGAATTTGCCTCTCACGCTAAAGTCATTCACATCGACATTGACCCAGCCGAAGTGGGCAAAAATCGCACCCCTGAAGTGCCTATCGTTGGAGATGTACGGCAGGTGTTAACCGATTTGCTGCGCCGCGACCTGGAAGACGGCATTCCGGCTGATCCCACCCAAACTCAAGCATGGCTTAATCGAATCGAGCGCTGGCGGGAAGACTATCCCCTGGTCGTACCCAGCTACCCAGATAGCATTGCGCCTCAGGAAGTCATTGTTGAACTCAGCCGTCAGGCTCCCGACGCTTACTACACCACCGATGTAGGACAGCACCAAATGTGGGCAGCACAGTTCCTCAAGAATGGACCGCGCCGCTGGGTCTCCAGCGCCGGACTGGGCACAATGGGGTTTGGAATGCCCGCAGCGATGGGTGTGAAGGTGGCGCTTCCCGATGAGCAGGTGATTTGCGTCAGCGGTGATTCTAGCTTTCAGATGAATTTGCAGGAACTTGGCACTCTGGCTCAATATGGCATCAATGTTAAAACAGTAATTCTCAACAACGGCTGGCAGGGGATGGTGCGCCAGTGGCAGCAAGCCTTTTACGGTGAACGCTACTCCTCTTCCAACATGGAAGTCGGGATGCCAGATTTTGTCATCTTGGCTCAAGCCTTTGGGATCAAGGGCATGATTGTAACCGAGCGGGATCATTTGGAGGGGGCGATCGCCGAGATGCTAGCTCACGACGGCCCCGTACTGATGGATGTCCGCGTCACCAAAGACGAAAACTGCTACCCAATGGTGGCTCCTGGCAAGAGCAACGCTCAAATGATTGGTTTACCTGAACGCCCTAAATCTAGACAGCAACTTGACCTGATCCCATGCAGCAGTTGCGGCACCGAAAACCTTGCGACTAACAACTTTTGTCCCAAGTGCGGCACAAAGATCTAGAAGCCGCTGAATCTGTGCAAAATTGAATCACCAAATCGGGGTATCTCTCAGAGATGCCCTCTCTGATTTTGTAGGCAGGATTTTGCTGAAATGGCCAACTATCGTGTAATTATTTAGTTTGTCGGATCTACATTTAGATCAGGCTGGGTTTAGATCAGGTTTGGTTCAGCTCAAATTTGTTCAGATCAAACCTCACTCAGGCATCATCTACCCTAACTGAAGAACTCAAAACGAGTCAGGATAGCTCTGAGATCCAGTACCTTACTTGCGGGTAAAAGCAGACCTCGCTTCTAAGGTTCCCTCTGAGAAACTCCGGTTTTTGTAGAAAATTTGGATTTGATTAGAAAATTTGGGAAATTTAGTAGTTTACTTGTTACATTGCTGCATACTTGAATACTGTTAAATCGAGCAGTCCTGTTGCAAAATAGCCCCCCTGTAGATCAATGCAACCACAGGTTGAAAAGAACGACTAGCATTATCGTCATTCGTTGAGGAGTAAGGTCATGACTGCTGCACTTAGATCCAATGTTTCTAACCACCGCTTTCCACCCAGGCAACCTGGCAGTTATGCAGGAGGATCTAAAGTTGCTCAGTTGCAACCGTCTATTGAACGGCGATCGGGGCAGTCTCAGCTTCAGTCCACTGCTTCCCAGGCTAATGTTCGTCGAATGGTGCAGCTACCCGTTCAGCCAGCTACTCCTTTATGGCTACGGGCTTTAACTTTTGCTCAACGAACGTCTACAGTGGTGACGTTTTCTCTGGTTACATCTGCGCTGGCAGTCTACGGTTGGACGGTTTACTCACAACAGCTTTGGGGTAAAGAATATCAGCGGCTTGAGGCGCTACAGCGTCAGGAGCGTCAGCTTATCGCCGCAACCGAGGTACTCAAAGATCAGATGGCTCAAGAGGCAGAAGATCCGGCATCTGGGCTATCTATGCCCGACCCGACCAACGCGATCTTTTTGCAGCCTGCACCCCTTTCTCAGCCTGCCCCCGTTCAGCCTAACCCTGCGCCTAAAACAATTCAAATGGCACCTTTAGGATATTGACCGAGATGGCTATCTCTTTTCCCCCCTTTCGCAACCTCCGCAGCCATAACGCTATCGAGAAGGGGCAACATCTACGGGGCGAGCAATCTACCAGCCGATCGCGACTGCTCGCGGTCTGGGGAATTTTGATGATTGGGGGGAATGGGACTGGCGCTTAACCTGGTGCGACTGCAAATTATTCAGGCTCCTACTCTGCGCCAGCGGGCCCAAAACCAGCAAGTTACCGCTTTGCGACCCTTTGTGCCCCGCCGCCCAATTATCGATCGCCAGGGGAATGTAGTCGCTATCGACGAACCCGCCCACACGCTATACGCTCATCCATTTTTGTTTAAGCAGTCTCAGCAGGCGATCGCCAACCAACTCGCGCCCATCTTAAATCGTTCAGAACAGGAGCTATTACAGCTATTCTCTTCTGACGACAGCGGCATCCGAGTTGAATATGCCTTGAATGAAGAGACAGCCGACCGGGTTGCTAACCTGGGCTTAGATGGGCTGGAGCTAGAGCGGCAGCAGCAGCGGTTTTACCCACAGCAAGACCTGTTTGCGACCGTTGTTGGCTATGTCAACACCGAGCGGCAGGGGCAGGCAGGCTTGGAATATAGCCAGCAAAGCATTCTGGAGCGATCGATAGAGCCAGTTCAAGTTAGCCGTGCTGGAGATGGCGCAATCATTCCTGATGACCTGCCGGGAAGCTTTTTGCGCCAGGATGACCTTCAGCTACAAATTACGCTGGACAGCCGTTTGCAGCGGGCCAGCCGTCTAGCACTAGAGCAGCAGATGCAGCAGTTTAGCGCCAAGCGGGGAGCCGTCATGGTAATGGACGTGCGGACGGGCGAAATTCTGTCTATGGTGGCCGAGCCATCTTACGACCCCAACCAGTATTACCGATTCAATATGGATCTCTTCCGAACCTGGGTTTTGACCGACTCCTATGAGCCAGGTTGACCTTTAAGCCGATCAATGTGGCGATCGCCCTAGAGTCAGGAACAGTTAGCCCCAACGACGTGTTTTACGACGAAGGCTGGATCGAGGTCGATGGTTGGCCAATTCAGAATGCAGACTACAACGAACGCGGCGGCGGTCGGGGATCAGTCAGTGTCCAGGAAATTGTTCAATACTCCAGTAACGTTGGGATGGTTCACATCATGGAAAGCCTGGACCCAGCCGATTACTATGGCTGGCTAGAAAAAATTGGATTGGGGCAACCCACCGGTATCGACCTGCCCTTTGAAAGCCAGGGACAAATTAAGAGCCTGGAGCAATTTGTTGGCTCTCCGGTAGAGCCTGCAACAACCGCATTTGGGCATGGCTTCTCGCTGACAGCAATTCAACTTCTGCAACTGCATGGCGCTCTGGCAAACCAGGGCGAAATGGTCGTCCCCCATGTGGTACGGGGACTTTACAACAGTGAAGGGCAAGCCTACTGGCGATCCAAACTGCCAGCACCCCGCAGGATATTCTCTCCCCAAACGGCCCAAACCGTCCTGGGCATGATGGAGGCAGCAGTTCAGGATGGCACAGGGGAATCGGCTCAGATTTTGGGGTATCGAATTGCAGGCAAAACCGGAACTGCACAAAAAGTGAGTTCCGATGGTGGCTATCATGATTACGCCCGCATCACTAGCTTTGTTAGCATTCTCCCCGCCGAATCACCACGATATGTCGTGCTGGTTGTAATTGATGAGCCGCAGGGAGAAGATGCCTACGGCTCTACCGTTGCCGCCCCGATCGCCAGAGGGGTGATGGAAGCACTAATTGCGATCGAGGGCATTCCACCGAGCCAGCCTCAAGTCGTGGAAGAACCACCCATAGAGTAGATTCGTCAGAAAAGCCTTGATTCGCGGTTCGTCGCCCATAGCGATCCTTATACAGGAATACTCATGCAAATCATTCACTATCTTCACGCTGCCATTTTAGTTTCTGATCTGGCAAGAGCTGAACATTTTTATGGAAACGTGTTGGGACTCTCTAAGATCGATCGCCAGCTTAAGTACCCTGGAGCCTGGTATCAAGTTGGTAACACTCAGATCCACTTGATTCTAGACGCAACCACTCCCAGCGGCTTGCACAACCGTGAAAAATGGGGGCGCAACCGCCATGTTGCCTTTGCAGTGGACGATCTCCAAGCTGCTAAAGCACATCTTAAGACTTGTGGGTTGGACGCACAATTGAGTGCCTCTGGTCGAGCGGCATTATTTACTCACGATCCAGATGGCAATGTAGTCGAACTGACTGAAGTTAGATAAGTTGAGGTCTTCGAGAGCGATCGCCCAACTTTAGAGTAAATCATCGATAGTAAAGCTCAAAATCTTTCAAGGCGATCGCTCGGGTTAAATTTAACCGATAGTGATAGCTCAACCTATTTTGAGTCTTTGCCCATAATGTTTTCTTCTTACTCTTTTGAAGAGAAGCATCAATATGCTTTCTTGCCTGGTTAATCGTCTCATAGCTAGCGTTAGTTGATATATTAAGCTCTGCTTTTGCCGCAGCTAACCCAATTGCATTCCCCTCACCACTGTGGATACCGTTTAACTCCAGGTAGCGAGCAATAATGTCCCAATACTTCAAAAACTTCTTTTCTTTGCCATTATCTCTACATACAGCAAATAGAGACTCGCCAATGTAGATTGAATCGTCAAGGGAAATATTGAGTTTTCGTGCAATTTTTTGGAGAGTGGTTAACCGTTCTAGATTGTATCGTTTAACGTGGTCAGCTAGAGCCTCTGTATGTCCTGCCGTAATTCCAGGGGGCCATTCAATATCTTGAGGCAAATCAGAAACTATTCTTGTGTCTGCGTCAATCTGTATTGCAACTGAAAATTTGGTGAGTGTTTTCTCAATCACAAAGCGCTTATCATGGTAGCAGTGTAAAACGCCCTTCTGAAACTGCTTGAAAGCAATAACATTAGCACATTCACTGAAATCACCAGGCTGGTCTGTGCCTACAACTAGCATTGTTCCGGAAGAATGAACTTCTAAATCTTTTGCCAACTCTTTAGCTAGCAAGCGATATTTTTGACCCAAAGCTAACGTACAAAACGCAAAGTCTTTATTACTAATCCAGGCTGAATGCTTTTTAGAATTTGAAAATTTAGAAGATTCAAGCATACTTAGATTTTCCTTTTTAGGAAGAACTTACATCGGAAACACAAAAAATAATGCTGTTGAAAGCGATGTTTCAGGGTAGATATGCTTCTTTCTGACGGCACCCGTGTCTCACCTTAGTTGTATCAAACTAGTAAAAAATGTTACATGAGCCTACAGCAATTTTACTGACTCTTTGAAAAGAGAAGTCAAAACGGATGTTTTTGTGAAGCCAAGACAATGAAATAGAACCTGACCACCCTCTCAATGAACTTCCTACGTACAATTGCGTACCGACATTGAGGATTTAGTGCAGGTAGACAGAGACATACTTAGAGGTCGGGAGCATTCTGGTTTACGGAATGCTCCCCGACCTCTAAGCGTGTGTCAAATTGTCTATCGAGTCTTCAACGGTGATATTTTTTAATGAGCGGAAAATACACTCTGCTAAAGCACGGGAATTAAACAGAGCGTAAGTTGTCCCAACCATCATTACCGTCAACACTAAAACTGAAATCATGAGAGGCACCCCAAAAGTTAACTAAGCTCATCATTCACACGATTAACTCTTCAGCGCTCAGGTTCCTGGCTTAATTCCCTACGCTATGTTGCCGAACGAGGGCAAATCTCAGCTATTCCGTCTTAACGACTCTACACCTTAAGGCGTGGAGAATCTTATAATTATTTCGTTACAATTATTCACAAGTAAACAATCGTTCCTTAATTTAGCTGTATCTCATGGCTGCACCTTTAGCTGCCCCTTTGACCAAGTTGGCGTACCAAACTTTTCAACAGGGCAAAAGTTATTTTGGGCTGGCTCACAAAACCCTTAGTAGTCAGTTACTGACTCTACTTGATCCGCCGCGCGATCGCCCAGCCAATCGACTCACACCAGAACTCCTGCTCAAAATTCAACAGCGGCTTAATCAGTTGCTCGAAACAGATTGGCGAGACGCTGAGCAAGGCGTTTATCCAGAAAGCCTGCTGTTTGATAACCCCTGGGAAGATTTTTTCCGCTATTACCCGGCTCTTTGGCTCGATATGCCTCAAATTTGGGGACGGGCCAATCAAAAACGACTACCAGGAATTCTCTACCCAAATTAAAAACTGAGGGGCTATCCCAGCTATTACCTGCAAAACTTACCATCAGA